>NZ_CALPTI020000008.1:0-156552 GCF_943326455.1 Limnohabitans sp. Rim8
AATCCCTCTCTCTCCGCCAGCGACTTCTTTCAATATTTCAATCCTTCAAACGCCTGTTTGTAAGTTGTTGATCTGATTGAATTTTTTCTTCTCAAGCTTTCCCCGATCTTGAAGAAAGTCACCCTTTTAAAGGGTGATCGAACTGTTGAGACGGCTTTCTGCTCAAAACCTCTTGACTTAGCCCGTTCAAAACCTGAATTTGAACCGTACCGATTGCACGCGGTTTTATGCGATGCTGCACACCAACATGAGCCCAAAAAATACTCTTGCGAATGCCAGAATCCCGTCAGTCGTCCCAAGGTTTCTCAGCTTTTGAACCTGTCCGATGCTGATTTGAGATGCCCCTTTGCTTCAACCAGCAGACCGGTCTTCCCAAGACCGAAGGCAGGCATGTTCACGTAAAGGTTCTCATAAGTACCGGGGCTGGCTTTGTAGGTTTCGTGCCATATGCCAACACTACCGGCCGTACCAACAGCTTTATTGAACGCTTGCCAAGCTGGCAAATGAGCCGAATCTTTGTTCTTTGCGTAATCAATGAGTTGCTCCATTGAACGCCAGTATTGAACCAAAATGATCGTTCGAGAAAACCACATCTCGTGGTGTAACAAGCCCAACTCTGGTTTTGTATAAAGTTCCGTCAGCATCTTGGGCATCGCATTTAGCACAGGCAAATACTTGTGAACTGCCAATGGCTTGTTGATCCGCATTCCAATGAGAAAGACAACGAAATCGCCATCCATTCGTGCTGTCATTCGGTCTTTGTAAATCATATGTCCTCCAATTGCTAGATCCTATTTGGGTGCTATTTAATCTGAATCTCTATTTTTCTTTTCGGAAAAAATTAAGCTTATTAAAAAAGCTTTTGATTTTTCCTAAAAACTCTTTGCCGAGTAATGCGATGCTTAAAACAAACGCGATCTCACCACCAACAATAAGAGCAGTCGTGATAGCCGCACTCATCTCAATGGATAAATTCAAAAAAGGCAGAATTGCAATTGCAGCCCAAGCCATGAATGACAATACAAAGAGGAAGTAGCCAATTACTTTTTTCATTGTCTTTTTTCTATTGGGGTTTTGCAATTTCCAAGTGTGTTAATTCGTTCTTTAGGAAAAACGATTGGGAGTTTCAAGTGCTCATGGCTGGCTGACCGTTGCGCGGCATCAGGAGGGAAGCAAGCCACCGAACAGATCGGCAATCGCGCAGGCGGTGGCTTTCGTGTCCACTGCCAAACCTACCTCTCTTTCTAGCTGTAGACCGCTGAACAGGGCCAGCAAAATGGTTGCGGTACCCTCGCTATCGATTGACTTACGGATCCAACCCTCAGCCTTTCCCTGCTCGAGTTGACGCGAGATCATCTGTCTCCATCCGTGGTTGACCTCCAGCAGTCGTTTACGACCCTCGCTGTCGCGAGCCAGTTCTAACCAGCTGTCGGTACCAAGCTCGAAACCCTTGGGCTCGATGAGTTGTGCGAGTTCTTCCGCCGTTAACCGGGTCAGCCAGAGGATGCCTTCTCGTGTCGAGAGCTGCTCGATTTCTGATCGCAAGCGCTCGAACTCAACATCGGCGATCGCCGCGATCATTGATCGCTTGTCGGGAAAGTGACGGAACAGGGTGCCTGCGCTTAGACCTGATTCCGCACAGATGTCTTCAGTTCTCGCAAGGTGAAAGCCCTTGGCTTTGAATACGCGGGCTGCTGCTGCGAGGATGTCCTGTCTACGCGTCGCATGCAACGCCTCGTCCCGTGTTCTGGCCATGTGTTACCTCAATAAACAATTATGGATGGAGTAATTCGTCGCATTATATTATGATCGTGGACAGCTTAACTTTATTGAAGTCTGACATGACCACCCCTTCACTTTCCTCGTCTCTTGCCCCGTTGCCGCGGCAAGAGTTCGCTGACGAACTGCGCGGCTTCGCTCTTCTTGGCATCATATTTGTCAACGCCCCATTCCTCGGTATCTCCGCTGAGGGATTCACCGCAGACTCGGTACACGCCTGGTACGACCGCGCGGCAGCATTTGCCGTCGTAGCGTTCGCTCAGGCAAAGTTCTATCTGCTGTTTGCCTTCCTGTTCGGCTACAGCATGCACTTTATAGTCAAAGACGAAGGTGTAACTTCTGTACGTCGCTTCCGGCGTCGCCTGCTGGGCCTCGGTCTTTTGGGTATCGCGCATGCTGCACTACTTTTTGTGGGCGACATCTTGTTTTTATATGCAGTATTGGGTCTTACTCTGACGTGGATGCGCCGTCTCAGTGATCGGATGGTTCTGCGCGTGGCAGTTTTTGCGGGGATTGCTTGGCTACTTCTGCTGGCTGCTCTCCCGATTGCAGTTATGGCGGAGCCAGTCGGATCTCTTACTGATAAGCAGTGGATAGCTGCCGGTCAATCGTTTAATCAAGCGATGCGTGAAGGTGGTTTTTTTGAAGCAACCGTTGCGCGGATTTCTTTCTGGCCATTGGCATCATCAAGTATCTTCTTGCTCAACGGCTTGGGCGTACTGGCGGCGTTTGCACTCGGCCTAGTGGCTGGACGTCGGAGCCTTTTTGCTCGACCCGAACTTCACAGGCCACTTTGGCAGGCTGGTCTGCGCTGGGGCCTAAGCCCTGGACTGTGTCTCGGATTCCTGTCTGCGTGGCTCGTTGTAGGTCCTGGCGCTCAGGTCGGCTCTTGGGAGCTGCGCGAAACGGCAGGGATAGCACTCGGATTTGCCGGAGCGCCGCTACTCAGTTGGGGTTATGTGTCGGTACTCGCCACGATGCATGCAGGTGGAGTGCAGACTCTAGCCATCTTCAGGCCGGCGGGCAGGATGAGCCTGAGCGGGTATATCGGAGAGTCACTCATTTTGTCGATTGTTTTCTGTGCCTATGGTTTGGGCCTGTTCGGCAAACTCAATGCGGGAGCAGTATCGGCGCTGGCTCTGGGTACATGGATCGTGCTGGACCTGCTAGCGAAGGCGACGCAATCTCGCTGGGCGATAGGACCTTTGGAAAGCCTGCTACGGCGATTCAGCGCTAGATGATGGCTGTCATATAGGCATAACAAAAAGGAGTTTGAAAACTCACATAACCAGTTTCTGTCTCAACCTTTAGAAAGATGAACTGACCCCCAAGTGCTTGATTTGCTTACCCATTAAAAACTTAGGTAGTTTGTGATGACGTATGTTCTGGGCCGCCAGTTTGCTGAGCTGCCATAGTGTCTGTGCAGTTTTACTTCTGCCCTGACTGTAACAACGCATCCCGATGTTCTGGCGAAGCAATGGCGGCGATCAGCTGGCAGCGTTCTTGCAGTGTGGTGGCTCGGATGTCTGCCACACCATGCTCCGTCACGATCACATCGACATCGCAATAGGTGGAGGTGACACGATTGCAGTGCTGGATGATGCGGCTGGCACCGCGCCCAGTGCTGGATGTCAGCGCCAAAATTGCCAGTCCGCCGGCTGAGGCGCGTGCTGCACGGAAATAATCGGTCTGGCCGCCCACAGCGCCCACGTAGCGTTCGCCCAACCATTCCGCATTCACCTGCCCAGACAGGTCTACCTCAATGGCCGAGTTGATGGCCATCATCGGCGATCCGGCTATGGGTTGTGCAAGCAGTGCCGGCTGCGCAAATCCAAGAAGACTGTCGCACGACAGCGTGTTGTAAAGATGCTGGCTACCAACTGCCAATGAGCCCAAGCAAGCGTTCGGCGCGCCTGTGTCAATTGCGCCACTGGCGAGCAAACTCAGGAACCAGTCGCCCACCATCCCCGAACGAACTTTCAGCCCGCGACGCGATTGCAACTCTTCTGCAATTGCCCTAGCAAGACTGCCAATGCCCAGCTGCAGCGTGGCGCCATCGGGCACCAGGCTTGCAACGTGGCGGGCCAATTGCCGCTGCAAATCGCCTGGCTCTTCGACCAGTGATTCAAGCAGGGGCGCATTGCTTTGGCGTGCCACCAGCACTTTGCTGCTGTGCAAGCGAGGGGCACCGCGCGTGGTAGGCATGTTGAGATTCACCTCGACCACCACCTGGCGCGCAACCTGGACCGCATCCCAAGCGTAGTCGACTGCGCAGCCCAGGCTGTGGTAGCCCTCTGCATCAGCAGGTGAGACTTGGAGCAACACAACGTCAACTGCAAGTTTTCGCGAGCGCAGCTGTGCCGATAGTTGGGACAGTGAGGACGGCACGAGCCGAGCCCCCTGGCGCGCCAGCAGCTTGCCCATGGTGCCCAGACCACAATAGGTTGTGACGTGCAAACTGTCTGGCACTTGATTCTCCCAAGCCGGATTGAGCGAGTAACCGCAGAACACGTTGAGATGACCCAGTCGAGCCGCTTGTTCAAAAAGGTCTGCGACCAGCCCGACGGGTTCACCACAGGCCTGACCGATCAGGACTCGGTCACCTGGACGAAGGCAGTCAGCGAGCGTGGAAGTGGCCATATCAGTCATGCACACTTGTTAGGGGTTAGCTTGCTGCGACTGCAGCTGCAGGTGTTGCGGCAACTTGCCAGCGATGGTGAGCGTCATGCTGCCCATCCCTGCGCTGATCTCTCCGTTCAAATCGGCGGACAGGCTCACTGGTTGAATACGGTGCCAGTGTTCCTTCTGAGTGCCATCGGGGTAGACAACTTTTGACGGATGCGAGACATCCCAGACATCCGTCTCCAAAAGGTTTTCTGAACGCCAGGCACCGAGACCTTTGCCGTCGTTGTAGCCACCGCTGTAGCCCAGTCCCTGCATCGCAATTGACGCACCACGTGCATGCACGCTGATGCGCAACACACGGCCATCCTCCAGCGTGGCTTCAACGCTGGCCTGACGGAAGCGTCGCGTCCCTTCATGCAGGTCGACGCTGAGGTCGATTTTGGTGGCGTGGTACCGCTCTTGCGTGCGGCGGTCTGTGACAACGCCGGTGGTGTAAGGCTTGTCGTCGCCCCGCCCAGAGAACAGCAGCGAACCACTCATGGTGTCGGTTGAGAAGAACAGAAAGGACATCACATGGCCTTTCTCAGCCAGCGTGACCTTGGGTCCGGTCACGGGCTCTGGCACGCCCATGCCGCGGCGCACGCCCCAGGAGTGATCGCGGCAGGCCCACCAGCGGTCGATTTCAATGCGGCGGCCGCCCGCTTCCAGCCAGCCAATGGCCACGCCAATTTGGTCGAAGCGTCTGTAATCTTCGACGGTGCGCGATTGGAGTCGGGTGTAGTGCGGGTGCTCTTCGTGCGCTGGCTCCACACACTCCCAGCGCAGTTCTCCTTGCAAGGCATGCTCCCCGGGGGCAATGCTAATTTCAAACGACTTGAGCGGCTCGATGGGGCGCACGCGCAGTGGGCCGCAGACAGTCTCAACGCTGCTGCCCAAAGAGCGCGAGACGCGCACGTTGTATTGCTTGTTGTCGACGATCATCACGGCACCGCCGTCTAGCACATTCATGTTGCGATAGGCACCCATGGTGATCTGAATGGCCACGCTGCCATCCTTTGAGTAAATGGCAAACCAGTAGCGATCAAACCAGCGAGGGTCACTGGTCCAAACATGGTCGAAGGTGGTGGGCAACTGGTGACAGAGTGTGTCGTCTAGGGGTGTGAGCATGGTTTAGGTTTTCACAGAAGAAGGCGGGCTGGGCGATGTTGCGACATAGCGCATAGGGACGCGAGACGCGCGCTCGCTCATGTGCTGCACGATGATGCGATGTTGGTCGGCAGAGAGTCCCTGGATGCAAACAGCCTGCGCCAGAAGATTGCGCAGGCTGGTGTTGTGCGCATCGAGGGCGGCCACATCGGTGGGGTCTGGATTGGGTTTGTTCAAGGTGTCGATCACCTGGGCTTGGAGATTGGCAGGCAGCGAGTTGGTCAGAACCAATAGGAGCTGCGCAGTGGTTTCATTGTCTTGTTGAAGGAAGCTTGGCACAGCGGGTAAGGCAACAGTGAGCATGCGCAAGTTGGCAATAAGCCCATCTAGCATAGTGCGGGCCATAGGGTCATTGACGCAAGGCGCCACAACAGTTTCAAGAACTCGGCAGGTGCCTTGCAATTGCTCTTCGATGCTTGGCCTCATGGCAGGCTCCTTTCGATCTCTGCGCTTGGCGCTGTCTCTGAAACCTCAGCTGTCTCTGCTGCCTCCATCATCTGAAACATCGGTCGGTACAACCATGACGGGGTTTGGAACACTCGGTTGTAGCGTCCCGCCACAAACTCGGCCACTGCCGTGAGCTGGATGACCGAGAGCTTCCAACACGAGAACACGTTCCACCACAGCAGGTCGGCTTCGCGCACTGTGCGGCCAGTCAGCTCGCGGTAGGCGGCGACAATCTCACGCCGCTCCCAGTGACCTGTGATCTGGTGCTCGCGTTTGCGAACGGGGTTTGTCACCCAGCCAAGGTCTTCTAATGGGTCGCCTAGGTGCGCGGTCTCCCAATCAAGCTTGGCAATGATGCGGCCGCCATCCACCAGAGCGTTGCCTGGCTTGAAGTCGCCGTGTACCAGCACGATGGCTTCTGCTGATGGGGCTCGGTGCTTGAGCCAAGCCAAGATGTAATCGAGTTCTGGGTGAGGCTCGAGCTGTGCTTTGCGATACTCGGTCTCCCAGTGAGCCAGCTCTTGCAGTGAGAGCTTTTTTGGTTGAACTTGCTTGCTAGGCTGGCCTAGATGGCATGGAGACAGACCCAGGCTGGAGGCGAGGCCATGCGCCTGCCAATCAACAGCGTGTATTTTGGCCATCAGGCCGGTAAAGGCCCTTGCCAATGCCAGACGCACGTCGAGCGGGGCTGAACCGTTGAGGATCAGGTAGTCGCAGTGTCCCGGCATGCGCTCCATCACGACCGAGGGTGAGCCTAAGCAGCTGCCGAGCTTGTCAATCCAGAACACCTTGGGGGCGGGTACGTCTGTGTGGGTCAGCGCCTTCAGCACGGAGAACTCGCGCTCGCGCTCGGTGTTCAACAGCGTGCCAGCCGCATCGCGCATGAGCATCAAAGGGTGGCTGTGTGAACCGGTGTCGTCGGTCCAGGTTGCATCAACCGACCAGTTTTCACGCGAGAGACCACCAGCGCTTCGCACCAGATTGCTCAGCACAATGTTGTGTGCCGAGGGGATGGCTTGAGCAATCAGCTTGCGCATGCCTTTGGTAACCTGCTCGGCTGGATGATTGGAAAGTGGCGCTTTCGACATGGTTGTCAGGGCTTGCGCCTCTCATGTTCTAGTGCCTCAAGCACAAAGGGTGCGGCGATGGCACCATTGATTTTGCAGTCGAGGAAAAGTGGCCCCGCCGCTGCCTGCAAGGTGCTCCCGATAGCCTGCAGTTCATCCAACGTGCGGATGGTGAACGACTGGTACCCAAAGGCTTCGGCAACCGGTGCGAAATCGATGTCAAGAAATTGCGATTTGGCCACTGGCATGTTCCGCTCCTTGAGGTAGTGCAGCTCGGCACCATAGGCGCAGTCGTTCATCAGCACAATGACAAGCGGAAGATCTTCGCGCGCACCTGTTTCAAGCTCGCCCAGCGTCATGAGCAAGCCTCCATCGCCGATGAACAACACAGTGGTCTGCGCTGCCCGTGCGCGAGCAAAACCCAAAGCAGTGCCAAAGCCCATGCCAATCGATGAGGAGTCGATCGACGTCTTGAAGTGCGCGGGGCCAGGGACGCTGAAGTAAGGCACCACCTGGAAGAAGTTGCCGGCGTCATAAACGACATTGCGGTTGGTTGGGAGCAGCCGGTCAAGTGCCAAAGTGAGCGAGCGCGGGTCTACCGTTCGCGGCGTGTTCGCAGGCTGAAATTCGCTGGCAAGGTCAAAGCTTGCCAGCGCCTTGCTGTTGGCTTCGGTGTGGAACGGCTTCTCGGCTGCGCTGCGCTCAGGCAGGGCGCTGAGCAGATCCTCGATAGCGGGCAGCACGTCAGAGACCATGGCCACATCGACTGTCCACCAGCGACCGATGTGGCTGCGGTCGCAGTCGACCTGGATCACGGGCACACCCGCTTGTATCGCGCCTCCATAGCTGGTCGTTCGCTGGTTCAGGCTGGCACCGAAAGCGATGATGCAATCTGCCTGATCAAACAACCGCCGTCCTGCTGCGTGCGAGAACGAGCCTATGAGTCCTGCATTGAAGGCGTAGCCGGAAAACATGTCCTTGGCCTTGAGGGTGGTTGCAACCACGGCACCAAGGCTTTCAGCCAGCCGCTCAATGTGTGGGCGTGCAGCATCTTGGTGTGCACCCAGTCCACAGATGATCAAAGGCTTACTGCTGGTGGCAAGCAAGGCCGCCGCCGCCTTCAGTGAGCCGGGCGTGGGACGCCGCAGAGCGCGTGGGCTAAGCCGAGTCGATGGTTCCTCGACGAGCACCGGGCAGGCGCGCTGCACATCCGTGGGTAACAGCAACACGGCAAGACCTTCTTGCGCCGCTGCCATGGCGGCGGCAAGCGTTGCTCGGGCAGCACTAGCGTGGGTGATGGTGAAGGTGCGCAAGCCAGCTGCCTTGAGAACCGCGTCGGCATCAAAGCGTTTGCCGTCGGGGCCAAGGCTGTTGATGCTTGGCCGCGCAACCGGCGTGGCGCCCATGATCAAGAGGACGCGGGCGCCGCTGCGCTCAGCGAACAGGGCGCCATTCAGAGCGTTGGCGGTGGCCGGCCCGCGGCCGACGATGGCAACGCCAATGCGGCCAGACGCGCTGGCGTAACCTTCGGCCATCGCCACCGCCACGCTCTCGTGCCTAGCACCGTGAAAGCTAACGTCAAGAGAGTCGATGCTTGATACAAGCCGCGCTGTATCGTCGCTCATCAGGCCGAAGACTGCCTCTACGCCTGCATCCTTGATGTCGTGCGCGAGCAGTTCATAGACCGGTCGAGCGGTGGGTTGTTGAATTGCAGATTCTGCTGGTGTCATGACGGTTGCTTTCATCACGGTGTGCCGGTTGCGGCAGTGAAGAACAGCTCAGGTCCCTCGCTGCGCTGATCGAATTGAGCTAGGACTTCATCGCCAATGGAGAGAGCCGTGCCACGCCAACGGCCCAACGCTCGCACGCCTTCGTCGAGGTCAACGGTGACCAAGGTGTAAGGCAAATCTTTAACGAAAGATGGGTGAAATGCATGGTGGCAGATCGTCCAGCTGTGAACCTTGCCACGGCCGCTTGCTTGGACCCAGTCTGTGCTATTAGAGTAGCAGGCATCGCACAACATGCGGGGGTAGTGGCGCACCTTGCCGCAGCTCGCGCACTTTTGCAGCAGCAGGCGACCTTGCGCGGCAGCTTCCCAATAAGGTGCTGACAACGGCGTGATCTTGGGCGATGGCCTTGGCGGGGTGTCTGTCATGGTGGTGTTTGATGCGTGTGTCATTTTTAACCCCTGCGCATGATGGCCACAGCGCCGTCACCGAGGTCACCATAGCCTGTGACCAGCCCGACTTCTGCGTCCTTAACCTGAGCCCTGCCAGCATTGCCGCGCAGCTGTCGCACCAGCTCGACAATGTGGTTCAAGCCCCAGACATGCGCCTGCGACAATAGGCCACCGTGAGTGTTGGTGGGTAGCGCTCCGTCAAGTCGCAGACGGCCACCCTCGACGAACGGCCCACCCTCACCCTTCTTACAAAAACCGAGATCCTCAAGCTGACGGATAACCGCATAAGTGAAGCAGTCGTAGATTTCGGCAACATCAATGTCGGCATGGGTGACACCAGCCATCTGGAAAGCGCGCTGTGCGGCCTTGGCAATGCCAAGGCTTGTCATGTCGGGCCGTTGGGTAATGGCGCCAGGTTGGTCTGGGTGTCCTGCCGCTGTGCCTGAAATAAAAATACGCCGGTGTTTGAGGTCGGACGCGCGCTCGGCTGAGCTCACGATGCAAGCTGCGCCACCATCGCTTTCCAAGCTGCAGTCGAACAATCGAAATGGGTCGGCGATCATGCGGGAATTTGCGTGGTCTTCTAGCGTCATGGGCTTTTTCATCACTGCGTTGTCGTTGAGCAGTGCATGTTGTCGGTGTGCCACCGCCACCTCGCCAAAGTGCGAGACCTTGGTGCCGTACAGGGCCATGTGACGCTGTGCCATCGGGGCATAAATTTGGGCTGGTGCAGCGTTGCCAATGGGGTACTCAAATTCGGTCACGTAATGGAACTGCGGCATCGTGTGAATGCGCGCACCTGCCTTGGTTGCGGCAGCGCCTGTGACGTTGCGACCAAAGGCAATGAGAACGTGATTGCATACGCCCGCAGCGACTGCTGCAGCCGCGCACTGCAAAGCCATGACAGGACTTGCGCCGCCATGAGGGACAAGTGCAGAAAAGCGCAAGTCTGGGATACCGAAGTTGTCGATGAAATCCTCTGCCGTAGCGCTGACGATGCCGATGGGAATGACTCCGTCAATCTGTTTGGGGTCGAGTCCGGCATCGGCTATTGCTTTCAACGAAGCTTCGATTTGCAGCTCGAATGCGCTCTGGGTTGAGCCTCGCATGTAAGTTGTTTCGCCAACGCCAGTGACGCAGGCCTTGTCTCGCAGTGTCACTTCGCGTTCCTTTGTGGGTTGTTGCGAGCACCGATTGCGCGTTGGAATTCGCGCTGTAGTTGCTTGCGGTAGAACACGGGATCGAGTTCCAGCGCATAACGCGGTGCCGCAGGGTAGTGCTTGCGCAGGTATGCCTGCTCCTCTTCCATCCCGACTTGGATGGCGGCCTGATCGGGCGGTGGGAGTTCGCCTGTGACAAGCTGGGTCACCCATTCGGCTTGATCGTCCATCATGCGAATGTTGCCGCCGCCTGCCACGTTGAACATGCCAACGAAATAAAGGCCTCTATGGGCAGGGTGAACAACTCGCAGGAAAAGTTCTAGCTTGTGTCCGTTGAGTGGCCTCAGTTCAGGTGCGAGAAAGGGCAAGTCGACCTGATAGCCAGTCGCAACGATGACGCTGTCGTAGGTCTCGCTCGTGCCGTCAACAAACGTGACTTCTTGTTCCTTGACCGATGCAATGCCTGGCTTGGCTTTGATGCGGTCCCATACGAAATGCGACATCAGGCTTGGGTGACTGGTTGGGTGGGTTCGACTCTTGGGTGTGACAAAGCCCCATTGCTCCATGCGACCGTGCACGATGCGTGTGAGCGTCTCGCGAATGGTGCGCCGCACGGGCCAGGGCATCCAAGGCTTTTCGAGTCGTCCCAGTACGCGTGAGGTGGGTACACCAAACAGCATGCGCGGCATCATCAGGACCGGCGAACGCGCCGAGATGGTGGCAGACTTCGTGACAACACAGATATCAGCCGCAATATCAACCGCGCTATTGCCCATGCCGACCACCAAGACCCGTTTGCCTCTGAAGGGCTCGGGTATGCGGTAGCTGTGCGAATGCAAATATTCGCCCGTGAAATCATCGCGCCAGCTTGGGTGGGATGGCAAGCCTTGGTGGCCGCTACCGACCACCACGGCATCAAACTCCGAGCTGCTGCCGTCTGCCAACGTAACGCACCAGCGCCCCGCCCCCACAGGCGCAACCTCCGTGACGCGCGAACCAAAGCGGATGTGCGGCGTGACACCGAATTTTTCTGCGTAAGCCTCTAAGTACTCTCGAACTTTTCGATGGTCTGGGTAGAGTGGGCCACCCTCTGGAAACGGGTAGTCCTTGTACGCCGTGACCCTGGCTTCGGAGTTCAGGTGCAGCGAGTCGTAAGCCGGCGATAGACCGTTGTCGTTGCCGTAGACCCAGAGGCCACCAATGCAACTGCCAATTTCAAAGACCACTGTTTCTACGCCGCGATTCAGCAGGTGCCTTGCCGAGCACAGACCGGCCGCACCTGCACCAATGACAGCGACACGAATGCTCATACGATGTCAGTCCAGCTTGGCGCCAGAGATTCTGACCACTTCACGCCATTTCACTCGCTCGCTGGCGGCGAAGTCGGCTGTCTCTTTCGGTGACGTGGGTTTGATGATGGCGCCAATCTCTAAGTACTTGGCCTTCAGCGCTGGATCGGCCGCCAATTCGGCGATTGCCTGAGAAAGCTTTGTGGCGATGGCGGCTGGTGTACCCTTTGGCAGAACAAAAGCGCCCCAGGATGTGACCACGAAGTCTGGCACGCCAGCTTCAGCCATGGTTGGCACTTCCGGCATGGTTGGCCAACGCTCTGGGCAAGTGACGGCAAGTGCGCGCACCTTGCCTGATTTGATCAGGGGTGTGTAGCTGGCGATGTTGTCGATGGCGAAATCGGTGTCGCCAGCCATCAGGGCTGGCATCGACTGTGCCGCACCACGGAAGGGAATGTGCACAGCTTGGATGCCGGTGCGTGCGCGGAACAATTCACCCGCCAAGTGAGGGGTGGTGCCAACGCCAGCTGAACCGAAGTTCACACCCTTGGGTCGCTGCTTGGCCCAGTCCAAAAATTCCTTGACGTTGCGCGCAGGGTTGTTGGGTGCGACAACGAAAGCGTTGCAGTTCTCCCAGATCTTTGAAACATATTCGAAATCAACAGCGGGGTCGTAGGGCAGCTTGGCAAACAAGAACTGATTGATCGACAGTGTGCCGATGGTTGCCGAAGAGATGGTGGTGCCGTCGGGTGCTGCGCTCTTAACAGCTTCCATGCCGATGTTTCCGCCTGCACCAGTTCTATTTTCGACGACCCAGTTACCGCCGATTTTGTCTTGTAGGCGCTGTGACAGTGTGCGAGTGAGTACGTCGGAGGCGCCACCGGAAGAGAACGGAACGATGACCTTGACGGACGCGGTGCCTGGCCAGCTCGTCTGCGCTTGCGCGAAAAGACCTGTAGCGATGCTGGCCACGACGATGGTGGATTTGAGAAGGAAGTGAAGTTTTGTGGGCATTGACTTGTCTCCAGTTGTGTAGGTTGGGGGTTCAGGAAAAATTTTTGGCAAAGGGTGGCTCAATGGGGCTGCTGCACAGGCTCAGACTTTTCGCACGCGCGGCAAGAGTGAATTGGCAATGATCTGCTTCATTACTTCGGCGGTGCCGCCTCCAATGCGGCACATGCGCGCATCGGCGAAGGCTCTGGCGATGGGGTACTCCCACATATAGCCCCAGCCACCGAAGAATTGCAGGCACTCGTCCATGACCTTGAACTGCAAGTCAGTTGTGACAAGCTTGCACGAAGCAGCGTCAACTGCGTCGAGCTTGCCGTCAGCATGCAATTGAATGCAGCGGTCAACAAACACACGTTGGGCGAGGACCTGCGCGTGCAGATTGGCCAAGCTGAAGCGAGTATTTTGGAAGTCGGCCAGCGTTTGACCGAACATTTTGCGATCGACTGCGTAGGCCAGCGTCCACTCGATCGCGGCCTCCGACGCTGAGACTGCACGGATGGCCTGAATGAGCCGCTCCCCCGCGAGTTGGGTCATCAAGATGCCGAAGCCACCGCCTTCGGTGCCAAGCAAGTTGCTTACCGGTACCCGCACATCTGAGAAGAACAACTCCGATGTGTCTTGGGCTTTGCAACCAATCTTCTCAAGCTTGCGACCACGGGTGAAGCCTGCCCGGTCGGTTTCAACCAGAATCAAGCTCACGCCTTTGGCTTTTTGCGTGGGGTCGGTCTTGCAAGCCAGCAGCAGAAGGTCTGCGCTGTGACCATTGGTGGTGAAGACCTTTTGGCCATTGATCACGTATTCATCTCCATCGCGAATGGCTTGGGTGCGAATGTTTTGCACATCGCTGCCGCCGGACGGCTCGCTCATACCCAGCGCCACCACCACGTCGCCAGTAGCCATCCGCGGTAGCCATTTGGCTTTTTGCGCCTCGGTGCCAAAGTCCACGAGGTAAGGAGCGACGATGTCCGAGTGCAGGTAAAAAGTCGGACCCGTTGCACCGGCGCGTGCCATCTCTTCAATCAGGATGGCGCTGTAAAGAAAGTCAGCGCCCTGACCGCCATAGGCCTCCGGCGCGTTGACGCACAACAGACCGAGTTCGCCAGCCTTTTTCCAAAGTGAGCGAGGCACCTGGCCCACTTTTTCCCATTCTGCATGGTGTGGTGTGACTTCTGTTTCGATGAAGCGGCGCACGGTATCGCGGAACGACTCGTGCTCGGGTGAGAAGATGGTGCGTGGGATCATATATCTTGGCCTCGGCAGGCGCCGCCAGTAGCGGTCAGGTTTGCAATGGATGTTTCGTCATAGCCGCACTCACGCAGGATCTCTGCACTGTGCTCTCCCAGACGTGGCTGCATGCGTGTCATGCGCATGGGAGAGGTGCGCAGATCTACTGGGCTAGCGGCAAAACGCAGTGGGCCTTCGCTTGGGTGTTCAGCGATGGTCCAGAATCCGACGCTCTCAAGGTGTGGGTCGTGGGTCAGGTCTTCCAGCGAGTTAACCACCGAAAACGGAATGTCTGCATTTGATAGAAGCGCAAGCCACTCGGCATTGGTCTTTCGCGCCGCCTGCCGCTCGATTTCGTCCCAGACCTCGCGGAAGTGCTTCTGCCGCGCAGCGAAGGTAGAAAAGCGCGGGTCGTCCATGATTTGCGGTTCACCTGCAAGTTCGAACAGACTGCGCCAGTTTGCATCCGAATAAGGCAGCAATGCGAGGTATCCATCCTTCGTTTTGTAGGGGCGCCGTGCAGCAGTGCTAACGGACTGATAGCCCATGGGTCCGATGGGCGGATCGAAGCAGAACCCCCATTGGTGTTCGGCCATGTTGAAAGCCACCAGGCTTTCAAACATCGGCACTTCAACTTGCTGGCCTTGTCCTGTAGCAGTTCGATGTGCGATGGCGGCAAGCATGCCGATGCTGGCATGCAGCGCGCCAATTTTGTCCGCAAAGATAGAAGGCATGAAGCGTGGCTGACCTGCTACGGCAGTTTGTAATTGCGCAAGGCCCGAGGCCGCTTGACCAATGTCGTCGTAGGCTGGTCGCCCTGCATAGGCGCCATCGTCGCTGTAGCCTGTGACGTGGCAGTACACGATGCTTGGGTTGATCTGCTTGAGCGTTTCATAGTCAAGGCCGAGTTTGTTGGCGGCCGGTGTTCTGAGCGAGTGCAGCAACACGTCGGTGTCTTTCAACAAGCTGCGCAGGATGGCCTGACCTTCAGCTTTTTTCAGGTCGACCACAATACTCCGCTTGCTGCGGTTACTGGAGAGAAAGAACGAGCCCATCAGTGGTGAACGTCTTGGCCCAATTGAGCGTGTGAGATCGCCCTCAGGTGGCTCGAGTTTGATCACATCTGCGCCGAGGTCACCCAGATATTGGCCTGCCAGCGGGCCGAGAATCATCGAGGCAATCTCGAGGACGCGGATGCCTGCCAGTGGTCCAGGGTTTGTGTTTTGGGGTTTCATGGCCTTGTGTTTCAGAGAATTGCCAGTGGGGTCAGCGGGCTACCGGTGGCGCCAACGATAGGCAGCGCTGCAGCGACAAAAAGGAACTCGCGTCGGCCAGTGTGAACCAGTGGTTCTAGCAGCAGACCTTCAAGCAAAGGAATACCAAAATCACGGATCACACATTGGTGTACAGGAAACACGGTACCGTTTGCGAAGGGCAACACCTCGACAGCGTAGTTGTCGGCACCAATGAGGGAAACGTCTTGTTGCGCCAGCCAGAGACCTGCCTCGTGGTCGATGCCAGGCTCTGTATTGAAGTCGACATCGTGTACGCCTTTTTGAGCGGCCAACCAACCGGTATGCAGCAGTACCGCGTCGCCGGGCTCGATCTGAAGTTGTGCAGCAGCAAGGCAGGCTTCAAGGTCAGCCCTCGAGACCACTTCGCCACCGTGCAAGGGGCGGCCTCGCAAGCCAACCACGTCTAGCAGCAAGCCACGGGTGACGGCTGGCGGCATTTTTTCTACCCCAAGTCGTGTGGCGCCGCTGGTACTGCGCATGGTTTCTTCACGGTAGTTGTTGAACATGCGGCTGTCACACCAAGCGTGACAAAGCGCGTCGATGTGGGTGCCGATGTGCAAAGGCATGACCACGGTGTCTTCTGCAAACTGGAAACCACCGGGACGCTTGGCGCCTGCAGCGTAATCACCGCCGTCGCGTCCCATGAAATGTTGCAGACCCGCACGGTGGCGTGGTACAGGCGTTTTGTCAGAGAGGAGTTGTGCAAGCCGCACCACCTTGCCAGTCTGCACCAAGCCAGCTGCGCGCTTGACTTGCTCGGGGCCAATGAGGTTGAGTGCGCCTGCTTCATCTTCTGCACCCCAGCGACCCCAGGCATTCGGGCGCTCGTTCAAGAAGCTGTCTTCGCTCATGGTTTGGGCTCTCCGTTGGTTGGCAGAAGTGTATGCAACCTGGCCTTCTGCACCTTGCCAGTGGTGGTCAGGGGTAACTCTATTTCGGTGGTGAAGTGGAACTGATGCGGTACTTTGTAGGCGGCCATTTCATTCTTGCAGAATGCCAACAACTCAGCGTGCACTGGTATCAGTCCGGCTTCGGGAATGACAATGGCAACAAGCGCCTCGTCCAGTCCCGGATGCGGTACGCCAATCACATAAGCAGTGCGGACAGCTGGATGGCGCATCAGCACCTCTTCGACTTCGGCGGGGGCGATGTTGATACCGCCACTCTTGATCATTTCCTTGATACGGCCCTTGAAGTACAAGCGGCCATCGGCATCGAGCAAGCCTAAGTCTCCTGTGCGAAAGAAGCCGCTTTCGTCGAAGGATTCTGCAGTTTTTGCTGGATCCTTGAGGTATTCCCTGACCACCGGTCCTTTAACCCTGATCTCACCCACTTCGCCCGCAGGCTGTGGCTCTCCCGAGTCGATGTGGCAAATGCGCAAGGTGACACCAGGCAGAGGAAGGCCGACCGATTGCAGCCTTATCGCGAGTGGGTCGTGCGCATCCGTCACAGCGCAATTGCCATATGTTTCGCTCAGACCGTAGATGTTGCAGATCTCGCGCACGCCCAGGTCAATGGTGCGTTGAACCTGCTCAGGTGTGCCGATGGTGGCGCCGCTGCGCAGCGAGGAGAGGTCGAACTGCGCGCGCTTAGGGTGCTCCCACAAGGCTTGAACGATGTTGGGTGTGCCATAGAAAATGGAGCAGCGCTCGCGCTCGATCAACGCTAACGCCTCACTGGCATCAAAGCTTTCTTGCAACACCACGCAGCCGCCGTGGGTGAGCAAATTGGGCGCTGCATTGACAATCCCAAAACTCCAGAACAACGATACTGCCAACCACAGCCTGTCGTGCTGCGTGACGTGCTGTCGCTCACCAATCTGGAAGGAGTTGCTGATCCAGTAACCGTGCTGCAGCAGGATGCCTTTGGGCGCGGCGGTGGAGCCAGAGGTGTATAACAACATGGCGTCGTCGTCAGGTTGCACGGCATGTGCTGATATGTCTACCTGTTCTTGAGTTATAGCCTGACCGCGGCGCAACAGTTCGCTCCAGTTGATTTCGCCATTCAGTTCGCCGTTCAGTTCGCCGCTAATTTTATCGGTGAGTTCAGACGCCACCTCAGGCGCCAGGTGATCATCGATCCAGACAAGGCTTTGCAAACGGTTCAGGGAGCCACGGCCACGGATGCCGGCAATGGCAGCGCGGAAATCTTGGCTGCGCAGTCGGCCTGCAGCCACCAAGCAACTGACCTCGGCATGCGACAGGGTGTATTCGAGTTCTCGAGCGGAGGACCAGGTGTTCAGCCCCACTGACACGGCGCCGATTTGCTGAATGGCCAGAAATGTGATCAGCCATTCTGCTCGGTTACCCATGAGGATGGCAACGCGATCGCCACGCGTCACGCCAATCGCAAGGAGCCCGCGCGCCACGCTGTTGGTTTCATCAAGAAGCTGCGCGTAGGTATAGCGGCGCGTGCCGTCAATCAGCGCTTCATTGCTGGCGAAGCGCCTGGCTTGCTCCTTGATCAGCAGCGGAATGGTCCTGGATTCGGGCATGCTCATGGCATTGTTCGAGATGTTTAGTATTTCGAAATCTGGAAAACTATTCCATAATTAGGAAATGTTAACGCACCCGAGTCTACTCGGCAAGTTGTTTTTTGATAACAGCTTGACGGATTGTCTGACTTCAGATAATTTCCATCATCCGAATTTAGTTTCGAAATTACGAATTTTTAATGTGAGTCCGCACCGACCATGAGCCCAGAGCGCTACCTGAGAACCTTCGACATCCTCAAGCTGCTGACCGAGCGCAATACCCCTTTGCGCCTGACAGAAATCAAACAGGCTCTAGACCTGCCAGTGAGCAGCCTGCACAACATGCTGCAGACCATGGTGAGCGCTGAGGTGGTCACGATCGATGACGACCTGCGCTATGCCGTCGGTCCGCGCACAGTGTCGCTTGCGTTGCGCACCGTCCAGTCGCTTGACTTGCGCACGGTGGCACGGCGGCCGCTGCAGGACCTTGCGCGCGAACTTGGTGACGACATTTACCTGGCCATGCGAGTTGGCCAACGAGTTATCTACGTGGACCGCGTTTTAGGCAACCAGCGAATCTCACTGGACATTCGACTGGGCGAGCCATTGATGATGCACTGCACTGCCACTGGAAAGCTATTTGCGGCACTCGATGGGCGGCTCGAAGCTCATGCGCTTGCCGGCAAGCTGCCCAAAATGACGCCCGTCACCATCACCGATCCGCAGCAGTTAAAGAAGGAATACGCTCGCATTCGTGACGTGGGCTTCTCGAGAAGCGAGGAGGAAGCCATGGCCGGCGTGGTGGGCTATGCCTTACCAATACGCGACGGGACGGGGAACGTTGTTGCAGCAGTGCACGTGTCGGTGCTGTCCACCCGCGCAACCAAAACACACGAGCGCAAAATATTGACAGAGGCGCGTGCCTGTGTTGATCAGATTGACAAACAATTGGGCCACGAACACCGCGGCACACGAAGGAAAGCCTCCACATGACAAACAGTGACCGCAATACCCACACCCCAAAAGATCTGCGCGGTGCGCTCACTGGACTGAAAGTGCTAGATGCAAGTCGGCTGTTACCTGCCGCCCTCTGCACCCAATTGTTGGGTGATCTTGGAGCTGACATTCTGAAGGTGGAGGAGCCTGGACGCGGCGATTACCAGCGTAGCTTCCCGCCAATGGGCAAGGTCGATTCAGGCACATTTCTCTTATGCAACCGAAACAAGCGGAGCATGACCTTGAACCTCAAACACGAGGAAGGCAAAAAGATCTTTCGCGAACTCGCTGCGCAGTCCGATGTGGTGGTCGAAGGTTTTCGTCCAGGCGTCATGGACCGTCTAGGCTTAGGTTACGAAGAACTCAAGAAGATCAACCCTCGTCTGGTTTACTGCGCCATCTCCGGGTATGGTCAGGACGGACCTTATCGGCGTGTTGCGGGGCATGACCTCAATTACCTTGGCGTTATCGGGGCGCTGCCCCTCTTTGGCAAAGCAGGCGAAGGCCCGATGGTGCCTGGGCTCCTTGCCGCAGATATTGGTGCTTCGATGATTGGCGCCTGGGGCATTCTGGCAGCCGTGCTCGCGCGACAAAACACAGGAGAAGGCCAGTTCGTCGATGTCTCCATGATGGACGCCGCTGTGGCGTTCCTTACCTACCATGCGGCGGAGCCCTTGTTTGGCAGCGTGGAGCCCAAGGGGGGTGAATACCGCAATACTGGCGGCGCGCCGTGCTACGGCATTTTTCGCTGCAAGGATGGTCACTATGTGACGCTGGGCGCGCTAGAGGATCATTTTTGGGCTCGCTTTTGCGATCTCGCAGGCGTGCCACAGCTGAAGGAAGATCAGTTTCCCGAGGGCGATGCCCGTGAGAGCCAGTTCCAACTGATGGAGAATGTCTTTCGCCAGCGAACACGACAGGAATGGGTTGACCTGTTTTTTGCCAACGACATTCCTGGTGGCCCGGTCAATTCCATGCGTGAGGCATTCGACGACCCGCACATGCGTGCGCGTCAAATGCTTTTGCATGTAGACCATCCGATCGAGGGCCGCATTCCGCAGCTGGGTTTCCCAGTGAAGTTCTCTGGCACACCGGCAAGCATCAACTCGCCACCACCTTCGCTTGGGCAGCATACGGGTGATGTGCTTGCGGCACTTGGTTACGATGCGGCTCGCATCGCCACGCTTGCTCAAAACGGCACCACTTGACTCAACATTGACACCCTCATGAACACTCCTGAAGTTTTGATTGAACACTCAGACGGCCTGGTCATCATCACCATCAATCGGCCTGAGCAAAAAAATGCAGTCAACCGCGCTGTCTCTTACGGTGTGTGCGAAGCCATCGACGAGATGGAGCGCAACCCTGCGTTGCACGCCGCCGTCTTGACTGGCGCGGGCGGTACCTTCTGCTCGGGCATGGACCTCAAGGCTTTTTTGCGTGGTGAGGTTACGCGTGTGGAAGGTCGCGGTATTTTGGGCATAGCGCGCACGCCGCCGCTTAAGCCGCTGATTGCTGCCGTGGAGGGCTACTGCCTAGCAGGTGGCTTCGAGGCCATGCTGTGCTGCGACTTGGCCGTGGTGGCGCGTAATGCCCAGTTTGGTCTGCCTGAAGCCAAGCGCGGCCTAGCTGCCGCCGCGGGGGGATTGATGCGGCTGCCCCGCCTGTTGCCCCAGCGCATCGCCATGGAGATGGCGCTGACCGGTGAAATGTATTCTGCTGAACGCTTGGCGCCTTTCGGCCTTTTCAATGCAGTGGTGGAGCCAGGCCAGGCCTTGCCTGAAGCCATCGCGCTTGCGCGGCGTGTGATTGCCAATGCCCCAATGTCTGTCGCTGCCAGCAAGCGAGTCATCGTTGAGCAGCGCGACTGGCCGCTGGACCTCATGTTTGCCCTGCAAGATCCGATCACTGCGCCGGTGCTTGCATCAAAGGATGCACGAGAGGGCGCCCTAGCGTTTGCTGAGCGTCGTCCGCCTGTGTGGGGTGGTGAGTAGTCGGTTCAGTTTTTTTCTGTTCTTTCTGAGTTTGCTGAGGTCGCTGGGCGAGGGTGTATGGGGTGGGCTGACTCATTAACAAATTTATAAAAACCACATTAAATCAATCGATCACCAACGGCGAATAAACACACAAAATCAAGCATCTCTAAAATCCAGCGATGATGAAATTCTGAAAATTCATAGTCTTTGGTGGCGCCATTGCATTGACCTGTGCATTGCTAGTGGCTTGTGTCAGTTTGGCGTCTTGTTCTAGCCTTCACTTTGGCCCCGACATGCAGCATAACGTCTGCACTGACTACGGCATTCTTTTTGGCGCGTCGGATTTTCCAATCGAGAGACTTCACTTGGTCTGATAGGACCGCACAATCAACGCCGTTGACTTGGGTGACCACTTCGAACGGATGATCTTTGATTTTGGTGAACATCGGGCAACAGGCCATCAAGCCTGTTTTGCCGTTCGCAAATACGATGAACACACCTTGGCCGAACTCAAGTTCATGTCCGCAGCGCGTGGATCAGTTGATTAAGCGGTTTAGCCGGCAGTAGGGGCTTTAGCGAATCTCTCGGTCTAAAGCCATGGGTAGTGGCGCCGCCCCAATATTTAGAAAGATGAACTGGACACCAAGAGCTTGATCTACTTGCCCATCAAAATCTTAGGCGGTTTATGATGAGGTATGTCATGATCTGTCGGTACAAAGACTTCAAACCTGAACCAACTGGCACCCTCGCCCAAAAGCTAGGGCAGCCAACCAAGTTCATACCTCCTTGGGAGACGCAAGATGCTCAAAATTCAAAACTGGGAAACCGCAGAACTCGGAAGAAAAGCCTTTAAAAAAGACACATTTGAAGGACGAATCACCGACATCATTGGCACCCACACGCAAAGACATCCGGGCGCACAGGCTTTTTTAGTTGAGCAAGACCCCCTATGGGTGACTCCGACGCACTTCCACTTAGAGCACCAATTCCAGGTCATCATGGCCGGCAGTGGGTCTATCGGAAAGCATGTTGTTAATCGGCTCAACGTACATTACTCAGCGCCAGAAACGGCGTACGGCCCGATCACCGCAGGGCCTGAAGGCGTCTCGTACCTGACCATGCGCATGTCGGGTGACACGGGGGCTTGGTACATTCACAAGCCTGGCTCTCTGGAACGACTCAGATCGGGCGTCCGACAAAAACGAGAACAAACTCATGGCGTACCGACTGGCTCGGTTGGCACCTGTGACTTGCCTGCACTCATGGCACCCAGCGTCGAAAATTTAATTGGCCCCCGCGCGGATGGCTTGGCGGCACACTTTGTCCGTCTGCCGCCCGGCAGCCGTCAACAACTGCCGACGCAAAGTCCTTACGGTGGGCGTTATTACATTGTGACAAGCGGCTCCGTCAAACTTAATGACGCCGAGGCACAGACCATGACAGTCGCTTTCGGCTCGCATGAGGAAGACTTGTTGATGCAAGCTGGAAGCGAAGGTGCAGAACTCTTGGTTTTGCAATTTCCAGTGCAGGCCCGAAGCGGCATTGACACGCAATGAAAGAGTGTTATTTCTCAAACATCTAATGCCGCCCAGCTCGGCAATGGTCTGCTCGGTGCGCAGCACGATCTTGGGTAATGGGGCTGCGCCTGCTCAGCGGCCCACGAGGGGGGCAACCTTCTCGGCCATCAGAGTCATGGACTGGCGGGCCAGCGCCGGGTCTTTCCAGTCCACACCCGCGTAAAGCAGGGTGCCGAAATCGCCTGTGACTTCTCGGAATTCATGAAGCTTATCGACCACCCGGCCTGGTGAACCATGAATGACCAACTGTTCCATCACGCCTTCGAGCGTGACCTGGTCGTCAGGCATTTTAGGGTCTGACTTGAACACCCCCAGTGCGCCGCGCCGTTTGAGCTTTTTGAACAAAGTGTTGTAGTAGTAGTGGTAAGGGCCTGCGGGGTCCATCGCGTAGGCCTTGGCGGTTGCGTCGTCTTTGGCCACAAACACCGTTTTGGCCACGCGCCAGTTTGCCTCATCGGCAACGCGTCCAGTGCGCTCACAACCTTCGACGTACTTTGTCCAATGCGTGCGCACCCACTTGGGCAGCAAAAAGTTGGCTGAAATCGGCTCCCACCCACGGGCAGCGGCCTCGGCAATGCCCTGCGAGAAGGGGGCCACCGCCGTCACCACAATGGGCGGGTGCGGGCGTTGAAGCGGCTTGGGGATGGTGCCCATGCCTGTTTCAGGAATGTGCGTTCGCGCAGAACTGATGTTCCAGAACTGGCCCTGGATGTTGTAGGGCGGCTCGCTCGCCCAAATTTGCAAGACCTGGTTAATGGCCTCCAAAAACATGGCCGGCCTGGCCATGTCCATGTTACCAAAGACCTCGGCATCTGACGGCAGTGCGCCCGGGCTGATACCCAAGATGAATCGCCCGCCCAAAAGGTGGTCAAGCATGGCAATTTCGCTGGCCACCGCAGCCGGGTGGTGGTTGGGCATGTTGAGCGTGCCCGTGCCCAGCTTGATGCGGCGCGTGGCATGGGCCAGCGTGGCCATGAAAATCGCGCTGGAGGTGATGTTTTCTTCAGGGTCGGTGGAATGCTCGCCACAGTAACCCTCGACGAAGCCCAACTCGTCGGCCAAGATGAACGCCTCCCTGTCCTCACGCAAAGATTGCTGCCAATCCTTACCAATGGGGTGCATGGGCATGGTGAAAAATCCGAGCTTCATGCGATATATCTCCTTAGGTGGCGGTTAGACGGTGGCGCTTTCACCACCGGTTTTGCGGTTGGGGCAAGAAAGCCGGTCCTGAAATCTTATTTTCGAAATTTAGGCCTTAAGCTAAAAAAATGTTTACAGAACTTTTGCGCTTAGAGTAGCCTGTAAAGAACGTTATCAAAGCCAGCAAAAGACCGAAAGAGGGCAAAACCCCATTGACCCTGGGCTAGGTCACTGCTACATTTTTTGTACCCTTCGGTTGACACTTTGCAACCGCAGTCTTTATAGACAACTGAAAGACTCTCCATGACCCAAGGTAACTCTGGTTTTTTGCAGCGCCGCCAAATCCTCAGCGCCGCAGCCGGCCTGTGCATGAGCAGCCTGAGCGCTACGGCGCAAATACCCTCCAGCGAAGGCACAGCAAGGCTGTTTGTAGGTTTTCCGCCGGGCGGCTCAGGAGACTTGTTTGCACGCATTTTGGCTGAAGCCCTGCGCGAGGAGCTCAGTCGACCCGTGGTCGTGGAGAACCGCCCTGGCGCGGGCGGTCTGACGGTGGCGGTGAATTTCTTGCGAGCCCCAAAGGATGGCAGCCATCTCATGTTGGCCACTGGCTCCACCGCGGTGTCGGCACCCATTTCACGGGCCAAGCCACCTTACAACCCCATTGAAGACTTTCAGTGGTTAGCACTGCTCACCAATGCGCCCTTTGTCATTGCGGTCAACCCAGCCTTGCCCGTGACCGACTTGCCGGGGTTGGTGGCCCACTGCAAAGCCAATGCGGGCAAGTTGTCCTATGGGCATGCCGGTTTGGGGACCACGGTGCACTTGGCAGCTGAACTGTTCAAGGACCGTGCTGGCCTACAGGTGGTGGACGTACCTTACGCCGGCAGTGCTGGGGCCATTACCGACACCATCGCGGGCAATGTGCAATTCATTGTTGAAACATCAGGCACCTTGCTGCCCCACCACAAGAGCGGCAAACTGCGCATCATCAGCTGCATGGCCGAGGCGCGGGAGAAAATTTCACCCGACATACCTACTGCGCGAGAAGCTGGCTACGACCTGATTGCTGGAACCTCTAACTTGTTGGCCGCTCCCCAAGGTACACCGGCAGACGTGGTGGATTACTTGGCGAGGTCCACAGTGCGCGCCATGCAAAAACCATCGGTCCAGCAAAGGCTGGACCAACTCGGCATTCAAGCCTTTTCCAAGTCAAGCCCAGAGTTGGCGCGCCAGTATGTGACAGCCGAGGTCAACCGCTGGTCTGCGGTGGTTAAAAAGCTTGGTATCGCACTCTGAGATGTCTAGGCTCGTGGATGCCTCTCACGACAGCAAGTTGGCCGAATCCGCCCGGGCCTTGTTGACACCGCAAAGTGTGGTCCTCGTAGGTGCCTCAGATAAATCCCGCTGGTCGACCAGCGTGCACGACAACTTGGTCCGCCACGCTTATGCGGGCAGCCTCCACTTGGTCAACCCGCGCGGTGCTATGGCGCATGGCCGCTTGTGCGCTACTCACTGCGCAGCAGTGGGCGAGCAACTGGACTTGGGACTCATCATGGTGCCCCGTGAAGCCGTGCCTCAGGCGCTGACTGAATTGGCTGACGCGGGCGGGCGCTCTGCCGTCATCTTGAGCGCTGGCTATGCCGAGCTTGGCCCCGCAGGCCGTGCCGAACAAGATGCTATTTTGGGTTTAGCCAAGCGGCTCGGCATTCGTCTGCTGGGCCCCAACTGCTTGGGCTTCATCAACTTCACGCAAAACGCCATCGCCTGGACCACGCCTGTTCAGGCGCCTTCGCGAGCACATGGCGTTGCGATCGTGTCCCAAAGTGGCGCCACTGCGCATTTTCTTGCTCAATTGGCGCATCAGCAGGACGTGGGTTTGAGCCATGTCATCTCAACCGGCAACGAGGCAGACCTGGACATCACCAGCTTTATCGACTGCTTGATTGAAGAGCCGCAAACACGCGCCATTGCAGTTTTTGCTGAGACGGTGCGGGAGCCGGAGCGCTTTTTACGTGTGGCCGCAAGGGCCTTGCGAGCTGGCAAACCCTTGGTGGTGCTGAAGGTAGGCTCCAGCGAGGTGACCGCCCAATCTGCCTTGGCACATACAGGGGCCCTAGTAGGTAATGATAAGGTGTTTGACGGCATTTGCCAGCAGTTTGGAATCCTGCGTACCTACGCCATGGAGGACCTGCTTGCAACCGCCGACATTGCAGGCCGTTGCGGCGTTTTGCGCGGCCGGGGGGTGGGCATCGTGACCAATTCGGGGGGGGTGGGCGAGATTGCAGCCGATACCGCACATCGCCATGGTTTAGTGCTGCCACCGCTCAATGATGCAGCAGCAGCAGCGATGGTGTCCACCATCCCTTCCGTGGCCACAGCCCAAAACCCACTCGATCTTACCGGTACCGTCACTCCTGAACAATGCGAGGGCGCAGTGCTTGCCATGGCGAGCGTGGCCGATTGCGCCGCACTTCTGTGTCCCTGGTATGACATTCCCAGCGAGCCCCAACAGGTCAATGAACGATTGACCGCATTGCACCTGCACCTCGTGCGCGGATTGCGTGAGGCTGGCGTGCCGGGGTTTTTGGCCAGTTACACACCGGCAGTGGTGAACGACATGGCGCGCCAGACGATTGCCGACATCGGCGCCAATTACTTGGCTTGCGGGATGGACCGAGCACTGGCGGGGGTGGCCGGGGCGGTGCGATGGTCACAGCGTTATTTAGAAGAGTCTAATGACTCGGCCGAGCCGCCGCCTTTCGCTACGCCAAAGCCTTCTTTTGGAAAGCACAAGCCAAAATGGCAAGCGCGCTCTGAGCGCGAGGCACTGGACGCGCTGGCCGCTTGGGGCGTCCCAGTGGTCCCAGGCCGCATGGCCACGACGGCCGAACAGGCGGTGAAATACGCGCAGATCTGGAGCGGCCCAGTGGTGCTTAAGGTGGCCAGCGCCGATATTGCCCATAAAAGCGACATAGGCGGGGTGATCTTGAACTTGCTCGGTGAAAGTGCCGTCAAAGAAGCCTTTGCACAAATCACCAATGCAGTCCGCCTGCATGCACCTGAGGCCAGGCTCGATGGTGTGTTGGTGGCTCCTATGCGGCCGCCGGGCACCGAGCTGCTGGTCGGATTCAGTCGCGATTCACTGTGGGGGCCTGTGATGGCCGTCGGCTTGGGCGGCGTCTGGGTCGAGGTGCTGCAGGACGTGGCTTTGCGCCCCCTGCCAGTCAGCGCCCAGGAAGCACTCCGAATGCTCAAAAGCTTGCGGGGGCTGCCTCTGTTACAAGGTCACCGCGGCTTGCCTGCCGCCCACTTGGACGTGCTGGCGACGGTGATCGCGCGCATCAGCCAAGCAATTACTGCAATGGGACCCGATCTGCTTGAACTCGACATCAATCCGCTGTGGGTGCGCGGCGATCAGGTGGAAGCGCTTGATGCTTTAATGGTTTGGCGGCCCGATGGGACAGCCGTCAAATCGACCCAACACAGCGCTGTCCATTTATTGTGAACCTTAAAACTCTATGAAAACTCCTTTGTGTCAACGGCTAGGCTGCGAGCTGCCGATTTTTGCTTTTTCTCACTGCCGCGACGTGGTGGTCGCCGTCACCCGCGCTGGCGGATTTGGGGTATTGGGCGCATCTACCTTTTCACCCCAGCAGCTTGAGGCCGAATTGCGCTGGATCGACAAACATGTCGAAGGCCGGCCGTATGGTGTAGATGTGATCATCCCCACGCGCTACGACCAGGCGTCAGAAGACAGCACCGAAGACTTGCGTGCGCTAATTCCACAGGTCCACAAGGATTTCATGGAAAACTTGCTGTCTAAGGCGGGCGTGGCAGCTTTGCCCGATGGTGAGAAAGAAAGGATTGAACAAGAAATTGTCGATGGTCGCGGCAACATGACCCCCGACGGTGCCAGACGGCTTTTGGCGGTCGCACTGACCCATTCGCAGGTGAATTTTGTGGTCAGCGCCTTAGGTTCTCCGCCGCCTGACGTGGTGGCCGAGTTGCGAGATCGCGGCATCTTGATTGGCGCCCTGTGTGGCAAAGCCGAGCACGCGGTGCGCCACATCGCAGCAGGCGTCGATGTGATCGTGGCGCAAGGCACCGAGGCAGGGGGCCACACTGGCGAGATTGCCACCATGGTGTTGGTTCCCCAGGTGGTCGAGGCTTGTGGCGACGGCGTGGCCGTGCTGGCCGCAGGCGGCATTGCCCGTGGCAGCCAAATTGCGGCCGCTCTGGCGCTGGGTGCACAAGGTGTGTGGTGCGGCACTGTGTGGTTGGGCACGCGCGAGAGCGAGCTCAACCCATTTGAAAAAGGTGTGCTCTTTGAAGCCCGTGCGGACGATGCCGTTAGACGCAAGGCCCGCACAGGCAAAACTGTGCGCATGCTCAAAAGTCAGCTTTCTGAGGCCTGGGAGCAGCCAGGCGCGCCCCCATACTTGCCCACACCTTTGCAGGGCATTCTCTACAACGAAGCACACGCACGCGTGGTGCGGGCTCAGCGCAAAGACCTTTACTCCGCGCCAGCCGGGCAGGTGGTGGGCATGATCAATGAAGAAACCAGCGTGCGTGAGCTGATGTACCGCATGCAGACCGAATACCTGGAAGCCGTCGAGCGCCTGCAGCGGCTTAACGCCGCCAACGATTGAAAAGAGCAGCCCATGACCGAAGAAGTTCTGGTCGAACACGATGATGGCATGGCGATCGTGACCATCAACCGCCCCGAGCAGCGTAACGCGGTGAACCGCGCTGTGTCACAGTGGGGGTAACTATACCTATCAGGTTCGAATTCCGTAGCAATCAAACACAGAGGTTTGGCAAACTTACGCAGCACGCGGCTGTCTCCACATTTAGAATGATGAACCGGACCCCAAGAGCTTAATTTGCTTGCCCGTCAAAATCTTAGGCGGTTTGCGATCTGGTATCTTCTGGCCCGCCAAGACCAAACCCTGAACAGTCTGACTGTTTAGGGTTTTTTCTTTTCAGACCTTGGACCCGTGTGACAAGGCCCTTTCGCGGCTGGCGGCCAAGGCTTTTGCGTCAGGCGCCGACAAGTCCCAGCCCTGCATGTGGTCGAGGCTGATGTCGGTCAGGGCATCGATCCACTGGGCGTTGTTGTTCAGGCAGGGGATGTAGTTGAAGCTTTCTCCACCTGCGTGCAAGAAGGCTTCTTTGGCTTCAAGCTGAATTTCTTCGAGTGTTTCCAAGCAGTCGCTGGTAAAGCCCGGGCAGATCACGTCGACAGATTTCACGCCTTGGCCCGCTATGGCAATCAGGGTCGGTTCGGTGTAGGGCTCGAGCCATTTGGCCTTGCCAAAGCGTGACTGGAAGGTGAGTTTGTATTGGTCTTTGCGCAAGCCCAAGGCTTCGGCCAGCAATCGGCCGGTTTTCATGCACTCGCAGTGGTAAGGATCACCCAATTGCAAAGTGCGTTCGGGCACGCCGTGAAAGCTCATCAGCAGTTGTTCGGATTGGCCGTTGGCCGCCCAGTGGTCGCGCACAGTTTGCGCCAGCGCGGCGATGTAACGCGGGTCGTCGTGGTATCGGTTGACGAAACGCATTTCTGGAATGAGGCGGGTTTTGAGTCCCCAGTGGTAAACCGCGTCGAACACGCTGGCTGTGGTTGTGCCACTGTATTGCGGATAGGCCGGCACAATCAGGACGCGCTGCACGCCTTCTGCTTTGAGGGCGCTGAGTTGCGCAGGGATAGACGGCTGGCCATAGCGCATGGCGTAGCGCACGGTGACATGGTGGCCACGCTCTTGCAGTGACGTGCCCAATGATTGGGATTGTTGGTCGGTAAAAGCTTTCAGGGGCGAACCTTGCTCGGTCCAGATGCTGGCGTATTTGGCGGCAGACTTGGCCGGTCGCACGCGCAAGATGATGCCATGCAGGATCAGCCACCAAATGGGTTTGGGGATTTCGACCACGCGGCTGTCGCCTAAAAACTCGGCCAGGTATTTGCGCAGGGCGGGTGCTGTGGGGGCGCTGGGCGTGCCCAGATTGCAATACAAAACAGCCGTGCGAGCTGCCTGACCATGCTGGAAAGAGGGTTCTTGTTGAAATGCCATGCGTTATTCTCCCACCACCATGATTGACATTACCAAAATCAGAGCCATTACCCTCGATCTGGACGACACACTGTGGCCCGTCTGGCCCACGATTGGCCGTGCAGAAACCGCCTTACAAGCTTGGTTGGCTGCGCATGCGCCAAGCACAGCGGTCTTGTCGGCCGATGCTGAACTCAAAAAGGCCGTTCGCGCCGAAATCAACGCCCGCTATGCGGACAGGGCTCACGACTTGTCGTTTTTGCGTCTGCAATCCATTCGCGCCTTGTTGCAGCAAGCCGGTGATCCGCTGCACTTGGCCGAGCCGGCTTTTGAGGTCTTTTTTGCCGAGCGTCAGCGGGTGGATTTGTTTAACGATGCGTTGCCGGCCTTGCGTTTTTGGAGCCAACGCTACCCTGTGATCGCCCTGTCCAACGGCAATGCTGACGTGCACCGCGTGGGCATTGGGGAGCACTTTCACGCCAGTGTGAGTGCGCAGTCCTTGGGCGTGGCCAAGCCCGATTTACGCATTTTTGAAGCGGCTGCTGCTGCTGCCGGCGTGCAGCCCCATGAGGTCTTGCACGTGGGTGACGATGCTCACGCCGACTGTGTGGGTGCTTTGGCAGCGGGCATGCAAGTGGCCTGGCTCAACCGCGAAGGCCACGACTGGACCCATGGCGACACCCGTCCGAACTTGGAGGTGCGAGACTTGCATCTGTTGTGCGACAGTTGGTCTGACTATGAGCGGTAAGGCTGCGGCTTGAGAACCAGCTTGAAATTTTTTGCAATTTGACACTTGGAGAACCTGATGGCTTTGAGAATTTACGGCATTGGCGCGTCCCGCGCAGCACGACCCTTGTGGACCGCCTTGGAACTGGGCGTGGCCTTTGAGCACACAGGCACGCCTTATGCTGGTGGCGCGACCCGAACGCCCGAGTTTTTGGCGCTCAACCCGAATGGCCACATTCCGGTGGTCGTGGACGAGCGTGCCGATGGCGCTGTCACCGTGTGGGAGAGCATGGCTTGCGCTTTGTACATCGCCCGCGTGCATGGCCAAGCCGATGGCCAGTCCATCACGCCCGCTTCACCCCGCGAAGAGGCTGAGGCTTTGCGTTGGAGTTTTTGGACGGTGTCCGAGTTGGAAAAAGACGCGCTCATGGTGTTGATGCACCGCATGGCCATGCCCGCTGACCAGCGCAAGCCCGAATTGGCCGAACAGGCTGAAAGTCGTTTGAAGGTGCCATTGGCGGTGTTGGAAGCCCACTTGCAGGCCCAAAACGCCAAAGGCGAGGCGCATTTGGCCGCCCAACGCTTCACGGTGGCCGATGTCTGCGTGGCCAGTGTGGCGGGTTGGTTGCGGCCTGCGCCTGCCTTGTTGGCGCAGTACCCGGCCGTGTCAAGCTGGATGGAGGCTTGTCTGGCCCGCCCGGCCCAGGCGCAAGCCCGGGGCATGAAGTGAAACTTCTGAGTCAGGCCGTTAAAACCGCCCCAGCGCCTGCATCTTCCAAGCCAGCCACAGCTTGCGCAGCGGTGTGAGCGCGATGCGTTGGTGCAAGACCTGAAAGCCCGAAGCCTCGATTTCGCGCAGCAAGGTGCGGTAAATGCTGGCCATCATCAGGCCTGGCTTTTGGGCGCGGCGGTCGGCAGCGGGCAGCAGGGCCAGGGCTTCGTCGTAAAGGGCATGGGCACGTTCGGTCTGGAACTGCATCAGCGCTTTGAAGCGGTCTGAATAATCCCGTTGGATCAGTTCATTGGCCTTGACGCCAAAGCGCTGTTGCTCGTCCAGCGGCAAATAAATGCGTCCGCGCATAGCGTCTTCGCCTACGTCGCGGATGATGTTGGTCATTTGGAAAGCCAGACCCAGCTTGTGGGCGTACTGGGTGGTGGCCTCGTCAGTCTGGCCAAAGATGCGGGCGGCGACTTCGCCCACCACACCGGCGATCAAATGGCAGTATTTTGTCAGGCCCGCAAAGTCCAAATACCGGGTTTGGTTCAGATCCATCTGACAGCCTTCGATCACGGCCATCAGGTGTCGGCTTTCTATGCCAAAACTGGAAGCCAAGGGCATGAGGGCGTGCATCACGGGGTGGCTGGGCTGTCCGGCGAAGGCCTGTAACACTTCTTTTTGCCACCAGGCAAGTTTGGTGGCGGCCACGCCTGGGTCTTTGATTTCGTCGACCACATCGTCCACTTCTCGGCAAAACGCATAAAAAGCAGTGATCGCGGCACGCCGCTCAGGCGGCAAAAACAAAAAAGCGTAATAGAAACTGCTGCCTGAGGCGGCGGCTTTTTGTTGGACGTAATCTTGCGGGCTCATGGACTGGGATTCTCGCATTCAAAGCGCAGGATCAAGGCTGGGGCTGGCCAGACAATTGGAGAAATTCTCTTTCTAGAGCGGGCACAGACCCAAGGCCCAAGGCGATGCGCCAGAGCAGTGCGCGCACCTCATGGCGTGGCATTTTGATGCGTTGGGTCAGGGCGGCAGGACCCGCCTCTCGCAGCAGAGCCACAGTGCGGGCACCGATCAGGGCGGGCAAGGCACTGGCCAGACGCAAACGCCAAGGCTTGACCGCCAATGCGTAGCGCATGCCGCTGGCCAACTGAGACTGGGTTGTGTCCAGCCACTGGTTGTAAAGCGGGGTGATGGATGTCAGTGTGTTGATTTTTCGAGAGCTTGGTACGCTGGCATCGCCTGTGCCGTTTGTGGCGCGTGCAGCTTCTGCCAGCCATTCGGGCGTCAGGCCCGCTTGCGCCAAAGTTTCGACCGGCCAGTAGCAGCGCCCGTCTGCCAAGTCGGCGCCCATGTCGCGAACAATGTTCAGGCGTTGCAGGCCCATGCCGTATTGGCGACCGATGTGCATCATTTCTTCTTGTGTCAAAAGTGCATAACCGGGCAGGTGGCGGCCGCACAACTCCGTCCAGAATTCCCCCACGCATCCAGCCACCAACCAGGTGTAGTCTTCCAATTCCGTCTCGTTTTGCAAAGACTCAAGCCGTTGAGGACCCGATCCAAAGCGGGCCATGTCCAGATGCTGCCCTAGTGTGATGTGGCCAAGTACGGTACGCACGCTGGCTTGGTCAGGCTCAGACAATGTGTGCAGCAATGGCAGACATTGCGGCAGCGCTTGCATCAAAGCGCGTTCGTGCGGGTTGGTTTGCTGCGCTGCAAAGGCTTGGGTCAGCTTGGTCAGTGCGCTGTCTTGTGTGTCGCCTGCCGAAGTGACAGCGATGGCCTGCGTCATGAGTTGCAGCAAGGTTTGTCGCTCGGCCAAGGGCAGGGCGCTGGTGTCCGCCACGGTGTCTGTCGCGCGTGCCAACAAGTAGCCGATGGTCACGGGGGCCTGCAAAGCGGAGGGTAAAAGCCGGATTGACAAGTCAAACGAGCGAGACACGCGGCGCAGCAGCAGACGTTGTTGCCGGTTCAATCCGGAGCCGGTAAGTCGTCTGGATGGGGGGGCTTTTGTCATGGTCAATCGGTATTGTCGCTTGACAGCTGCATCCGCTTTGAATAAATTACTAACCAATCGGTCATTATTATTCTTTGGATACACCATGCATTTTTTGATGTCACTCGCCTCAGGGCGAGTTCTTCGTTTCTGCGCGTTCACCGGTTTTTTGATTACTTTGGTGGCATGTTCCAAGACCGAGGCGCCACTGGAGCCTTTGCGTTCGGTCAAGTTGATCACTGTGTTGGGCAGCGATTTGACGTCGGACGGGACATTTTCAGCCGAGGTGCGTGCCCGAGTCGAGACCCGATTGGGTTTCAGGGTTGGCGGCAAACTGATGCAGCGAGCCGTTGAACCAGGCCAGCGGGTGGCCGCCGGGCAGCTTTTGGGCGTGCTGGATGCACAAGATTTTGAGTTGGCCGCCTCGGCAGCTCAGGCGCAGGTCAGCGCTGCCCAAAGCCAGCGCGACTTGGCCCTGGCTGATTTCAAAAGATTTGAGGCGTTGAAAGCCCAAAACTTCATCAGTGGCGCCGAATTGGAGCGGCGCGAGGCCAGTTTGAAGGCGGCCGATGCGGCATTGACTCAGGCCAAGGCCCAAGCACAGGCGCAAAGTAACCAAACAGGCTATGCCCGTTTGACGGCCAGTCATGCCGGTGTCATCACTGGGGTTGATGCTGAGGCAGGTCAAGTGGTCTCAGCCGGACAGCCCATTGTGCGGTTGGCGCATGATGGCCCGCGTGATGCGGTTTTTGCGGTCTCCGAAACCGCCATCATGACGCTCAAGATCGGCCAAAACATGCACGCCACGGTACTGAGCACGGGACAAACTGTTCAAGGCAAGGTGAGGGAGTTGGCCGCCATGGCCGATCCGGTCACGCGCACCTTCACAGTCAAGTTGGCCTTGGATGGCGGAACATCCTTGCCCTTGGGGGCCACGCTGAATGTCCGGGCACCGGGTTTGTCTGGCTCAGCGACCACGGCGATATTGCTGCCCACCAGCGCTTTGCGACAAGAGGGGCAGGGCACGGCGGTTTGGGTGCTGGACGAAGCCACCATGACGGTCAACAGCCAGCCGGTGCAGTTGGGGCCGGTGAATGGCAACGATGTCGTGGTCAGTTCGGGGCTCACACCGGGGCAAAAAGTGGTGAGCGCCGGAGTTCATGTGCTGTCGCCGGGTCAAAAGGTCACGATTTATGGCGCCGTGCCAAGCATGGCACCCGCTGCGCCGGTTGCCCCTGCACGGTGATCCCATGAGCAGCACCGACAACACCCGTTTCAACCTCTCGCGCTGGGCGCTGGAGCACCCGGCCCTGACCCGCTACCTGATGGTGGTGTTGATGGTGCTGGGCATGGCGTCTTATTTTCAGCTGGGGCAAGACGAAGACCCACCCTTTACCTTCCGTGCCATGGTGGTGAGGGCCTATTGGCCCGGGGCCACGGCTGAGCAAGTGGCCGAGCAGGTGACCGACAAGATCGAGCGCTCCCTCCAAGAAGTGCCTTTTGCCGACAAGATTCGAAGTTATTCCAAACCCGGCGAGGCGCAGATCATTTTTCAGATCAAGGACAACTCGGACCCCGGGGCTGTCCCGCAGATTTGGTACACCGTGCGCAAGAAAATCGGCGACATGCGCGCAAGCTTGCCGCCGGGGGTGGTGGGACCATTTTTCAACGATGAGTTTGGTGATGTGTTCGGTGTGATTTACGCACTGGGAGGAACGGGTTTAACGCCAGCTGAGATCAAAACCCAAGCCGACATCTTGCGCCAACAATTGCTGCGCGTGCCCGATGTGGCCAAGGTCGAGTTGTTTGGCGTGCAAGACGAAAAGGTGTTCGTTGAAATTGCTCAGCAGCGCTTGGCGCAAATGGGTTTGGACATGGGGGCTGTGCTGGCTCAGCTGAACCAGCAAAACGCGGTGGAGCCGGCGGGCAGCATCCAGTCGCCAATGGATGTGGTTCAAGTGCGGGTGGGCGGGCAGTTTCAGAGCCTAGATGAGCTGAGGGCCATGCCGATTCGCGGCGCATCGGGTGCGCAAATTCGCTTGTCTGACATCGCCACGGTCACCCGCGCTTATGCCGATCCTGCCAGCGTCAAGGTTCGTCACGATGGCCAAGAAGTCATTGCGCTCGGTGTGTCCATGGCCAAAGGGGGCGACATCATCGCCCTGGGCCAGTCTTTGCGCTTGGCGATCACGGCCTCGCAGGCCACGCTGCCAGCTGGCATGACACTGACGCAGGTCCAAGACCAGCCCAGCGCGGTGGCCTCCTCGGTCAACGAGTTCATCAAGGTGCTGATCGAGGCGGTGGTGATCGTGTTGGCGGTGAGCTTTTTGGCGCTGGGGCTGCACAAACGCCCCGGTCAGCACCCCTTGTGGCGGCGCTGGACCCTGGACATCCGTCCGGGGTTGGTGGTGGGCATCACCATTCCGTTGGTGCTTGCCGTCACGTTTTTGGCCATGCATTACCTGGGCATTGGTCTGCACAAAATTTCATTGGGTTCGCTCATCATTGCGTTGGGCTTGCTGGTGGACGATGCCATCATCGCGGTGGAGATGATGGTGCGCAAGATGGAAGAGGGCTACGACAAGCTGCGGGCGGCGACCTTTGCTTATGATTTGACCGCCATGCCCATGTTGACGGGCACCTTGATCACCGCCGCCGGGTTTTTGCCGATTGGCATGGCCAAGTCGATGACGGGTGAGTACACCTTTGCGATTTTTGCGGTCACGGTGGTGGCGCTCTTGGTCAGTTGGGTGGCTTCGGTCTACTTTGTGCCTTATTTGGGGGCCTGGTTGCTCAAGCCGCCTGCGCACGCCGTGTCTACGGAGCACCTGAATTCGGCCGAGATGTTCAACACGCCTTTTTACCAACACTTTCGTGCTGGGGTGACTTGGTGCGTGACCCACCGCTGGAAAACGATTGGCATCACGGTCTTTTTGTTCGCCATGGGGATCGTGGGCATGGGCAAGGTGCAGCAGCAGTTCTTCCCGGACTCTTCACGTCCTGAAATCATGGTGGACTTGTGGTTGCCTGAGGGCTCTCCCGTCAAGGCCAGCGAGGACATCACCCGTCGTGTGGAGCAGCGCTTGGCGCAAGAGCAGGGCGTCAAATCGGTCACGTCTTGGGTCGGCTCGGGCGTGCCGCGCTTTTATTTGCCACTGGATCAAGTTTTCCCTCAATCCAATGTGTCTCAGCTGATTGTTCAGCCCGTTGACTTGAAAACCCGCGAGGTGCTTCGGGCCAAATTGCCTGCCTTGCTGTCGCAGGAGTTCCCTGAGGTGCGCGGTCGAGTGAAATTGCTACCCAATGGCCCGCCTGTACCTTACCCGGTGCAGTTCCGTGTGGTGGGTCCGGACCCCAAGGTTCTGCGCCTGAAGGCTGACGAGATCAAGGCCCAGATGCGCCTGAACCCCAACACGCGTGGCGTGAACGACAACTGGAATGAGTCGGTCAAGTCGGTGCGGCTGGAGGTAGACCAGGCCAAAGCCCGCGCCTTGGGCGTGAGCAGCCAGTCGATTGCCCAGGTTTCACGCACCTTGCTGTCGGGTGCCACCGTGGGCCAGTACCGTGACGGTGACAAACTGATCGACATTGTGTTGCGCCAGCCGCTTTCCGAGCGCGATGCCTTGTCCGACTTGAACCAAGCCTATGTGCCCACGGCCACGGGTCGGTTCATTCCTTTGTTGCAAGTGGCGACCCCGGTGTTGGCTTGGGAGCCAGGCGTGATGTGGCGCGAGGGTCGGGAGTTTGCAATCACCGTGCAGGCCGATATTGCCGAGGGCCTGCAAGGGGCCACGGTGACGGCGCAGTTACTGCCTGACCTGAAAAGGACCGAGGCCTCTTGGCAGGGGCAGGGTTTGAACGCTTACCGCATCGAGGTGGCGGGCGCGGTCGAAGAAAGCGCCAAAGGCTCGGCCTCCATTGCGGCAGGTGTGCCGGTCATGCTCTTCATCACCTTCACTTTGCTGATGTTGCAGCTGCAAAGCTTCAGCCGCGCCATGCTGGTGTTTTTGACTGGGCCACTGGGCATGGCGGGTGTGGCAGGGGCTTTGTTGGTGCTGGACAGGCCCTTTGGCTTTGTGGCTCTGCTGGGCGTGATCGCGCTCATGGGCATGATCCAACGCAACTCAGTCATCTTGATTGACCAAATTGAGCAGGACCGGGCTGCAGGTATGGCACCGTGGCAGGCGATTGTGGAATCGGCGGTTCGGCGTTTACGTCCCATCGTGCTCACGGCTGCTGCGGCGGTGCTGGCCATGATTCCACTGTCGCGCAGCATTTTCTGGGGTCCTATGGCGGTGGCGATCATGGGTGGGCTGATCGTGGCCACGGCCTTGACGCTGCTGGCGCTGCCGGCCATGTACGCGGCTTGGTTCCGAATTGAGCGCCCAAATCAAGCCCGTGCATGATTTTGGCCAATCTAAGCGGCTAAAATATAAAGTTGACCGATTTCAAGCGGGCGGTCAGGCAAACCCAAGGTTGACATAGCCTTGTGGTGAGCCTGTCGCCCTTTTTGTTTGGACATGCGCGGGTGGCGAAATTGGTAGACGCACCAGGTTTAGGTCCTGACGGTGGCAACACTGTGCGGGTTCGAGTCCCGCCCCGCGCACCAACTGACTGGTGGCCAAGGGTTCAAGCCTGCGGCTCGAGAGACATTCAATTAACCGAGAACGACGATGACTGTGACTGTTGAAACCCTGGAAAAGCTGGAACGCAAGATCACCCTGACTGTGCCTGTGACGGCCATCCAGTCTGAAGTGGATGCACGTTTGAAGAAAATGGCCCGCACGGTCAAGATGGACGGTTTCCGTCCCGGCAAAGTCCCCATGAATGTGGTGACTCAGCGCTATGGTTACTCGGTTCAGTATGAAGTTCTGAACGACAAAGTGGGCGAGGCGTTTGCCGTTGCCGCCAACGAAGCCCAAGTGCGCGTGGCCGGTCAGCCCCGTATCTCCGAAAAAGAAGGCGCGCCTGAAGGTGAGCTGAATTTCGAAGCCATTTTTGAGGTGTACCCCGAAGTGAAGCTGGGTAACTTGGTCGACACCGAAGTCGAAAAACTGACGGCTGAAGTGTCTGACGCCGCCATCGACAAGACTGTGGACATCCTGCGCAAGCAGCGCCGTACCTTTGCTCAGCGCGCACAAGACGCCGCTGCGCAAGACGGAGACCGCGCCACCATCGACTTCGAAGGCAAGATCGACGGCGAAGTGTTCTCTGGCGGCAAAGCCGAAGACTTCCAGTTTATTTTGGGCGACGGCCAGATGCTCAAGGAGTTTGAAGACGCGGTGCGCGGCATGAAGTCTGGCGAGAGCAAGACTTTCCCGCTGGCTTTCCCCGCCGACTACCACGGTCAAGATGTCGCTGGCAAAACCGCCGACTTCATGGTCACCGTGAAGAAAATTGAAGCGGCCAACCTGCCCGAAGTGAACGAAGCCTTGGCCAAGTCTTTGGGCATTGCCGACGCATCAGTCGAAGGTCTGCGTGCAGACATCCGCAAAAACCTGGAGCGAGAAGTCAAGTTCCGCTTGCTGGCCCGAAATAAGCAAGCTGCCATGGACGCTTTGGTCGCCAAAGCCGAGTTGGACTTGCCACAGTCGATCGTGCAAAACGAAATCGAGCGCTTGAAAGAAGGTGCCCGCGCCGACTTGAAGCAGCGCGGTGTCAAAGACGCCGACAAGGCGCCTATTCCTGACGACATCTTCCGCCCTCAAGCCGAGCAGCGCGTGCGTTTAGGTCTGGTGGTGGCCGAAGTTGTGCGTGGCAACACCTTGCACGCCAAGCCCGATCAGATTCAGGCGCACATTTTGGAGCTCGCTTCCAGCTACGAGCGACCCGATGATGTGGTTCGCTGGTACAACAGCGACAACCAGCGCATGGCCGAAGTCGAAGCCGTGGTGATCGAAAGCAATGTGTCCGACTTTGTTTTGGCCCAAGCCAAAGTGGTCGAAAAAGCCATCTCTTTCGAAGAGCTGATGGGGCAACAAGGCTGATCGCTTTCTGATTCCCTCGACAATGGGGCTTGTGCCGAACAGCTTGTTCGGCTGACAAGCCCTATTTCGTTGGTGGGCTTGACTTCTCGGGTTAAAGTCTCTTTCATATTTTTTGGAGAAATGATGAGCGCAATGGACATCACAAGCTTGGGCATGGTCCCCATGGTCATCGAGCAATCGGGTCGTGGCGAACGCGCCTATGACATTTATTCGCGTTTGCTCAAGGAGCGCGTGATCTTTTTGGTGGGCGAGGTCAATGACCACATGGCCAACCTGATCGTTGCTCAGTTGTTGTTTTTGGAGAGTGAGAACCCTGAAAAGGACATCTCGCTTTACATCAACTCGCCAGGCGGCTCGGTGAGTGCAGGCATGGCGATTTACGACACCATGAATTTCATCAAGCCCGATGTGTCCACTTTGTGCAACGGCATGGCGGCCAGCATGGGCGCGTTTTTGTTGTCTTCGGGTGCCAAAGGCAAGCGTTTTTCGTTGCCCAACTCCAAGATCATGATTCACCAGCCCTTGGGCGGTGCGCGTGGTCAGGCGACTGAGATCGAAATTGCGGCCCGTGAGATTGTCAAGACCCGTGCCCATTTGAACCGCATCCTGGCCGAGAACACAGGACAGCCCTTGTCCAAGATCGAACTCGATACCGAGCGCGACTATTACTTGTCAGCAACCGAGTCCAAAGACTACGGGTTGATTGACGAAGTGATCTCCAAACGCGCTTGAGTTTGGCCGGGCCAACCGGTAACCATGGCGACGGCGTTTACCCGGAAAGGGTGAGCGCCGTTTTTCTTTCGTTATCATTGACGGATTCCGGATTCCGAGGCGAGATTTATGGCCGATAAAAAAGGCGCCAGCACTGAAAAAAACCTGTTCTGCTCTTTTTGCGGCAAAAGCCAGCACGAAGTCAAAAAGCTGATCGCAGGGCCGTCGGTTTTCATCTGTGACGAGTGCATCGATTTGTGCAACGACATCGTGCGCGATGAACTGGCTACCACCACGGTGGCCGCAGGGGCCAAAGAAGGCTTGCCCACACCTCTGGACATCAAGACCAATCTCGACAACTACGTGATTGGTCAAGAAAAAGCCAAGCGCAGCTTGGCAGTGGCGGTTTACAACCATTACAAACGCCTCAAGCACAAAGATGGTGCCAAAAAAGACGAGGTGGAGCTGGCCAAAAGCAACATTTTGCTGATCGGGCCCACGGGCTCAGGCAAAACCTTGCTGGCGCAAACGATGGCCCGCATGCTGGACGTTCCTTTCGTCATGGCCGACGCGACCACCCTGACCGAAGCCGGTTATGTGGGCGAGGATGTTGAAAACATCGTGGCCAAGCTGCTTCAAACTTGCAATTACGACGTCGAGCGTGCACAGCGCGGCATCGTGTACATCGACGAGATCGACAAGATCACCCGTAAATCTGACAACCCCTCCATTACCCGTGATGTGTCGGGTGAGGGCGTGCAGCAAGCATTGCTCAAGCTGGTCGAAGGCACCATGGCCAGCGTGCCTCCGCAGGGCGGCCGCAAGCACCCCAACCAAGACTTCCTGCAGATCGACACCACCAACATCTTGTTCATCTGTGGTGGTGCGTTCGCGGGCCTCGAAAAAGTCATCGAAAACCGCACCGAGTCGGGTGGCATCGGCTTCGGCGCGACCGTCAAGAGCAAGAAGCAACGCTCGCTGACCGACGTGTTCAACGAAGTCGAGCCTGAAGACCTGATCAAGTTTGGCTTGATTCCTGAGTTGGTGGGCCGTTTGCCGGTGGTGGCTACTTTGGCCGAACTGAGCGAAGAAGCTTTGGTGCAAATCCTGACCGAACCGAAAAACGCGGTGGTCAAGCAATTCACCAAACTCTTGGCCATGGAGGGTGTCGAACTTGAAGTGCGGCCCAATGCGCTGACGGCCATGGCCCGAAAGGCGCTGGCCCGCAAAACGGGAGCCCGTGGCCTGCGCTCTATCATGGAGCAGGCTTTGATCGACACCATGTTCGAGTTGCCTAACCAAGCGAATGTTGAAAAAGTGGTGGTGGACGAGTCGGTCATCGACGACAACAAGCCGCCATTGCTGGTTTACCGCGAGTCGGCCAAACAGGCCTGACCCACATGAGAAGCACCCTGATTCACTCCCTTACCAGTTTGTGGGTTGAAATCTGGGGTGCAGCATCCATGTGTAGCTGAATTGACCTGAGGGACACACCATGTCTGGACACACGCCTTTGCCGCCCACTTTGATCGAACTGCCCATGTTGCCTTTGCGCGATGTGGTGGTGTTCCCTCACATGGTGATTCCTTTGTTTGTGGGCCGTCCCAAGAGCATCAAGGCCCTTGAAACGGCCATGGCAGCTGAACGCCGCATCATGCTTGTGGCGCAAAAAACAGCGGCCAAAGACGAGCCTGGGGTGGACGATATGTTCGATGTGGGTTGTGTCTCCACGATCCTGCAGATGCTGAAGTTGCCTGATGGCACGGTCAAAGTGTTGGTTGAAGGCCAGCAACGCGCGCTCGTCAAGTCCATCACAGACGGAGAGGTCCATTTCGTGGCCTCTGTCACACCGGTCGACCCCCTTTCTGAGCAGTCAGACGCCAGCAGCGAAATCGAAGCACTGCGCCGTGCCGTGATGCAGCAATTTGACCAGTACGTCAAGCTGAACAAAAAAATCCCACCAGAGATCCTGACTTCGATCTCCAGCATCGATGACCCAGGCCGTTTGGCCGACACCATTGCCGCGCATCTGCCGCTCAAGCTTGAAAACAAGCAACAGGTCCTGGACTTGGCCAACATCAAGTCGCGCCTCGAAAACCTTTTTGCCCAGTTGGAGCACGAAGTTGATATCTTGAATGTCGACAAGCGCATTCGCGGCCGCGTCAAGCGTCAAATGGAAAAGAACCAGCGCGACTTCTACCTGAACGAGCAGGTCAAGGCCATCCAGAAAGAGCTGGGCGATGGCGAAGAGGGCGCAGACATCGAGGAAATCGAAAAGAAGATCAAGTCAGCCAAGATGTCGGCCGAGGCCCGCAAAAAGGCCGAGGGTGAGTTGAAAAAACTCAAGCTCATGTCGCCGATGTCGGCCGAAGCCTCGGTGGTGCGCAATTACCTCGACGTGCTCATTGGTTTGCCATGGGGCAAAAAGACCAAGCTCAAGCACGATTTGGCCAACGCCGAAGATGTCCTCAACCAGGACCACTTTGGTTTGGACAAAGTCAAAGATCGAATTCTGGAATACCTCGCAGTGCAGCAGCGCGTGGACAAGGTCAAGGCCCCCATTCTTTGCTTGGTTGGGCCACCTGGTGTGGGCAAGACTTCGCTGGGTCAGTCGATCGCCAAGGCTACCGGACGCAAATACGTGCGCATGGCCTTGGGCGGTATGCGTGACGAAGCCGAGATTCGTGGTCACCGTCGCACCTACATCGGTGCCTTGCCCGGCAAGGTGCTGCAAAACCTGAACAAGGTTGGTACCAAGAACCCATTGTTCTTGCTCGACGAGATTGACAAGCTGGGTACTGACTTCCGGGGTGACCCGTCCAGCGCTTTGCTGGAGGTACTGGACCCCGAGCAAAACCACACATTTGGCGACCATTATGTTGAGGTCGACTTTGACCTGAGCGATGTGATGTTCGTAGCCACCTCCAATTCGATGAATATTCCTTCGGCCCTGTTGGACCGGATGGAAGTGATCCGCTTGTCTGGGTACACCGAAGACGAGAAAACCAGCATCGCCATGAAGTATTTGCTGCCCAAGCAAATGACCAATAACGGCGTGAAAGACACCGAGTTGCAGGTGACCGAAGCCGCTGTGCGTGATGTGGTGCGCTACTACACCCGCGAGGCTGGTGTGCGATCCCTTGAGCGCGAGCTGGGCAAAATCTGCCGCAAGGTGGTCAAGGCTTTGTTGCTCAAACAAATGACGCCTCAGGTGGTGGTGAATGAGGACAACCTGAACGACTTTTTGGGCGTGCGCAAGTACACCTACGGCCGCGCTGAGCAAAAAAATCAAGTTGGCCAAGTAGTTGGTTTGGCTTGGACCGAAGTGGGCGGCGATTTGCTGACCATCGAAGCGGCCCTGATGCCGGGTAAAGGCGTGATCACCCGCACCGGTTCGTTGGGCGATGTCATGAAAGAGTCGGTCGAGGCCGCCCGCACTGTTGTCCGTAGCCGCTCGCGTCTTTTGGGCATCAGAGACGAAGTCTTTGAAAAGAAAGACCTGCACATTCACGTGCCTGACGGTGCTACGCCCAAAGATGGCCCAAGCGCTGGTGCTGCCATGACCACGGCCATGGTGTCGGCCATGACGGGGATTCCTGTTCGGGCCGATGTGGCCATGACGGGTGAAATCACCTTGCGCGGTGAAGTCACCGCCATTGGTGGCCTGAAAGAAAAGCTGTTGGCTGCTTTGCGCGGTGGCATCAAGACCGTGTTGATTCCCGAGGACAACGTGAAAGACCTGCAGGACATTCCTGAGAATGTCAAAAATGGTTTGGAGATCGTGCCCGTTAAATGGATCGACCAAGTTTTGGAGGTGGCTTTGGAAGCCAAACCCGTGCCTTTGAGCGACGAAGAAGTCGCCGCTGCGGCTTTGACGGCTGTACCGGCCACAGCCAAAGCCGAGGCGGTCAAGCATTGATGCAAAATTTTCAGGTCGACCTCAAAGTCGGCTTGAAATTGCATTACAATTTGGCCATTGCAGCGTACAAGGCATACAATGCCAAGTTGTCTGAAATGCGCGGGAATAGCTCAGTTGGTAGAGCGCAACCTTGCCAAGGTTGAGGTCGCGAGTTCGAGCCTCGTTTCCCGCTCCAAACAAAGAAAGACTCACCAAGTCTTTCAAACCAAAAAGGAAGCTTCTGCTTCCTTTTTTGTTTTCAAATTGGGTCAGGCCCGCCCATCAATTGACCATGACCAATTTGCCCTTCACGCTGCGTGAGCCCATCAAGGCGTAAGCCGCTTTGAGTTCGCTCATCGGCAAAGTGCGATCGAGCACGGGTTTGATTTTGCCTTGGCCGTACCACTGCGCCAGTTCGCCCATCATGGCCGCGTTGGCTTGGGGTTCTCGTTTGGCAAAGTCACCCCAAAAAACACCCACCAATGAGGCGCCTTTGAGCAAGGGCAGATTCAGGGGAAGAGAGGGAATAGGCCCACCTGCAAAGCCCACCACCAGATAACGGCCACGCCATGCGATGGAGCGGAAAGCTGGTTCAGCCAAGTCGCCTCCAACCGGGTCGTAGACCACGTTTGGCCCTTTGCCATCGGTCAGGCTTTTCAACGCCTCACGCAGGTTTTCACGGGTGTAGTTGATCGTGGCGTCGGCCCCCAATGTCATGCACAAAGCGCATTTTTCATCGGTGGAGGCCGCTGCAATGACTTTGGCGCCCATCGCCTTGGCGACCTGAATCGCGGCGGTACCGACGCCTCCGGCTGCGCCCAGCACGAGCACCGTTTCTCCGGCCTTGAGGGCGGCACGGTCCACCAAGGCGTGATGCGAGGTGGCGTACGTCATGATGAAAGCCGCGCCATCAGTTGCTGGAAAACCAGCAGGCAAGGGCATGCACAACTTTGCAGGAGCGAGGGTATGGGTGCCAAAGCCGCCCGTGCCCGACAGACAGGCCACGCTTTGGCCCACTTTCAGGTGGGTCACGCCTTCGCCTGTAGCCTGAACGGTGCCCGCATATTCCGAGCCTGGCACAAAGGGCAACTCGGGCTTCATCTGGTATTTGTTTTGGACGATGAGGAGGTCGGGGAAATTCAGGCTGGCGGCTTCGATTTTGACAAGCACTTGACCAGGACCTGGTGTCGGTGTGGGCAGCTCTTTCCAGTTCAGGGCATCAACGCCTGTTGGGTTTTCGCAAAGCCAAGCGTGCATGTTTTTTCTCCAAATCTTTTCAATGAAATCAAACTTCTATCTTAGTCATCATGGATATCCGTTTCATGTCTCGCCAGCGACCACTTGATGTGTTTGGTTGTCGCTGCGTGTTGTGTCCCATAAAACAGTCATCGACCTACAATGGACGATTGATCAAAAACCAGCCATGAAAATACTGATTTCCAACGACGATGGCTTTCGGGCCGAAGGCATCGTGGCCCTGCATGCCGCGCTCAAGGACATCGCCGAGGTCGAGGTGGTGGCCCCAGAGCACAACAACAGTGCCAAATCGAATGCATTGACGCTGCACACACCGCTGTATGTCAACCGCGCAGACAACGGTTTTCGATACGTCAACGGCACGCCCGCTGATTGTGTGCACATTGCTTTGACGGGTTTGTTGGGCTATCGCCCGGATTTGGTGATCTCCGGCATCAACAATGGCGCCAACATGGGAGATGACACCCTGTACTCGGGCACGGTTGGCGCGGCCATGGAGGGGTTTCTGTTTGGCATACCGGCCATTGCCGTTTCCCAAATTGACAAGGGTTGGGCCCATTTGGATGGGGCGGCCAGCACGGTCAAGCGAATGGTCCAGCAAATGATTCAGCAAGACCTGATCGGCATGCGGCCTTGGTTGTTGAATGTGAACATTCCCAATCTGCCGGAGTCGCAGATCAAATCGCCCAAGGTTTGCCGTTTGGGCCGCCGCCATGCTGCTGAGCCGGTCATCACCCAAGTTGACCCCAGGGGTCAGACCATGTACTGGATTGGTGCTGCGGGTGCCGCCATGGATGACAGCGTTGGCACAGACTTCCATGCGGCTGATCAAGGGCATGTCGTGGTGACACCTCTGAAAGTGGATCTGACCGAGCACGACCACCTGCAAGCCTGGACTCAAACTTGCAGTCGCCTTTGGCAGCAGGACGGCGAATGAAGCCAAGGCCCAGTTTTCCTGCCAATTTGAATGGCTCGGGCGTGAAGCCCAAGCCCAGCTTGAGCATCCCCGTATCGAAAACGCTGGCAAACGGAACATCCAAGAGCATCTCTGCCCATCGCCCACCACCTGTATCAATGGGCTTGGGCTTGGATTCGGGTGCTGTCAGGGCTCAGATGGTGGCCAAATTGGCGGCGCAAGGGGTCCAAGATGCGCTGATTTTGCACGCCATGGGCCGGGTGGAGCGACACCTTTTTGTTGAATCGGCATTGGCCGGTCAGGCTTACGAGGACACCAGTTTACCGATAGGATTTGAACAAACCATCTCCAAACCCAATGTCGTGGCCCGGATGATCGAGTTGCTGCGTCAAGGCGCTCAAGGCAAGTTGGGTCGGATCTTGGAGATTGGCACGGGCTGTGGTTACCAAGCAGCCGTGCTCAGCCATGTGGCGAGCGAGGTTTACAGCATTGAACGTTTGCGCGGCTTGCACGAAAAAGCCAAAAAGAATCTGCTTCCATTCCGTTTGCCGAATGTGCATCTGATACTGGGAGACGGCATGCTGGGCTTTCCTAAGGGGGCGCCTTACGCTGGCATCATTTCAGCGGCGGGTGGAGACAACGTCCCTCAGGCTTGGTTGGATCAGTTGGCCACAGGAGGACGCTTGGTCGCACCGACAGTGACGCCCTCCGGCCATCAAGCGCTGGTGGTGATTCACAAAACGAGCCAGGGGTTCGACCGTCAGGTTTTAGAGGCGGTTCACTTTGTCCCCCTAAAATCAGGCATTGCTTGAAGGATTGAACCCGGATGATTTTTAGTCATGTTTCCCGTCTTTGGCTTGCAGGGCTCGCCCTGGTACTTTTGGCGGGCTGCAACACGCCGCCCAGAGTGCCTGCCCCTGTGGAAAGCCGAAGTGTCTCAGGCCGCCCTGCATCCCCTGCGCCTTCACCTATGTCTTCAACTGCGCCTGATGTTCCTGCAGCGAGCACTTCAGCAAAACCGATGCCTGGTGCAGAAAATGCTGGTAAGCCTGGTTTTTACACCGTGCAACGCGGCGATACCCTGACACGGATTGCGCTGGACAACGGTCAGTCTTGGCGTGATTTGGCCTTGTGGAACAGTTTGTCCAATGTGAACTTGATTGAGGTGGGTCAAGTCTTGCGGGTAGCCCCACCCAACGCCATCACCGAGCCCAGCGGCGTCGTCGTCCAGCCCATGGGTCCTGCGACTCAAGCTGCGCCTAAACCTTTGCCCCAAGCTCAAACGCCGCCCACGCAAGCTGCCCCGGATAAAGGTTTTGCTTTTTCTTGGCCAGCCAATGGTCAAGTCATTGGCAACTTTGACGAGGTGAAAAACAAAGGCTTGGACATCGCAGGCCAAGCGGGCGATCCGATCTTGGCGGCTGCCGATGGTCAAGTGGTTTATGCCGGTGCGGGATTGCGCGGTTATGGCAACCTGATCATCTTGAAGCACAACAACACCTTCTTGACCGCTTACGCCCATAACCAGGCGCTGCTTGTCAAAGAAGACCAGCAGGTTCGCAAGGGGCAAAAGATCGCCGAGATGGGCAAAACCGATGCAGACCGCGTGAAGCTGCATTTTGAAATTCGGCGTCAAGGAAAGCCTGTCGATCCCACCAAGTTTTTGCCAGCTCGCTGACCTTGTCTGTGACACCGGGCCTGGTGCCCGAAGTCAGCGTAAAAATCCATTGAGCAGCGCCATAGCCCTTTGATTTTTCTGTCGCTCATCCTGAGACAATCGGGGGATGAGTGAATTAGACATTTCCCTATCCCAAGCCCACGCCGACGACACCAGCCACTCCAGTGAAGACCTGCCCGCAGGGTTTTTGCGTGTGGGGTCGTTGGACATGGATGCCCAAGGCATTGCCCGTCGGCCTGATGGCAAGGTGGTTTTCATCGAAGGCGCTTTGCCCTTTGAAATTGTTTCGGTCAACGTGCACCGCAAGAAAAACAACTGGGAGCAAGGCACCGTCACCGAGATCCACCACGAATCGTCGCAGCGTGTTCGCCCTGGGTGCCCTAATTTTGGTTTGCACCAAGGCGCTTGTGGCGGTTGCAAGATGCAGCACTTGGAGGCCTCAGCCCAAGTGGCGGTCAAACAGCGTGTGCTCGAGGACAACCTCTGGCACTTGGGCAAGGTCAAGGCCGAAACCCTGTTGCGCCCGATCGAGGGACCGACTTGGGGCTATCGTTACCGTGCCCGACTGTCTGTGCGCTATGTGATCAAAAAGGGCGAGGTGTTGATTGGCTTTCACGAGCGCAAGAGCCGCTACATCGCCGACATGAAGGCGTGTCCCGTGTTGCCGCCGCATGTCAGCACCATGCTCATGCCCTTGCGTGCGCTGATAGCTCAAATGGATGCGCGCGAGACACTGCCGCAGATCGAGTTGGCCTGCGGTGACGATGTCACGGCATTGGTCTTGCGCCACCTGGAGCCCTTGAGCGATGGCGACAAAGCCTTGCTGCGCGCTTTTGCCGCCGAGCACCAGGTGCAGTGGTGGTTGCAGCCCAAAGGGCCTGACACGGTGCATTTGCTGGACGAGGGTGGGGCGCAACTGAATTACGGCTTGCCCGACTTTGGCATCACCATGCCGTTTCGGCCTACTGACTTCACCCAGGTCAACCCCTTCATCAACCGCGTGCTGGTGGCGCGTGCGCTGCGCTTGCTGCAAGCCAAAAAGACCGAACGCGTGATCGACTGGTTTTGCGGTTTGGGCAACTTCACGCTGCCCATTGCCACCCAAGCGGCGCAGGTGTTGGGTATTGAGGGTGCCGAAACCCTGGTGGCCCGCTCGCGTGAGAACCACATGGCCAACCAGGCCATGCGCCCAGCCGGTCAGGCTTTGGCCCCCATAGAGTTTGTGGCGCGCAATTTATTTGACATGACGCCCGCCACGCTGGTGGCCGATGGCACGGCCGACAAATGGTTGGTGGACCCTCCTCGTGAGGGCGCTTTTGCTCTGGCCAAGGCGCTGGCAGAGTTGAACGAAAACAAGGAGTTGCGACAGGGCTGGACGCCGCCCCAGCGCATTGTGTATGTGAGCTGCAACCCTGCCACATTGGCGCGCGATGCGGGTTTACTGGTGCACCGCGCCGGTTACCGCTGCGTGAGCGCTGGCGTGGTCAATATGTTCGCTCACACCGCGCATGTCGAGAGCATGGCGGTCTTTGAATTGGCATGATCTGAACGCGCTTCTTGCTTTGGAGCCTCTTTGGACAAGGGGGGCCACAAAAAAAGGCTCCCAAGGGAGCCTTTGTTTTGAGGTGAGGGGTGGGAGTTCAGTCGCGCTCGCCGCCCATGATGCCGAGCAGAGCCAACAAGCTTTGGAAGATGTTGAAAACGCTGAGGTAAAGGGCCAAGGTGGCGCTGATGTAGTTGGTCTCGCCGCCATCCAGGATGCGCTTGAGGTCATACAACAAGAATGCGCTGAAGATGCCGATGGCCAGTGTGGACAAGACCAACATGCCTGCGGTAGAGCCCACAAAAACGTTGATGATGCCGCCCACCATCAGGACCATGGCCCCGACAAACAGCCATTTGCCCATGCCAGACAGATCGCGCTTGATGACGCTGGCCAGGCTGGCCATCACAAAAAACACGCCAGCAGTGCCTGCAAAAGCGGTCATGACGAGGTCAGAGCCGTTCTTGAAGCCAAGCACCATGGCGATCATGCGCGAGAGCATCAGGCCCATGAAGAAGGTGAAGGCCAGCAGCACGGGCACGCCAGCGGCCGAGTTTTTGGTTTTCTCGATGGCGAACATGAATCCGAATGCGCCGCCCAAGAACACCACCAGACCCATAAAGCCTGTCAGGGACTGGGTGATGCCTGTGCTGACGCCGACCCAAGCGCCCAGCACGGTGGGCAGCATGCTCAAGGCCAGCAGCCAATAGGTGTTGCGCAGAACGCGGTTGCGTGCCGCCAGGTCAACATGGCCCCAGCCAGCAGAATTGAGGGTGCGAAGGTCGCTCATGGTGTATCTCCTAGATAAGCCTTTAAAAAAGGTATTTCCATTGTAGAGGGCAGATTCTTCCTTGGACCTTGTTTGGCTGATTTCCCATAGTTGATGGGGTTATCCAGTTGAATCAGTTTTGCTTTGAGGTGCTCAATCTGCTGATCTGACGCGTGTATGCTCTCTTTTTTCTTTTTTGAATGATTCCGCCATGAAGACCCAATCCTCGCTAGAACTGTCCGATGTCAAAGCCATCGCCGCTGCAGCCGAAGCAGAAGCCCTCAAAAACAACTGGGCGGTGAGCATCGCCATTGTGGACGCGGGTGGCCATTTGCTCCATTTCACCCGTTTGGATGGCGCCCCCCCTGTGTCTGCCCATATTGCCCCGTCCAAAGCCAACACGGCCGCTTTGGGTCGCCGTGAAAGCAAGGTTTACGAAGATGTCATCAATGGCGGGCGCACCTCCTTTTTGTCAGCGCCCACCATCCACGGCATGCTGGAAGGCGGCGTCCCGATCATGAAAGATGGCTTTTGTCTCGGTGCAGTGGGTGTGAGCGGCGTCAAGTCCACCGAAGACGCCCAGATCGCCAAGGCAGGTATTGCTGCGATCGGCTTGTGACCCGCTAAGGTTTTTTCGGTCACAAAAAAGCCACCTTGCGGTGGCTTTTTTCATGGATGGGGGTGATGGATCAAAACATGTCCAAAACGGCGCCCTTGCTGGCACTGGAGGCGTTGAAAGCAAATTTGGCTTGAACGCCGCGGGTGTAACGCGGGGCTGGAGCCTTCCAGCCTTCACGGCGTTTGGCCAATTCGGCTTCGGGCACGTTCAGCTCCAACAGCAGCTTGTGCGCGTCGATGGTGATGCTGTCGCCCTCATGGACAAAGGCGATGTTGCCGCCCGCTGCCGCTTCCGGCGCCACATGACCCACCACCATGCCCCAGGTGCCACCCGAGAAGCGGCCGTCTGTGATCAGTCCCACTGTCTCGCCCAAGCCAGCGCCGATCAAGGCACCTGTTGGGGCCAGCATTTCGGGCATGCCAGGGCCGCCTTTGGGGCCCAGGTAACGCAACACCATGACGTCGCCCGCCACAATCTTGCCGGCCAAAATGGCTTCCAGGGCTGATTGCTCATCGTCAAACACGCGGGCAGGACCCGTGATGACCGGGTTTTTCAGGCCCGTGATCTTGGCCACAGCGCCTTCAGGCGACAAGTTGCCCTTCAAGATGGCCAAGTGGCCTTGCTTGTACATGGCATTTTCGATGGAGTGGATGACGGTGTCATTGGGCGGCGCGTCAGGAACATCCTTCAAAACCTCGGCAATGGTTTGACCGGTGATGGTGATGCAGTCGCCGTGCAACAAGCCGGCGTTGAGCAAAATCTTCATGACTTGAGGGATGCCGCCTGCCACGTGCAGGTCGACCGCCAACGCCTTGCCACTGGGCTTGAGGTCACACAAAACGGGTGTGCGCTGACGGATGCGTTCAAAGTCGTCGATGCTCCATTCCACGCCCGCACAGTGGGCAATGGCCAAGAAGTGCAGCACCGCGTTGGTGGAGCCGCCAGTGGCCATGATCACGGCCACCGCGTTCTCGATGGATTTGCGTGTGACGATGTCTTTGGGCTTGATGCCTTTTTGGATGGCTTGGACCAAGACTTTGGCCGACTCTTTGGCGGAGTGAACTTTTTCTTCATGCACGTTGGCCATGGTCGACGAGTAGGGCAAAGAAATGCCCAAAGCTTCAAAGGCGGATGACATGGTGTTGGCCGTGTACATGCCGCCGCAAGAACCCGTGCCGGGGATCGCGCGCTTTTCGATTTCTTTCAAGTCGAAATCGCTCATCTTGCCTGCAGCGTTTTCTCCCACCGCTTCAAACACGCTGACGATGTTCAGGTCTTTGCCTTGGTAGCGACCCGGCAGGATGGTGCCGCCATAAACGTAAATGGCGGGCACATTGGCGCGCAGCATGCCCATCAGGCCGCCGGGCATGTTTTTGTCGCAACCACCAACGACCAAAACACCGTCCATCCACTGGCCCTGAACGCAAGTTTCGACGCAGTCAGCGATGACTTCGCGGGAAACGAGGGAGTACTTCATGCCCTCGGTGCCCATGGCCATGCCGTCGGAAATGGTGGGCGTGCCAAAGATTTGGGCATTGCCGCCCGCTTCTTCGATGCCTTCGACGGCGGCATCGGCCAGTTTTTGCAAGCCGCTGTTACAAGGTGTGATGGTGCTGTGACCGTTGGCCACGCCCACCATAGGCTTGACGAAATCGCCTTCTTCGTAACCCATGGCGTAGTACATCGAGCGGTTGGGCGCGCGTGATTTGCCTGCGGTGATGTTGGCGCTGCGCTCGTTGATGGGCTTGATCGGAATGATTTTGTCGGTCATGGTGGCGTCTCTTCAGCTTAGAAAAAAATTTGTCACATTCTAGCGGTCAGTCCAAAACCGAAGCGGCTTGACCACAGCATTTGTCCCGGGTCCTTCAGGGCATCTTGCCGGTGCACAATCCGGGCATGCTGATCCACCCACAAATTGATCCCGTCGCCCTGCAACTGGGGCCCTTGGCCATCCATTGGTATGGGTTGACCTATTTGGCCGCATTTGGTCTTTTTTACTGGCTGGGCACCCGGCGCCTGGGGCATCTGCCTTTCTCCAATCTGCCGCAATGGCAAAAAAGAGATGTGGAAGACATCTTGTTTTTAGGCGTGTTGGGCGTTGTCCTGGGCGGTCGCGTTGGCTATTGCCTGTTTTACAAACCGGCGTATTACTTGTCTAACCCACTGGAAATCATGGCGATTTGGCAGGGAGGCATGAGTTTTCATGGCGGTTTGCTGGGGGTCATGCTGGCCATGGTCTGGTTTGCCCGAACGCGTCAGCGGCCTTTTTTGCAGGTCATGGACTTTGTGGCGCCCTGTGTGCCCACGGGGCTGGCCGCTGGGCGAATTGGCAACTTCATGAATGGTGAACTTTGGGGCCGTGTGGCCGATCCGTCCTTGCCTTGGGGCATGGTGTTCCGTGGGGCGGGTGAATTGCCGCGCCACCCTTCGCAGCTCTACCAAATTGCGCTGGAAGGCTTGTTGCTGTTTGTGTTGTTGTGGTGGTTTGCCCGGAAAGACCGCCCCATGGGCCAGGTTTCGGGTGCGTTTTTGCTCGGATACGGCTTTTTTCGCTTTGTGGCCGAGTTTTTCAGAGAGCCTGATGCGCACTTGGGCTTGCTCTCCTTGGGCATGAGCATGGGTCAGTGGCTGTGCTTGCCCATGATCGCCTTGGGTGCTTTTTTGTGGTTGGGGTTCGGCCGGGCCCAAAACAAGGCCCGCTGACGCGCAGGAGTCAGGCTTTCGGCCTCTACCGCAGGAGGATGTGTGCTTTGCCATGCACACGATTGGAATGCCATGAACCTTCAGCGTCGCTCATTCGGACTTCTTTCGGCAGCATTGCTGCTGAGCGCGTGCGCATTGCCGGAGCCCAGACCCTTGGCAGAGCGAACACCCATCGTGTTTGTGCATGGCAACGGTGATTCCGCTGCCTTGTGGCAATCCACCATTTGGCGTTTCGAGTCCAACGGCTGGCCCACCGACCGCTTGCACCCTCTCGACATGCCTTACCCACTGGCTCGCGATGCTGACAACAAAGCGCAAGCCGGACGATCGTCCACGCAAGAACACATGGCCTTTTTGCAGGTCGAGGTGCAGGCCGTCTTGCGCCGAACCGGGGCAAGCCAAGTGATTTTGGTGGGCAACTCGCGTGGCGGCAATGCGATTCGCAACTTCATTTGCAACGGTGGCGGTGCCGCTGTGGTCAGTCACGCTGTGTTGGGTGGTACCCCCAACCATGGGGTGCAGGCTATTCCCGGCCTGAATGAGGCCAACGAATTTTCAGGCACGGGTCCGTTCCTCAAGCAACTCAATGCCCCCAAAAATACCCAAGGCGATGAGGTCTGTGGCCCTACCCGCTGGATGACCATCCGCTCGGACAACAACGACAAATTTGCGCAACCCGATGGCCTGTGGTTGGGCATGAAGGGCAGACCCACGATGGTGGGCTTCGATGGTCCCGAACTCAAAGGGGCCACCAACGTGGTCATTCCCAAAATTGACCACCGGGAAACGTCTTACTCTCAAGCCGCCTTTGAAGCCACACACCGTTTCATCACCGGTCAAGCACCCAGCTCGCGTGTGGTTCGGCAGAACGAGGTGGTGCTGAACGGCAAATTGGTGGGCCTGGGTTTGGACCCGATGGATTCGGGCAGCGGTAATTTCGTCAACAACCTGCCTTTGCGCGGTGCTCGCATGGAAATTTTCGCCACCGATCCGGCCACGGGCCAGCGCCGGGGGGCTGCGGCACATGTTCAAACCACCGGGGCTGATGGCAAGTGGGGGCCTTTTCGGGGGCGAGGCGACACAGCGTATGAGTTCGTGATCCAGGCGGCAGGTTACGCCACCACGCACATTTACCGCAGCCCATTGCCCAGATCAAGCCAGTGGCTGAACATGCGGCCAGAGCGTGCAAGTGACGCCGACCGGGCAGCGCAGGCGGTGCTCAGCTTCACGCGGCCCCGGGGGTATTTCGATCCGGGGCGCGACGCCATGAACCTGGATGGGCAAAGCAGCTTGCCCGGCGTGCCGCCCGGAGCAGGGGTGGCATCGAGCCGCTTGCGCTTGAATGACAGCACGCAGCGCAGCGTGGGCGCAAGCTTCAACGGCGAAAAAATCGTGGGTTTGACCTGGCCCATGGCCCAAGGGCACACGACGGTGCTCGAACTGACCGATTGAGCGCCGGGTGCTGTTAGGCCTGATCGCGTCCTTGGTCAACTAGGCCGCTTTTTCAGCCAGTCTCCTCGCACCGCTTCGTAGGCCGCTGCCACCTGCAACAAAGCCACATCGCCTTGCGGCTTGCCGATCAACTGGATGCCCATGGGCCAGCCGTGTGTCGGGTGAAAACCCGCGGGCAGGCTGATGGCGGGCAGGCCTGCGAGCGTTGCGTAGATCGTGCACTCCATCCAGCGGTGGTAGGTGTCCATGGCACGTGCGCCGATGTTTTGCGGCCAGCGCTCTTGCAGTGCAAACGGCCAGGTCTGGGCCACGGGCAAGGCCAGCAGGTCGTATTGGCCGAACAGGCCGAGCAGGTGCTGATAGAACGCGCTGCGTGTCTGGCTGGCCTGCATGAAGTCCATGTAGGACAGCTTGACCGAGTTCTCGTATTCCCACAGGGCCTCGGGTTTGAGCTGGTCTTTCGCACCCGGAATTTGCAGCAAGGCCGCCACCTTGGGGCCCACCAGCGCCCGGCGCCAGACCAGCCAGCAGTCCCACAGCGAATGGGTGTCAAAGCCCAAACCGATAGCGTCCACATGGGCGCCTTGGCCCGCCATGTGCTGCAGCGCGTCTTGGCACACGTCCAGAATGCCGTCCTCCATGGCCAGGTGGCCGTTCAGGTCGCCCAGCCAGCCTATCCTCAGGCCTGGCAGGCCAGGCAAACTACGCTGCGCATCGGGTGTGTACTCCAATCCTGATGCATCGACACTGCCATTGATCGACAAAGGCTGGCGTGCGTCATGCCCGGATTGCGTGGCCAGCAGGCGGGCCAGGTCGCGCACGCTGCGGGCCATGGGGCCTTCGGTGCCCAGTTGGTCCACCCACACATCAGCACCGGGGCCAAAGGGCACGCGGCCCTGCGAGGGGCGCATGCCAAAAATGTGGTTCCAGCCTGCCGGGTTGCGCAGGCTGCCCATGAAGTCCGAACCATCTGCGATTGGCAGCATTCGTTGAGCCACAGCAACTGCAGCGCCGCCGCTGCTGCCGCCTGCGCTCACCGCCGTGTCCCAGGCGTTGGGTGTGGCCCCAAACAGGGTGTTGAAGGTGTGCGAGCCCAGGCCCAGCTCGGGCATGTTGGTTTTGCCAATCACGATGGCCCCGGCCGCCTTCATGCGCTCGGTCATGATGCTGTCTTTGGCGGGCAGGGCCGCTTGCAGCACGGTGCTGCCAAAGGTGGTCGGAAAGCCCACGGCGTGCCCGGTGTCCTTGATGGCCTGCGGGATGCCGTGCAGCCAGCCGCGCGACTGACCTTTGGCCAGTTCGGCATCGCACTGGCGCGCCTGTGCCAGCAGCGTGTCTGTGGGTGCCAGGTTGACGATGGCGTTAAAGCGCGGGTTCAGCCGCTCGATGCGCTTGAGGTAAGCCTGCATCACTTCGGTGCAGGACAACTTCCGCTGGTGGATGCGCTCAGACAGTTCGCTGGCGTTGAAGTCGGTAATGTCAGTCAGGTCGGACATGGGCAGGGGGATTTCAGAGGTTCAAGCCAGGTGCGGTGGCGGCACAAAACCGCACCATTCGGTTTCAAGCCAGCGGGCCATGTTCAGGCACAGCGGATCGGCAAAACTGTTGCCGATGATTTGCGCGCCAACGGGCAAGCCGCCTGGGCTTTGACCGATCGGGACGGCGGTGGCGGGTAGGCCCACCACGCCGGAATAGCCCGCCCAGAACAGACTGTCGGTGTGGGCTTGGTCCTGGCCGTTGACCTGCAGCATGCGCTCCCAGCGCTCGCCTTGCTGGTTGTGCAAAAAGGCGGGCGATGTGGCCACCGGGGTGATGAGCAGATCCACCGACTCGAAGTAGCTTTGCCACTGTGCCCGCAGCACCGCGCGTTGCTGGTCGAACTCGACCCAGTCGCGGTGCGTCAGGGTGCTGCCGCGCCAGACGCGTTCGCGCATGGTGTCGAGTGCCGGGTCGGCCTGCTGGCCCAGGGCCTCAAAGCGAGCAAAAGTTGCATCGTCGAGCCAGGCCCCTGTGGCCGCGCGCAGCAGGTGGCAGTAAACGCGGTGTGACTGCGCGCTGTCCACCGGGCGGTGCTCGTCCAGCACGGTCACGCCTTGGGCGCGCAAAAAATCGGCCAGCGCGTGCAGCCGGTCTTGGATGCTCTTGTCTACCCGCGCTTCGGGGTCGTCGTAGACGATGGCCACCCGGCACTCCCGCAGCGGCTTGTCGTTGCGACGCCACTGCGCGGGCGTCCAGCCCAGCGGTCCAAACTGCTGCAGCGGCGTGGTCAGCACCTTCATGGCCAGCTGCAAGTCTTGAGCACTGCGCGCCAGGGGACCGGCCACGGCAATGTCGAGGCTGTCAATGCAGCGCACGCCCGGCAGCTGGTGGCCTTGCATGGGCACCAAGCCCCAGGTGGGCTTGTGCCCGTAGACGCCGCAGTAATGCGCAGGGTTGCGGATGGATGCGCCGATGTCGCTGCCCAGCTCCAGCGGGGTCATGTCTGCGGCCAGCGCCGCGCTGGCCCCGCCCGACGATCCGCCGGGCGAGCGGCGCAGGTCCCAGGGGTTGTTCGTGGTGCCATAGACCGGGTTGAACGTCTGCCAGTCGCCCAAAGCCACCGGCACATTGGTCTTGCCAAACACCACAGCCCCGGCGTCCAGCAGGCGCTGCACGGCCACGGCCGGTTTTTTTGCGATGTTGTCCTTGTACTGAGGAAAGCCCCAGCAAGTGGCCGTGCCCGGCAAATCAAACGACTCTTTCACAGTCATGGGCAGTCCATGCAGCGGACCCCAGTCCTCGCCACGGGCACGCGCCGCGTCGGCTTGGGAGGCGCGTTCATGGGCGGCCTCAAAGCTTCGCACCACCACCGCGTTGATCGGGCCATCGCGCTGCTCAACACGGGTGATGTGCTGCGCCAGCAACTGGATGCTGGTGACTTCGCCTGAATGGAGTCGGGCCATCAGTTCGGTGGCGGTGTTGTACGTGAAATCGGTCATGCGGCACAAAGAGGGCAGAAATGAAAAACCCGGGCATGTCACGAGGGGTGAGCATGTCCCGGGTGGCGCGAGCGTCAGCGCTTGTGCGCTGCGCCCTCAGGGCTTCACTGTGGTTCGACGTTGGCGGCCTTGAACAGCGCGCGGTAGCGGCTGACTTCCTGGGTGTAGAAGCGGTCCAGTTCGGCCACGCTCATGCCCGCAGGCACTTGGCTGCCGGTGGTGTTCATCCCTTTGACGAAGGCCTCAGACTTGATGGCCTCGTTCATGGCCTGGTTGAGTTTCTGAACCACAGCGTCAGGTGTATTTTTGGACACCTGCAAACCGATCCAGATGTCGAAAATAAAGTCAGACATGCCACGCTGAGCGCTGATTGGGGCAGCTTCAGGCAGTTGTGGGTGGGGCGCGGTGGAGGAGATGCCGATGATCTTGAAGCGGTTGTCCTTGACCATGCCGATGATGGGGCCTGCGACCGGCACGAAGGCCATGTCAACAGTGTTCCCGCCCAGATCGGTGTAGATTTGCACGGCCGCTTTATAGGGCACATGCAGCATGTCCAGACCCGTCAGCGTCTTGAAGCGCTCACCCATGATGTGATAAAGCGAGCCCTGACCCACGCTCGCGTAGCTGACCTTTTTGCCTTTGGCCCAGGCCAGGAATTCGGTCAAGTTGTTGACGGGCAGGTCCTTGCGCACGGCCAAGCCGATCGAGGTGCGACCCAACAAACTGGCCAAGCGCACTTCCTCGGGTTTGAACTTGACGGCTGACAGGGCCAGCGGCGCCATCACCAGCTCCATCGGGGTGCCGAGTAACTGGTAGTAGCCGTCAGCTGGTGCCGCCAATACCTTCTGGATGCCCAAAGCGCCGCTCACACCGCCCAGGTTTTCCACCATCATTTTCTGGCCCAAGCTTTTTTCGTACTCGACCTGAACCAGGCGGGCCACTGCATCCGAAGGGCCGCCTGCAGGGTAAGGCACCATCACGGTGACCATCTTATTGGGGAAGCCCTGCGCTGAGGCGCTGAGCACCATCAGGCTGCTCAGCAGGCCCGCGAGCAGGCTGGAAATCGTACGGCGTGAAATCATGGGTTCGTCCTTGTTGGTCCAGTTGAAGGGGGAGCGGTTGCCACCCCGGGTCAGGACCACAGTCTGAACAAGATACGGTTTAGAAGGTATCGAAAAATTGCAAAGTCTGGGCTGGGTTTTCCCGAGAAATGCGGTTCAGCATGGTGTGGTCAAGCCCTGCACCGCCTGGAGGGCCGCTTGCAGGCCTTGCTGCCAAACTTGTTTTTGCCACTCGGACGACGGTGGGTTGAAGGCCTGCAGCATGTCGGCTCGGATGGCGCGGTGCTGCTCGGGCGGGGCCTCGGGGTGCAGGGCCAGCCAGTGGTCGGCCCGCATGGCTTGGATCATCTGCGCCAGCGGCAAGGTGCCAAACTCCAGGCAAATGCCGGTGTATTGAGCCTCTGGGCACTCCTCGTCAATCGCCATCTGAATGGGCCCGGACAGGGGCACGCTTTGGGACGTGCCTGTGTCAACAGAGGTGATGTCTGGCCCCCACCATTGGCGGGCCCGCTGAAGTGTTTCGCCGTTGTCGGTGCAAGCAAAGATTCGCTCGCCATGGCCGTGTGGCCCCAAGCCCGTGTGCAGGTCGATCCAGGCGATCTGGCGGGCCTGACCCAAATGGGTTCGCAGCACCTGCCGGAATGTGCGGTGACTCCAGGTGGGAGTCAGACCCCCGAACCAAACGCCTTGGGGAAACTGGTATTGCCCGCTGGTGATGGCCCGCTGCATGCGGCGCTCGCCCCAGACCTCGGCCTGGGCTTGCAGTGCTGTCGTGGCTTGCGGGCTGGGCGGCCATTGTGGGGGCAGCAGCAGGTCTTGGACCTCGGCATAGTCGGCGTTGACCGGCAAGGGCCGGGCAAAGTCAATGAAGTTACGGTTGAGGTCCACGTTGTCCTCGTTGACCCGCCGCGCATGCGAAAATCCGTGCGGGTTGACCGCATGCACATGTACCACGGCCACACCGGGCGGCAGCGAGAGACAGTGCAGCAAACCGGTCTGGATGGCTGAGCCGCAAAAGCCTTCGATGCCATGCACCGCGCTGGTGGTCATCAGCACTTGGGCGGCATCTGCCGGGCCTTGGACGGCCACGTCCATGGCGAGTTCTTCGCCCTGTGCGCCCAGCAATGGCAATGCATAACGGTGCAACTGAGCCCCACAGGCGTCGGCAGCCAGAGCAAAACGCGCACGGGCCTCGCGGTAATTGGGGCTGAAAAGCGGTGTACTCATGGTTTGGCTTTTCTTTGGTTCAGCCAGCCAGCCGCCAGGCCAAAGCCCGCGATCATCCCCATGCCGCACAGGGCCAGAGCATCCGGCAGGTGGTCAAACATCCACCAACCGCCCAGCGCAGAGAAACCGATGGCCGAGTAAAGGTAAGGCGTTAAGACCGAGGCGGGCGCTTTGGAAAATGCCAGCACCGTGAAATACTGGCCGTAAGAGCCCGCCAGCGCCACCAAGCCCAGCAGGGCCAAGTCTGGCCAGGACATCTGGTCAGGCCAGAAAAAAGGCACTGCGGCCGACATCAGCGCAAAGCCCAGCGCGCTGGTGCACAGCTGAATGGTGAGCGGTGAGTCCTGCCGCGCCAAGTAGCCCGTGAGGGTCTGAAAGCCGGTGTAGCAAACCACTCCCATCATCGCCAGGCTGGCGCCCATGGGGTCCACATCACCGCCTGGGCGCACCACCAACAAGGCGCCCGTCATGCCGCCTGCCACACACAGCCAGCCCAGCCAGGACACGCTTTCCTTCATCACAAACCGGGCTACAAAAGTCACGGCCAGCGGTACCAGACAATAAATGGCGGTGAACTCGGCCACTGGCATGCGCTGTAAGGCGCCATAGCCAAACACGCTGCCGCTTACGACCAGCGCGCCGCGCAGCAGTTGCAGTCGCCACTGCCGTGTGCGCCACAGTTCGGGCGAATGCCTGCGCCAAATCGTGGCGCTGACCAGCGCGGTTTGCAGGGCGTAGCGCGTCCAGATGATGATGACGGGCGCCACGCTGAGCATCAGCTTTTTGCTCAGGGTGTCTTGCGTTGACAGGCAGGCCATGGCTGCGACCATGGTCAGGATGGCGGTGAGCTGGGTTTGGCTGGCGCTGCTCATCGCTTGTGCATCGTGTCCGAAGGCAGCTCGCCAAACAGGTGGCGGTAGTCTTGTGCGAACTGGCTCAGGTGCCAAAAGCCCCAGTGCGAGGCAATGTCCTGGATGGTCACGCCGGGCGCGGCTTGGCGCAAGGCGCGGCGCACGCTGTTCAGGCGCAGCGAGCGCAGGTACTTGATGGGCGTGGTGCCCAGCACGTCCTGAAAGCAGTAATTGAGTTTGCGTCGGCTGGTGCCCACGCGGCTGCACACTTCGAGGATGGACAGTGGCTCGTCGGCGTGGCCCATCATCAGCTCACACGCACGATCCACCAGTTTCTTGCGCCGCTCTAGGGTGGGCAGTTCGGAGGTGTCAACCTTCGCAGGCAAAGCTTCTAGCCATTCCATCAAGATTTCATCGCGCAGTTGGCGCAGGGCCTGTGGGTCGTGCTGGCGGTGTGCAAGGGCGCTGGCCTGGTCCAGGACGGTAAGTTGCAGGTCGCGCAGGGTTTGCGCCTTGATGTCGGTGGTTTTCAGCACCAGCTGCTTTTCGAGCCAATGCGCCAGAGGCTTTTGGTACATGCGCTCCCAAAGCGGGTTGAGCAGGCTGCGGTTAACCACCACGGCGATCAGGGTGAAGTGGGGTGGGGTGGTCAGGTCGACTTCATCGCCCTTGCCACACATGATGGCGTGGTCCGGCACCCTTTGACCGTTGAAAAACAAATCTGGCGAGTCCTGCAGCGCCATGGCAAAACCATAGACGCTGTCATCAAGCCGCCCGCGCTGACGCAAGGCAATGTTGGTGTCTTCACGAAGTAAGGTCACCTCGGGGAGCTGCACTTGGTGAATGCGCCCCTTGAACTGGCCGGGTGAGAGCTGCTCGTATTGCAGTGCCCAGCCCTGCTGGGCCAGGGCGTGCTGGTCCATGTCTTGGGTGTCCAGCACCTGGACCCATGCTGAATCGGGCACGGGGGAGCTCATCAGAGGCAGAAAACGCGGCACAAATGCATGCCCCTGAGTTTGCCCGTTTCCGCGGCACTCGCTTTTTCGTGGAAACCCGGGGTCCTCGGTGCCCAAACTTGATAGCGCTGCAGACGCCTTTTGCATAGCATGGACAACTGCCTGAAAGAGACCCGATGACACGACGCATTGCCGTTTTACTGACCAACGACGACACCTCGGCGTTTGCCGCGAAATTTCCGAATGATGGCCAAAAGGTGGTGCATCTGCTCCAACCCCTTCGCCCCGACTGGACTTATGAGGTGGTGCCGGTCAAGGACGGGGTGCTGCCTGCCAGTCCAGAGGCCTTTGACGGCTACGTCATCACCGGCAGTCCGGCCTCGGTCAACGACGACAGCCTTCATTGGGTGGGTCAGTTGCTGGATTTCATCCGGGCCGTGCATGCCGCTCGCAAGCCGCTGATTGGCCTGTGCTTTGGCCACCAGGCGGTGGCCCGGGCGCTGGGCGGGCAGGTGGCGCGCAACGCCGCAGGCTGGGGTCTGGGCACCGCCCCCACGAATTGGCATCGACAGCGCCCCTGGATGACCCCACCGCAAACCACCACCACCTTGATGGCCGCCCACAACGAACAGGTCACCAGCATGCCTGAAGGCGCCGTGTGTTTGGGTGGCAGTGACTTTTGCCCCATCGGCTCGATGCAGATCGGCCAGCACATCTGGACTACTCAGTTTCACCCCGAAATGCCACTGGTGTTCATGCAGGCTTTGCTGGGCTATCTGGCCGACAAGCTCGACCCCGCCACCATGGCCCGTGCCCACACCAGCCTGAACAACGCCGCCGATGTGCCCTTGTTTGGGCAATGGATGGTGCAGTTTTTTGATCACGCAAGGACCACCAACCCATGACCGTCTGGAACCCCACCGACGATGGCCACGCCGATTTGGCGGACCACGACAGCTATGTGAACGGCACGCCGCACAACACCTTCAAGCGCCTGCGTGATGAAGACCCCATGGCCTGGTGCGATTGGGCGGATGGCAAGGGTTTCTGGTCGGTCACGCGGCATGCCGACATTCTGGAGCTCAACCGCAATCACCAGCGCTTGTCCTCGGCGCAGGGCATCCGCATGGAAGACCAGTCGCATGAGGAGTACATGGCGCGGCGCACCTTTCAAGAAACCGACCCGCCCGAGCACACCCGCACCCGCATGCTGGTGGCCAAGGCGTTCTCCAAGCCCATGATGGCCTTGTACGAAGACCAGATCCGTGAACTCTGTGTGGGCATCCTTGACCAGGCCCTTGGCCAAGGCGAGTTTGACGCCACGCACCAGATCGCCCGCCAGTTGCCCATGCGCATGCTCGGGCGCATCGCGGGCCTGCCCGAGGAGGACCTGGACTGGCTGGTGGACAAGGGTGACGCACTCATGGCCAACACCGACAGCGATTTCACCAGCCATGTGGTCGACAAGATGGACACCGAGGCCTACCGCTTCATGCCGTTTCGCTCACCCGCCGGGGCTGACCTGTTCGACTACGCGGCCCAGATGATGGAACGCAAGCGCGCAGCGGGTGACACCAGCGGCGTGCTGCACCTGATCACCCAGCCCGACGCCCAGGGCAATGTGATCAGCGACACCGAATTTCGTAACTTTTTTTGTCTTCTGGTGGCTGCAGGCAACGACACCACTCGCTATTCGATCGCTGCCGCCTTGCACGCACTGGCCAACCAGCCCGGCTTGATGGCGCAGCTCAAGGCGGTGCAGGGCGAGGCCGCCTGGGAGGGCGTGGCCGATGAGTTCATCCGCTGGGCCTCACCTGCCACGCACTTTCGCCGCACCGCGACCGAGGACTTCGAGTACCACGGCAAGCAGGTCAAGGCGGGCGACAAGGTGCTGCTCTGGTTCATCTCGGGCAACCGCGACGAGCGGGCTTTTGACCAGCCGTTCACTGTCGACCTGAACCGGGGCGTGAACCGCCACCTGTCGTTCGGGCAGGGCGGGGCGCATGCCTGCCTGGGCATGTGGCTGGCGCGGCTGGAGTTGCGAGTTTTGCTGCAGGAGTTGATCAAGCGGGTGGACCGCATCGAGCAGACCGCACCGCACGCTTTTTTACGTTCCAACTTTGTCTCGGGCATCAAGCGTTTGCCCGTGCGCATGCACCTCATCTGAAAGGAAACACCATGTCCAATGTTCAAGAACGCCTGCGGGTGCTGTATTGCGACCACCTGGCCATCGCGCGGGGCAAGTACATAACGCTCAAACCCGGTCAGGGCGGCGGTGCCCGTTTTTGCAGAGGCACTTTTGGCGTCACTTACGAAAAAGAGCTGATTCCGGCCCCAGGCGCGATGGTCATGGAAGGCCTGCCTGACATGGAGGCGGCTTACACCGCCGAAGACATTCGCCCGGGCTGGCAGCCCTTCACCCAGGTGGCTATTGGCGATCTCAAAGCCAACGATGGCACGCCCCTGCCCATGTGCGGGCGCAGTGCTTTGAAACGCGCCGTGGCCGACTGGCAGGCCATGGGTTACGACCCGATGGTGGGCATTGAGCTCGAAGCCTTTGCTTTCCAGATCGAGCCCGACGGCTCGCTCAAACCCTACGACACGCCTGCGGCCCATGTGTATTCAACTGGTCCCTTCTCCGACCCGAGGGGTTTCACCGACGCCCTTTGGGAAAAAGCCACGGCCGCGGGCTTTCGCATCGACAGCATGAACACCGAATACGACGCGCCGCAGTTCGAATTCACGCTGACCTACGACCGTGCCGTGAAGGCGGTGGACGACATCTTCTTGTTTCGCCTGCTGGCGCGCGAAGTCGCTTTCCAGCACGGCATCGTTTTGACCTTCATGCCCAAGCCCATCCTCACGGTCGGGGGCAGCGGGGTGCACATCAACTTCAGCCTGCGTGACGGTCAAGGCCACAACGCGATTTCGGGCGGGCACGATGCCAGCCAGTTCAACGCAATCACACTGGGCTGCACCGCCGGGCTGATGCACCACCACCAGGCGCTGGCGGGCTTATTGGCGCCGTGCGCCAACTCTTACCAACGCCTGCAACCGGCCAGCCTGTCTGGCTTTTGGAAAAACTGGGCGGTGGACCATCGGGGCGTCACCGTGCGCTTGTCGGCTGAAAGCGGTGCGGGCGCTCGCATTGAGCACCGCATGGGCGACGCTGCGGCCAACCCCTACACGCACACTGCGGCAGTGTTGCAGGCCGCCCGCTTGGGCGTGGCCAACGCCTACCCGCTGCAACCCGCAGAGACGGGCGACTGCCTCGAAAACAAGGACGCTACCCAGAGCGTGGCAGAAACTTTGGGCGGTGCCCTGGATGCGCTCGAAGCCGACACGGCCCTGACCCAGGCCCTGGGCGAAGGCTTGGTGGCCAACCATGTGGGCATCAAGCGCCACGAGATTGAACGCACGGCAGGCCTGGAAGGCGATGCGCTGCGCGATTACTACATCCGATTCATCTGATCTGAAAGAACAAACCCCATGCCCCAAGTGCACTGGATCATGAGCAATGGCGATCGCGTGAGCGATGACGTCAACGAAGGCACCAACCTGATGGACGCCGCGCAGATGAACGGCATTCCCGGCATTGCAGGAGAATGCGGTGGCTGCCTGTCGTGCGCCACTTGTCATGTCTATTTGGATGACGCCTGGCTGGCCGCTTGCCCGCCCATGGAAGAGGTGGAAAACGCCATGCTCGACATCGTCATAGCGCCACGCCAAGCGGGCAGCCGTTTGAGTTGCCAGCTGATCGCGTCCAGCGCGCTCGATGGCATCGTGCTGCATGTGCCCGACTGAAAGCGCTTCATGAAACAGGAACAGATCGACGCCCTGCGCCACCTGCCCATTCCCGACCAAGGACTGATGATCGACGGGCAGTGGGCCGCTGCGACCTCCGGCCAGACGGTCCCCGTGATTTCACCCATCGACGGACAACAGCTCTGCACCATCGCGGCTGCTGGACAGGCCGATGTCGACCGCGCTGTTCAGGCCGCCCGCCGCAGCTTCGAGCAGGGCGTGTGGTCGCGCATGGCGCCAGCCGAGCGCAAGAAAATTCTGCACCGCATCGCTGACTGCATCGAAGCCCGCCATGCCGAACTGGCGGTGCTGGGCGTGCGCGACAACGGCACCGAAATTGCCATGGCCTGGAAGGCCGAGCCGGGCAGCGCGGCGGGCACCTTCCGCTACTACGCCGAGTGCGTGGACAAGATCAATGGCGAGATCGCCCCCACACCAGAAGGCACGCTGGGCTTGATCCACAAGGAGGCGGTCGGCGTTGTCGGGGCCATCGTGCCGTGGAACTTTCCGCTGATGATCGGTGCTTGGAAGATCGCGCCCGCTTTGGCTGCAGGCAACTCGGTGGTGCTCAAGTCGTCCGAAGATGCCTCGCTGTCTTTGTTGCTACTCGCGCAGCTGTGTCTGGAAGCAGGTTTGCCGCCGGGAGTGCTCAATGTGGTCACCGGCACAGGCGCTGAGGCGGGGGAGGCACTGGCGCGACACATGGATGTGGACATCTTGACCTTCACTGGCTCGGGCCCTGTGGGGCGTTTGCTGCTCAAGGCTTCGGCCGAGTCCAACCTGAAACGGGTGTACCTGGAACTGGGCGGCAAGTCGCCCAACATTGTTTTTGACGATGCGATCGACCTAGCGCAAGCCGCCAAAGTGTCGGCCATGGGCATCTTCCGCAACAGCGGTCAGGTGTGTGTGGCGGGCTCTCGGCTTTTGGTGCAACGTTCGGTACACGATGAATTCGTGGAACGGCTGCAAAAAATCGCTGCCAGTTTGCGTGTGGGCGATCCGCTGGATGTCAACACAGAGATCGGCGCGGTCAGCAGCGCCAGGCAACTTGCCAAAAATTTGGCAGCGGTGCAGACCGCGCAGCAGCAGGGCGCGCGCCTGCGGGTGGGCGGCCAAGCTTTGCAGCCCGTGGCGGGCGGCAGCTACATGGCGCCTGCCTTGTTCGACGGTGTGACACCCGACATGAACTTGGCACGCGAAGAAGTCTTTGGCCCGGTGCTGGCGGCCATGCCTTTTGACGACGAAGCCGATGCGGTGCGTCTGGCCAACGATTCGACCTATGGCCTGGCGTCGGCCGTGTGGACGGGGAGTCTGTCGCGTGCCCACCGCATGGTGCGCGCCATCAAGGCCGGGGTGGTGCACGTCAACACCTACGGCGGACCCGACATCACCGTGCCACTTGGCGGCGTGCGCCAGTCGGGCAATGGACACGATAAATCGATGCACGCCCTGGACAAATACCTGGACCTGAAAACGGCCTGGATTCAGCTTTGATTTTTGAAAGTAAATGACATGAACAACGACCAGCTCAAGGCCGACAACGCGCAATATCTCTGGCATCCCATGGCCCACCCGGGGGCGATGAAGAAATCCGCGCCCGACATCATCGCCAAAGGTGCGGGCTGCTGGATCTGGGACGTGGACGGTCACAAGATGCTTGACGGCGTTGGTGGCCTGTGGGCCTGCAACCTGGGCCACAGCAACAAGCCCGTGCGCGACGCCATCGTGGCGCAGATGGACGAGCTGCCTTTTTACAACGTGTTCCGCGGCACCACCCATGTGCGGGCGATCGAGCTGTCCAAACGTCTGGTGCAGTTGATGCAACCCGAGGGCGTGGCCACGGTGATGTTTTCTACTGGCGGCTCTGACGCGGTAGAAGGTGCCCTGAAAGTGGCGCGCCAGTACTGGAAACTCAAAGGTCAGGCCGACCGTTACAAGTTCATCAGCCTGCGCCAGGGTTACCACGGGGTGCACTTTGGCGGCATGAGCGTGAACGGCAACACCAATTTCCGCCGCGCCTACGAGCCGCTGTTGCCCGGTTGCTTTCACATCGACACGCCCTGGGCGTACCACAACCCCTACACCGATGACCCGATCCGCCTGGGCGAAATCTGCGCTGAGTTGCTGGAGCGCGAAATCGTGTTTCAGGGGCCGGACACGGTGGCGGCTTTCATTGCCGAGCCGGTGCAAGGTGCGGGCGGTGTGATCGTGCCGCCGCCCAACTACTGGCCGCTGGTGCGCCAGATTTGCGACAAGTACGGCGTGCTCTTGATCGCCGACGAGGTGGTGACCGGTTTTGGTCGCAGTGGCGAGCTGTTTGGCACACGCCTGTGGGGTGTGAATGCCGACATGTGGTGCCTGGCCAAGGGCATTTCTTCGGGCTATATCCCGCTGGGGGCCACAGCCATCAACCACCGCATTGCCGACGTGTTTGACGCCGACACCACGGGCACGGCCTCGGTCTCGCACGGCTACACCTACAGCGCGCACCCGGTCGCAGCCGCTGCGGCGCTGGCCACACTCGACCAGATCGAGGCGCTGGACATCCCCGGCCATGCCGCCCGAGTGGGTGAGCACCTGCAGACCCGCTTGCGCAAGCTGGTGGACACCTGCAGCTTTGTGGGTGATGTGCGCGGTGTGGGCCTGATGCTGGGCATCGAAATGGTGAGCGACAAGGCCAAACGCACGCCCATGACCCGCACCAGTGACATCCCGGCGCGGGTGGCTAAAGCCGCCTACAAGGCGGGTCTGATGGTGCGCATCTCCGGCCCCAACCTGATCCTGTCGCCGCCGCTGATCATCACCCGAGAAGAGATCGACTTCATGTGCGACGTGCTCGAAGGCGCGTTTGCCGCTGTGCAGGAGGGCCGCGCATGAAGAGCCCCGTCATCCTGATCGTCGGCACCGTCGACACCAAGAGCGACGAAATCGGCTTCATGCGAGAGCAGGTCCAGGCCGCAGGGGGCCGAGCATTGATCATGGACGTGGGTGTGCTGGCCAAAGGGCAGGTGGTCCCGGACATGGCCAACACCGCTGTGGCCGCAGCAGCGGGCGTGACGCTGCAGCAGGTGATGGACAGCGGCGACGAAAACAGCGCCATGGCCTTGATGGCCCTGGGCGCGAGCCGCTTGGCTGCCCAACTGCAGCGCGAAGGCCGCATGGACGGCTTGCTGGTGCTTGGCGGCACCATGGGCACCGACCTGGCGCTGGACGTGGCCAGCAGTTTGCCGTTGGGCGTGCCCAAGGTGGTGTTGTCCACCGTGGCGTTTTCGCCCCTGTTGCCACCCGATCGCATGCCGCCCGATTTGATGATGGTGCTCTGGGCCGGAGGCTTGTATGGCCTCAACAGCCTGTGCCAGTCGGCATTGGCGCAAGCCGCAGGCGCCGTGGTGGGAGCCTGCCGCGTGGCGCGTGTGCCGCGCTTTGACCGGCCGGTGGTGGGCATGACGTCTTTGGGCTCGAGTTGCCTGAAATACATGGTGCAACTGCAGCCCGAGCTGGACAAGCGTGGGTTTGATCTGGCGGTGTTCCATACCACGGGCATGGGGGGCAGGGCGTTTGAATTGCTGGCAGCACAGGGGCAGTTCGCCTGCGTGATGGACTTCAGTCTGCAAGAGCTGGTCAACCAGATGGGCGGCTCCGTGGTGAGCGCAGGCCCCGACCGCCTGATGGGCGCGGGCGGCAAAGGCGTGCCGATGATCGTCGCCCCCGGGGCGACCGATTTGGTGGATTACCCCGCATGGGGTCAGATGCCCGAGCGCTTTGCCGGGCGACCCTCGCACGACCACAACCGCCTGATCGCTTCGGTGGGCATTGATGCCGACATGCGCCGGGAGTTTGCCCGCGAGTTGGCCAGCCGCCTGCGCCGGGCACAAGGCCCGGTGCACTTGGTGTTGCCATTGCAAGGCATTCAAGAGTGGGACCGGGCCGGTGCACCACTGCACGATCCAGAAGGCCTGGCGGCCATGATGGATGAAATGGCGCAATGCGATTGGGGTTTGACTGAAGTCTCGCGCATCGACGCGCACATCAACGATGCTGCTTTTGTGCAGCAGGTGCTTGCAGTGTTTGACGATTGGCTGGACAAAGGGCTGTTGATGCCTGTGCGGGCATGAAAGCGATCCATGTCTGATGCGCTGAGACCTGAAGACAAGGCCCTGATTCTGGACTTTGGCGGCGTGATCAGCCGCACCCTGTTTGAAACCCACGCCTTGAGTGAAGCCGCTTTGGGCCTGCCTGCCGGCACGCTCACCTGGGAAGGCCCGTTTGCCCCTGAAACCGATGCGCTCTGGCAAGCCATGCAGGCCGATCAAATCAGTGAACGCGATTACTGGATGCAACGCACCCGCGAGGTCGGTCGCTTGTTGGGCGAAGAATGGACCGAGATGCAGACCTTTGTGCGGCGCGCTCGAGGGGCGGATGTACAGGCCGTGATCCGGCCCGAAGCAGTGGCGGTCATCCACCAGGCCAAGGCGCTGGGCTACAAGCTGGGCATTTTGTCCAATGAGCTGGATCTGTTTTATGGCGCGGATTTTCGCGCGCCTTTTCCCTTGCTCCAGCGGTTTGACGTGATTGTGGACGCCACTTACACCCAAATCCTCAAGCCCGACCCACGCGCTTACCAGGCGTGTTTGCAGGCCTTGGGGGTGCAGGCTGAGCACGCGGTGTTTGTGGATGATCAAGCACGCAACATCGAAGGCGCCAAGGCTTGCGGCTTGCAAGCGGTGACGTTTGACGTGTTTGAACCTGCACAAAGTTTCTCAAAGGCTATCCAAAGGCTTGCTACTTTATGAACACCTTTACCAAGTATCTGGGTGTCTTTGGGGCATCACTCAGGTGTCAGAAGACGGCCAATCTACTGGAAAACCCTAGGTCTTGCTGAACACCTTGATTCATTTGGAGTGCGTTGCAGTCTTTATGATGCGCCTACCATCATCAGGAGACTCACAATGAAAACAAGCATCACTTTGCGCCAACGACGCGATTTTTTGAAAGTCGTCTCAGTCGCCGCCGGCTCCCTGCCCATGTGGGCTCAAGCCCAGGGCGCATGGCCGACGAAGCCGATCAACATGATTGTTCCTTTTCCCGCAGGCGGAGGCACCGACGCCTTTGCGCGCCCCATGTCTGCTGCATTTGCCAAGCTGACTGGCCGGCAAATGATCATTGACAACCGCGGTGGTGCGGGCGGTACTTTGGGCGCTGGCATCGCTGCCAAAGCGACGCCCGATGGTTACAACTACTTCATGGGGGCCGTGCACCACACCATCGCACCCAGCATGTACCCACGCCTTGATTACGATCTGGAGCGCGATCTGATTCCCTTGATTCAAGTGGCGGCTGTGCCTCAGGTTTTGGTGGTCAACCCCAAGAAAATCACCTCGCCAGATTTCAAATCATTTCTGGAAATGCTCAAAAAGAACCCTGGCCGTCTGAACTACGGCTCTGCTGGTGGCGGAACATCGCACCATTTGGCCGGTGAGTTGTTCAAGCTGCAGACCAAAACCTTCATCACCCACATCCCATACCGTGGCGCAGGGCCCGCCTTGCAAGACCTGATTGCGGGCAACGTGGACATGATGTTCGATGGACTCGGGTCCTCGGCTGCCCACATCAAGGGTGGGCGCATCAAGGCCCTGATGGTCTCTGGCACCAAGCGCAATGCGGCTTTCCCAGATGTGCCTTGTTCGACCGAGTTGGGTTTGCCCGATTACACGGTCTCTACTTGGTACGGTGTATGGGCCCCTAGAGGCACCACCCCAGACGCACAGGCCAAAGCGATCGAAGAGTTCCGCCGTGCCTGCCAGACCGACGAAGCCAAAGCCGTGTGGGCCAACCAAGGCGCTGAATTTCCCAACCTCACGGGCGCTCAGTTCGAAGCTTTCATCAAAAAAGAATTGGCCAAGTGGTCCCAAGTGGTGAAGGCATCGGGCGCCAAACTCGATTGAGCTTTGGTCTGAGTTCTCCGGGCCTGTGATCAGGCCCTTTTTCACGTTTGATTTTTGCCATCATGACCCAAGACAATCTGTTTTCTGCCCTCAGGGCATCGTTTCCATCTGATCTGAAAACGGTGGCTGTTCAGACCGATGAAGGTCTTGAATACAGTTGGTTGGATTTGGAACGGTCCACCGCCATGGTGGCCAACTTGCTGCAATCCCTTGACTTGCCGGAGGGCAGCCGGGTGGCCGTGCAGGTCGAAAAATCCGTCGAAGCCTTGATTTTGTATTTGGCCACTTTGCGTGCGGGTTATGTGTTCTTGCCCTTGAACACCGCCTACCAAAGCGCTGAAATCGAGTACTTCATTGGCAATGCTGAGCCTGCTGTGGTGGTCTGCAGTGGTGTCAATTTTGGCTGGGTCAGCAAGATCGCCTTCAAGGCGGGTACGCAGCATGTCTTCACCCTGAACGAAGACCGAACCGGTAGCTTGCTTGACCGCGCGGCTTTGCAAAGTGACCGGCACACCCCGGTGCAACGCCACGCAGACGATCTGGCGGCCATTTTGTACACCAGCGGTACCACCGGGCGAAGCAAGGGGGCCATGCTCACGCACGGCAACATGCTCAGCAATGCGCTGACACTCAAGGACTACTGGGGCTGGACGGCAACCGGAGGGCCTACAGGCCAGGGGGATGTGCTCATCCATGCCTTGCCCATCTTCCATGTGCACGGTTTGTTTGTGGCCATCCATGGTGCGCTGATCAACGGCAGCAAGATGATTTGGATGGCCAAGTTTGACCCCAAGCGGGCCATTGGCTTCATGAGCCAGGCCACAGTGTTCATGGGCGTGCCCACGCTGTATGTGCGCATGCTGGCTGAACCTTCTTTGACCCAGGCAGCTGTTCAAAACATGCGTTTGTTCGTAGCCGGGTCGGCGCCCCTGCTGATCGAGACCTTCACCGAGTGGCAGCAGCGCACGGGCCACACCATTGTGGAGCGCTATGGCATGAGCGAAACCGCGATGTTGACCTCCAACCCCTATGCGGCAGACAAGCGCTACGCCAAGCAATCTGAGCGACGCGGCGGTACCGTTGGTTTTCCTTTGCCCGGTGTTGACCTGCGCGTTCATGGTGACGATGGGAAGCAGCTGCCCGTGGGTGAGATCGGAGCCATTCAGGTCAAGGGGCCGAATGTGTTCAAGGGCTATTGGCGCATGCCCGAAAAAACTGCCGAAGAGTTCACCGCTGACGGCTTTTTCAAGACAGGCGATGTGGGCAAAGTGGACGAGCGCGGTTACGTGACCATCGTGGGCCGCAGCAAAGACCTGATCATCAGCGGCGGTTACAACGTGTACCCGGCCGAAATCGAAGGCTACATCAACGACATGAAGGGCGTGGCTGAAAGCGCCGTGGTGGGCGTGCCACACCCTGACTTTGGCGAGGTGGGGGTGGCCGTGGTCACGCTCAAGACCGGCGCATCGGTGAAGCCTGAGTCCGTTCTGGCCGAACTCAAGGCCAAGCTGGCGAATTTCAAGATCCCCAAGCGCTGTTTTGTGGTGCCCGAGTTGCCGCGCAACACCATGGGCAAGGTGCAAAAAAACCTCTTGCGTGATCAATACAAGGGTCTTTTCGCATCCTGATACAGGACAGCTTGACCTGTCCGTCCCCAACCCCCGCCTTAGCGCAAGACTAACACAGGCACGTGCGAGTGGGTCAGCACTTGTTGGGTTTCACTTCCCAACAGCAGTCGCTTGATCCCCTTGCGACCGTGTGAGGCCATCACGATCAGGTCTGCTTTTTGTTTTTTGGCGGCGGCAATGATGGCATCCGACACCACATCGGACTTGATCACCAGCGACTTGATGGGAACGCTTTTGACTTTGGCCGATTTTTCCACCGTGGCCAATTGGGCCTGAGCGGCCTCTGTCCATTGCTTTTCGACCCGCGAAATTTCCTCGACAGACAGGGGAATGCTGCCCTCGAAGTAAGTCTGCGGGTAGCGTGGAACCACTTTGAGCGCGATCAACTCAGCGGCGCAGGTGGATGCCAGTTGAATGGCGCTGGCCACGGCTTTTTTGGACAATGCCGAGCCATCGGTGGCGACAAGAATGCGTTGGTACATGGTTGGCTCCTGGTGTGAAAAGAAAACCCCAGCATAAAAGAGCCGCAAACGCAGCCGCTTGATGCACATCAAGCTTTGAATGGGTCGGCTGGCGTATCTTTGAAACATGACACAAGTCAATGTTTTTTCGGGCCTTCCTTCGCACGCCGCTGAAACAAACGGTGTTCTAAGCGTGCATTCATCGCCCGACGCAGACGCAGCTCTCGATGCCGATGCCCGCTTGCAACTGCTCGATACCCCCGAGGAGTGGGCTGCATTCAGTTTTTCGAGCCAAAGTGAACCGGATAGATGGACCTCGAGTGTCGTCTTTGAAGGCATGCATTGCGCAGCTTGTGCGATCACGCTCGAAGATGCATTGCGGACCGTGCCCGGAGTGCAGTCGGCTCAAATCAGCGGTGCCAGCCACCGTGGGCAAATTGTTTGGTCTGCTGAGTTGACCCGTCCGTCTGAGTGGATGCGCGCCGTTGATCGCTATGGCTATAAAGCAGTGCCTGCCAACGACGCCCATGCCCACGCTATGCGGCGCGACGAAGCGCGGCGCATGGTCTGGCGTTGGTCTGTGTCGGCCATGTGCATGATGCAAGTCATGATGTACGCGACCCCGGCGTACCTGAGTGATCCGGGTGACATTGCCCCCGAGTCCATGCATCTGCTGCGTTGGGCGTCTTGGGTCTTGTCTTTGCCAGTGATTTTTTTCTCTTGCGCTCCGTTTTTGAGATATGCATGGCGCGACTTGCGTGAGCGAAAAATCAGCATGGATTTGCCCGTGGCTCTGGGCATGGTGGTGACCTTTGTGGTGAGCACTTTGGGCACTTTTGAGCCTCTCGGGCTGTTTGGTGCAGAGGTTTTTTTCGACTCCTTCACCATGTTCGTTTTCTTTTTGCTGACGGGACGATGGCTGGAGTTGCGCATGCGCGACCGCACAGCGGGCGCCTTGGAGGCGGTGCTGAACCGACTGCCTGAAAGCGTCCGCAAGCTTCAACCCGACGGCTGCTGGGTGCTCATGTCAGTTCGTCGTCTGCAAGTGGGAGATGTGATCGAGGTCTTGCCCGGCGAGGCTTTTGCAGCGGATGGCTTGGTGTTGAGTGGCCAGGCTCAAGTCGACGAAGCCTTGCTGACCGGGGAGTCGCGGCCCTTGGCTCGTCAAGCTGGAGACCGTGTGATCGCAGGGAGCCACAACCTGAGTGGCATTTTGCAGATCCAGATTGAGCAAATTGGCGCATCCACGCGTTACGCACAAATCGTGTCCTTGATGGAAAGTGCGGCCGTTTCCAAACCGGCCATGGCTTTGCTGGTGGACCGTTGGGCCAAGCCCTTTTTGATGGGCGTGATGTTGGCGGCGCTGGGCTCGGCCATCTACTGGTGGCCCACCGACCCCGCCCATGCGGTGATGGTGGCGGTGGCGGTTTTGATCGTGACCTGTCCTTGTGCCTTGTCGCTGGCCACGCCTGCGGCCATGCTGGCCACGGCTGGGGCACTCGCCCGCAGCGGTGTTTTGGTGCGTCGGCTCAGCGCTTTGCAAAATCTGGCGGGCATCGATACCGTGATTTTTGACAAGACAGGCACCTTGACGCGCGATGCATTTGAAGTGGTTCGCATCCACACCCGAGAAGGAGTGGGGCAAGCGCGGGCCTTGGACTTGGCGGGCACTTTGGCGCGCCATTCCTTACACCCAGTGTCGCGGGCCTTGTGGTCCAAAGCCCGGCGTCAAGCCCAAGCCGAGAGCCGATTGCCTGCGCTGGAGGCGCTGTCGGCGCACGAGCTGATTGAGCAAGCGGGGCAGGGTGTGCAAGGTGCTTTGAAGTGCCCAGGACAAGATGGCATGCTGTTTCGCTTGGGCTCTGCCGCTTTTTGCGCTGCACCGCCTCTCGCTAGTCACCACTTGCAAGTGAGCTTGGCTGACGCATCGGGATGGATGGCCAGCTTTGAGTTGGCCGAAGAAATCAGACCCGAGGCTGCGCGCGTGGTGCGTCAACTGAAACAGCTGGGGTTGCGCTTGAAAGTGCTGTCTGGCGATGGCCAAGCGGCAGTGACCCAAGTGGCGCATGCGGTGGGCATTTCAGAAGCGCAGGGCTGTTGCAGCCCCCAATACAAACTGCAAGCACTGCAGGCCTTGCAAGCCCAAGGTCACAAAGTGGCGATGGTGGGCGATGGCTTGAACGACGGTCCTGTATTGGCCGGGGCCGATGTGTCTTTTGCCTTGGGACAAGCCGTTCCATTGGCGCAGTCCAAATCAGACTTTGTGCTGATGAGTGGACAACTCGATGTGCTGGTCAGTACGGTGCAGCGCAGTCGCCAGACCCTTCGCATCGTCCGGCAAAACCTGTGGTGGTCGGCCATTTACAACGCTGCATGTGTGCCGCTGGCCGTCGTGGGTTGGTTGCCCGCATGGGCGGCGGGTTTGGGCATGGCACTCAGTTCACTGGGGGTTGTGCTCAATGCGCTGCGCCTGTCCAAGGCCTTGCCCGAAGTGTTGACGACACCGGATGCAGCCCATCCATCCACTTAATTCAACAACATGGACATCCTTTATTTGTTGATTCCTTTGTCGGTGGCCTTGGTGTTTTTCATCTTGGCGGGTTTGTGGTGGGCCATCTACCGCGGTCAATTTGAGGACATCGAGGCCGAAGGCGAACGAATTTTGCGTGACGATTGATTTCGATCAAGTCCTTGCAATGTACGCCCGTGCACACTCGTTTCGAAGATTTTAAAAACAAGAGGTGAAAATGAAATTTGCCAATATGCAGGCGACTTCGTACAACGACAAGGTGGTCAGACAGTTCGCCATCATGACGGTGGTCTGGGGTGTGGTGGGCATGCTGGTCGGCGTGATCATTGCGGCCCAGCTGACTTGGCCGGAGCTCAACTTCGGCATTTCTTGGCTCAGCTATGGGCGTCTTCGGCCCTTGCACACCAACGCGGTGATTTTCGCGTTCGGAGGTTGCGGCTTGTTTGCCGCCGCTTATTACGTGGTGCAGCGCACCTGCAACGTGCGCCTGATCAGCGACAAGCTCGCCGCTTTCACCTTCTGGGGCTGGCAATTGGTCATCGTCTTGGCGGCCATCTCTTTGCCCTTGGGATTCACCAGCGGCAAGGAATACGCCGAGCTCGAATGGCCGATCGACATCCTGATCACACTGGTCTGGGTGGCTTTTGCAGTGGTGTTTTTTGGCACCATTGGCACACGCAAGGTGCGTCACATCTATGTGGCCAACTGGTTTTTTGGGGCCTTCATCATCGCCGTGGCATTGCTGCACATTGTCAACAGCGCGGCCTTGCCTGTGGGCATGATGAAGTCTTACTCGGCCTACGCGGGCGTGCAAGACGCGATGGTGCAATGGTGGTACGGCCACAACGCGGTGGGCTTCTTTTTGACGGCCGGTTTCTTGGGCATGATGTATTACTTCATCCCCAAGCAGGCTGAACGTCCTGTGTATTCGTATCGCCTGTCGATCGTGCACTTCTGGGCGTTGATTTTCACTTACATGTGGGCGGGTCCCCACCATCTGCACTACACCGCCTTGCCCGATTGGACACAGTCGATCGGCATGGTCTTCTCACTCATTTTGTTGGCCCCCAGCTGGGGCGGCATGATCAACGGCATCATGACCTTGTCGGGCGCTTGGCACAAACTGCGTGATGACCCGATCCTGCGCTTTTTGATCGTGTCTCTTTCGTTCTACGGCATGTCGACTTTTGAAGGCCCGATGATGTCCATCAAGACCGTCAACGCGCTGAGCCACTACACCGACTGGACCGTGGGCCATGTGCACTCGGGTGCTTTGGGTTGGGTGGGTCTGGTGACCATGGGCTCCATGTACTACCTGATTCCCCGCCTGTTTGGTCAAAAGCAGATGTACAGCGTCAAGGCCATTGAAATCCACTTTTGGACGGCCACCATCGGCATCGTGATCTACATCGCAGCCATGTGGATTGCCGGTGTGATGCAAGGCCTGATGTGGCGCGCCATCAACGCGGACGGCACCTTGACCTACACCTTTGTGGAGTCCGTCAAAGCCACTTACCCGTTCTATGTGTTGCGTTTGCTCGGTGGTTTGCTGTACTTCGGCGGCATGTTGATCATGTTGTGGAACACCTTCAAGACGGTGACGCAAGGTCGTTCGGTGGAAGTCCGAATCCCCAATCTCGAAATCGCACACGCCTGAGGAGAAATCAAACATGGCTCAAAACCAAAAATCAGGCGGCTTGTCGCATGAGAAAGTCGAAACCAACAACTTCCTGATGATCGTGCTGATCCTGCTGGTTTTGTTGGTGGGTGGCATGGTTGAAATCCTGCCACTGTTCTTCCAAAAATCAACCACCGAGCCGGTGCCGGGCCTCAAGCCCTACACCGCGCTTCAAGTGGTGGGGCGCGATGTGTATGTGCGCGAAGGCTGCTACAACTGCCATTCGCAAATGATTCGCCCCTTCCGCGCCGAAACCCTGCGCTACGGCCCTTACTCGCTGGCGGGTGAATTCGTCTACGACCGGCCATTCCAGTGGGGCTCCAAGCGCACGGGCCCCGATCTGGCCCGCGTGGGCGGTCGCTACAGCGACGAGTGGCACCGCATCCATTTGACCAACCCGCGCGATCTGGTTCCTGAGTCCAACATGCCGGCCTATCCGTGGCTTGAGAAAGCACCTGCCAGTGCTGCCTCCATCCAAGCCCATATGAACGGCTTGCGCACCTTGGGTGCGCCATACAGCGACGAAGAAATTGCCAAAGCACCTGAAGCGGTGAAAGACAAGACCGAGCTGGACGCCGTCATCGCCTACCTGCAGGTGCTGGGTACCCACCGCAAATAAGGAATTGTCATGGACATCAACACCATGCGCTCTGCCGTGACCTTGCTCGCCTTTTGCTGCTTTGTCGGCATCGTGGCGTGGGCGTGGTCGCGCCGCAACCAGGCCGAATTTGACGAGGCGGCACAACTGCCGTTTCGCCAGGACGACTGAGCCATCCTCCAGCACAAAAAACAATACCAAGGAATCTCCATGAGTGACTTCATCAGCAATTTCTGGCACGTGTATGTGGCCGGCATCACGCTGTTCAGCATCATCGCCTGCTTGGCTTTGCTGTGGTTCAGCGGCAAGGCCAAGGCCATGACGGCCAACGACAACACCACGGGGCACGTTTGGGACGGTGACCTGCGCGAGATGAACAACCCGCTGCCACGCTGGTGGGTGGGATTGTTCGTCATCACCATCATTTTTGCTTTCGTTTACCTGGCCATGTACCCGGGCGCAGGCAGCTTCGCAGGTAAATTTGGTTGGTCTTCGGCCGGTCAGTACGAGGCCGAAGTGGCCAAAGGCCATGCCGAAGTGGCGCCGCTTTACGCCAAGTTTTCTGGGATGCCGCCCGAGCAAGTGTCCAAAGACCCGCAGGCCCTGGCCATTGGTGATCGTCTGTTCATGAACAACTGCGCCCAGTGCCACGGCTCTGACGCACGCGGCAGCAAGGGCTTCCCCAATTTGGCAGATGCCGATTGGTTGTATGGCGGCACGCCAGATGCCATCAAAACCACTTTGGTACAAGGCCGTGCCGGCAATATGCCGCCCATGGCCGCAGCCGTGGGCACGCCCGAAGACGTGCGCAACTTGGCGCACTACGTGCTGAGCATGTCGGGCAGCCCACACGACTCCTTGCGTGCATCGCTGGGCAAGTCCAAATTCGGGGTCTGTGCCGCTTGCCACGGCATGGACGGTAAGGGCAATCAAGCCATGGGCGCACCCAACCTGACCGACGACATCTGGTTGCACGGCTGGGGAGAGAACGCCATCGTGAACATCATCAACAACGGCAAGCTCAATCAGATGCCCGCACAGGCCGATAAGCTGACCGAAGGCCAGATCCATGTCCTCGCGGCGTATGTCTGGAGTTTGTCCAACAACGCCGTGGCCAAAGTCACCAAGTGATGACAGCCATTGCAGCAGGCCGTGTCCGCTGCAAAAACTGATCCAAGGTTTGCACGTTGCCTACTTCCGATAAACCATCCTCCCGCGGTGTCATTCCCATCGCGCCTTTGCCAGTCGAAGGGGAGATGGTGTCTTTGTACCAAGCGCAGCAAAAAATTTACCCCCGCAGCGTGCAAGGCATGTTTGCGCGTTGGCGTTGGTTCACCGTGTTCGTCACGCAATTGGTTTTTTATGGTTTGCCATGGCTGGAGTGGGGTCAGCGACAGGCGGTTTTGTTTGATCTGGGTGCGCGCCGCTTTTATATTTTTGGTTTGGTGCTCTACCCGCAGGACTTTATTTACCTGACCGCTTTGCTGGTCATCTCAGCGCTGTCGTTGTTTTTGTTCACGGCAGTGGCTGGGCGGTTGTGGTGTGGCTTTGCATGCCCACAAACCGTTTACAGCGAGGTCTTCATGTGGGTCGAGCGCCAGTTTGAGGGCGACCGCTCAGCCCGTCAACGTTTGGACGCGGCGCCCATGAGCTTCAACAAGCTGTCGCGCAAAAGCGGTAAACAAGCGGTTTGGCTGTCGCTGTCTTTGTGGACAGGTTTCAGCTTTGTCGGCTACTTCACGCCGATACGCGATTTGACCGCGTCGATCCTGTCCTTGGGTTTTGGCCCTTGGGAAATTTTCTGGATTCTTTTTTACAGCTTGGCCACCTATGGCAACGCTGGATTCATGCGCGAGCAAGTCTGCAAATACATGTGCCCTTATGCACGCTTTCAAAGCGCCATGTTCGACAAGGACACTTTGATCGTCACTTACGACGAGGCGCGTGGCGAGCCGCGTGGTGCCCGCTCCAAGAAGGCAGACCCCACAGCCCTCGGGCTGGGCTCTTGTGTGGACTGTACTTTGTGCGTTCAGGTCTGCCCCACGGGCATCGACATTCGCAAAGGCTTGCAGTACGAGTGCATAGGCTGCGGCGCTTGTGTGGATGTGTGCGACACGGTCATGGACAAGGTGGGCTATCCGCGTGGCTTGGTCAAGTTTTCGACACAAAACGCGCTTGACCATGGTTGGACTTGGGGACAAACGGTTCGGCGAATTTTTCGGCCTCGTGTGCTCATTTACACCGCTGTGTTGTGGGCCATCATCATCAGCGTTGGTGCGTCTTTGTGGTTGCGCTTGCCGTTCAAGGTGGACATTGAGCGCGATCGCGCCACCATGGCTCGTATCGTGGCAGGCGGCAAGATGGAGAACGTGTACCGTCTGCAAATCATGAACGCGGCAGAGCAAAAATTGACGTTCGACCTACAGGTCGACGGCTTGCTGGGCCTGAGTCTGGTCAGTGAAACGGGCGTGCAAGTAGCGGCAACCGAATCGCGCTGGGTCTCTGTCCGTTTGCAAATGCCCTATGAGGCTGCAGCACCAGGTTCGCACCCGATTGATTTTCGCATTCAGGCGACCTGGCCAGATGGCCAATCGGCCGGTTTTTTGAGTGAAAAAACCGTGTTTTTGGTTCCCCGTTGAATGACTTTTTTGGAAAGACAAGCATGATCCATGCAATGAAGAACCCCCAAGATGGACTGCCATGGTGGCGATTTGGCCTGGTCTGGATGGTGTTTGCGGGCCCCGCGGTGGTGGTGGTGGCCGGGTTTACAACGCTCTACATTGCGGTGAGCCACCCTGACCCTGTGATCACGGTCACGCCGCGGACGGCGATGCAAGAGCGCCAAGGCATCACCCATGCGCCTGCCATGCAAGGACGCAACCATGCCGCGACGGGTGAGTTGCCTGAGCCTGCTGAGTCTTCATCTGAGCCCACCAAACCTTGAAGTTTGGTGGTCCAGGGCCTCAACCCAGCTTGAATATTTCAGTTGCAGGCGTTGTGGTTGACCAACCGTTGCAGACCATCGCTGTCTAGGATGCGGACGTGGCGTTGTTTTACTTCGACCAATCCGTCGTCGACAAATTTTGAAAAAGTGCGACTCACGGTCTCAAGCTTCAGGCCCAAGTAGCTCCCGATTTCTTCACGCGTCATGCGCAGGACCAGCTCAGACTGCGAGAAACCCCGTGCATGCAGGCGTTGGACCAAGTTCAACAAGAAAGCAGCCAAGCGCTCCTCCGCACGCATGCTGCCTAAAAGCAGCATCACGCCGTGCTCGCGCACGATTTCACGGCTCATGATTTTGTGCACATGGTGTTGCAGAGCAGTCACTTCGCGAGAAATTTCCTCGATCCGATCAAAAGGCATCACACAGACCTCTGCGTCCTCCAGGGCCACCGCGTCGCAGCTGTGCTGGTCGTTCACGATGCCGTCAAGGCCTATGATTTCGCCCGCCATCTGGAAACCCGTGACCTGGTCGTGCCCGTCTTCGGTGGCCAGGCAGGTTTTGAAAAATCCAGTGCGAATCGCATACAAAGAAGTGAACTTGTCGCCGTTGGTGAACAAGGTGGTGCCTCTTTTGACCTTTCGCCGAACGGCGACCAAGTCGTCTAGTCGGTTCAAGTCATGGTCATTCAGGCCCATGGGCATGCACAACTCGCGCAAGTTGCAGTTGGAGCAGGCGACTTTGATGGCTTGTGGATTCATGTTTTATCCAATGTAAAAAAATGAATTTGCTCTGGATCAAGTCTTGAGCTTAAGGCCAAAAATTGACGTATGTTCAGCCTGTACCCGATATGGACTGGAAATCATCGGAAACCGGTAGCTTGTTTGATTTGGGTCAATACTTGGGCTGGGTCTGAAAGGCAAAGTCGTGACATTGTTTGGCACACGTTTTACCAAGGGGCAGACACATGTCCGTCATCACGCCTGAATTGTTGACACGCTTTGATGTATCTGGACCGCGATACACCTCTTACCCCTCTGCTGACCGATTTGTAGAGGCATTTGGCCAGGCCGATTACATCCAGGTTTTGCAGCAACGCCATTGCGGCCGTGTGGGGCAGCAGTCGCCCTTGTCCTTGTACGTTCACATTCCGTTTTGTGAATCGCTTTGTTATTACTGTGCTTGCAACAAAATCATCACCCAACACAAAGACCGGGCAGCCACGTATCTGCGATACCTCACGAAAGAGGTGATCCTGCACAGCCAACATCTGGGGCTTGGTCAGCCGGTGAGCCAATTGCACCTGGGTGGGGGCACGCCCACCTTCATGAGCGACGAGGAACTGCGTCAACTCATGGCCATGTTGCGGGCGCACTTTGCTTTTGTTCCCGGGGGTGAATACTCGGTTGAAGTCGATCCGCGTACCGTGGATGAGGGCCGTTTGGCTGTGTTGGCCGAGTTGGGCTTTAACCGCCTGAGTTTTGGCGTTCAGGACTTTGACCCTGCCGTACAAAAAGCGGTGCACCGAATTCAACCGGCCGAGCAAGTTTTCCAGCTGGTTGAAGCCTCACGCAGATTGGGTTTTGAATCGGTCAATGTGGACCTGATATACGGTTTGCCCTTGCAAACTCCCGCGTCTTTTGACCGGACATTGGCACAAATCAAAAGTCTCAGGCCTGACCGAATCGCACTCTACGCTTACGCGCATTTGCCGGATCGTTTCAAGCCGCAAAGACGCATACACGCGCAAGACTTGCCGGTGGGTGGCGCCAAGGTGGCCATGTTGTCGCGCTCGCTCGATGCCTTGACCGAGGTGGGCTACATCTATATCGGCATGGACCACTTCGCCTTGCCAGATGACCCATTGGCGGTGGCGAAAAGGCAGGGTCGTTTGCACCGAAACTTTCAGGGCTACAGCACCCAAGCCGATGGCGATTTGATCGCTTTGGGCATGTCCTCGATTGGCCGTGTCGGTTCCACTTACAGCCAAAACGCCAAGACCATGGAAGAGTATGTCGACGCGTTAGACCAGGGCCGTTTCCCTGTGGTCAGGGGGGTGGCGCTGTCACGCGACGACCTGATTCGCCGCTCGGTCATCATGGCCTTGATGTGTCAGGGTCATGTGCAATTCGAGTCGATCAACTTGGCTTGGCTGGTCGATTTCAAGATGCTCTTTGCCAAAGAGTTGTGCCAACTTGAAGACCTGCAAGCCCAGGGATTGGTTCAACTGAGCGAGACGGGCATTCAGGTGACACCAACAGGGTGGTTCTTTGTGCGGGGCGTGGCGATGGTGTTTGACCGCTACCTTCAGGCGGACCGAAATCGCCACCGGTTTTCCAAAATCATCTGAGCTTACAAGCCTCCCTGTTTGACCAATCTGGGCATCGTTGACAATGACCAGATGGACCTACAACTGAATTCACCATGCAAAGCTCTTTGGCCATCACGGCCCTGATGATGGGGGTTCTCGGTGGGCCGCATTGCGTGGCCATGTGCGGCGCTGCCTGTGCGGGCTTGGGCCAAGCCGCTGGAGAAAGACGTGCGCAGGCCATGTGGGCCTTCCAATTTGGTCGCTTGGGTGGCTATGCGCTTTTGGGTGCCTTGGCTGCTGCCAGCATACAGGGCTTAGGGTGGCTGACCACGCAATCGGCCGCCATTCGCCCCGTCTGGACTTTGCTGCACCTGACGGCCTTGGTGCTGGGCTTGCTGCTCATGCTGCAAGCCCGTCAACCTGTGTGGCTGGATGCCGGTGCGCGCCGTTTGTGGGCGCGCGTGCGTGCCTTCAACACCCGCTGGGCGCGCGCTGCACCGTGGATGGTGGGCGGGCTGTGGGCCTTGATGCCATGCGGTTTGCTTTATTCGGCCCTGATGGTGGCTGCCCTGACCAGCCAGCCGCTAGAGGGTGCAGCCACCATGGCCTTGTTTGCCCTGGGCAGCAGCATCAGCCTTTGGGCAGGGCCTTGGATTTTTTTGCGCATGCAAACCCTGGGCGACGGATCTTGGGGCATGCGCACAGCGGGGTTGGCTTTGACCAGCGTGTCCGGTTGGACCTTGTGGATGGGGCTGGTTCATGACCAAGCGCCTTGGTGCGTCACTGGATGAGACGCATGTCCAACCACCCCGTCAAGTAGCACTCATGCCTTTGTTGAACATGTAGACCGCAAGAAACACCAAGAAGAAAGAAAACACCCTTTTCAATTTCTTCACCGGGAGTCGATGTGCCGCTCTGGCACCGAAAGGGGCCGTCAAAACGCTGAAGCATGCAATGACCACCATGCCAGGTAGCCAAATATAGCCAAGTGACCAGTCTGGCAGGTTATCCAGTTTCATACCGCTGATGACAAAGCCGGTGACATTCGCAAGTGCAATGGGAAATCCCAAAGCAGCGCTGGTGCCAATGGCGTTGTGTATGGCCACGTTGCACCAGGTCATCAAAGGCACACTGACGAAAGCTCCCCCAGCGCCAACCAAGCCAGACAGCAGCCCGATCAGACCACCCATGCCCAATTGACCTGCGAAACCCGGCATTTGACGTGATGGTTTTGGTTTTTTATCCAAAAACATTTGAAAGGCAGAAAAAGAGACAAACAGACCAAACAAAATGGCCAATGTGGCGCCTTTTACAGCTACAAAAATCCAGAGGCTGGCCATGGCACTTCCCAGCACAATGCCAGGCGCTAAACCTTTGACCAAGTCCCATCGCACAGCGCCCAACTTTTGGTGGGTCCTCACGCTAGAGACCGATGTGAACAAAATGGTCGACATGGACGTCACAATGGCCATTTTGATGGACAGATCGTCAGCGACGCCCATGTTGCCGAGTAAAAAACTCAACACTGGAACCATCATCAACCCACCGCCCAAACCCAACAAGCCAGCCATGAACCCAACAACCGTGCCAGTCAGGGCCAGTTCTAAAAAGATTTGAGCTTCCATGGGTTTAGGCCAATCCGAGTTTCTGAGCCATGCCAATGCGTTGCAATTTACCAGTAGCCCCTTTGGGAATTTCTTCCATCAGCAAAACTTTACGCGGCACTTTGAAATCGGCCAAACGTGTGGCCGTGTATTCGCGGAGTTCTTTTTCAGTGGCCGACATGCCTTCGCGCAGAACCACGGCAGCGCCGACTTCCTCACCCAACTTGTCATGAGGGATGCCAAAGCAAACGACCTGTGCAACAGCAGGATGGTCCATCAAAACTTCGTCGACTTCGCGCGGGCTGATTTTTTCTCCACCGCGGTTGATGATTTCTTTGAGTCTGCCTGTAATGCTGACATAGCCCTGTGCATCCAAGACGCCTTGGTCACCCGTTCTGAACCATCCATTGCTGAAGGCTTCCGCGTTGGCTTTGTTGTTGTTCTCATAGCCAGGGGTGACGTTGCTGCCGCGGATCACAATTTCGCCAGTGCTCCCTACCGGCAATAAATCACCCTCTGCACTCATGATGGCAATTTCGGGGCCTGCAGCCAAGCCGACGGTGCCTGGTTTTCTTTGTCCAGGCGGCAGCGGATTGCAAGCCATTTGGTGGGCCGCCTCGGTCATGCCATAAGCTTCGATCACTGGCGCATTGAAGGTGGCTTCGAGCTCTGCCAAAACCTGCGGCGGTAACGAAGAGGATGATGAACGAATGAATCGAAGTGGCACCCTTGAAATGATTTCTTTGTTGTGGGCCGATCTGGACAAAATAGCTTGGTGCATGGTGGGCACTGCGGTGTACCAAGTGGGCTTGACTTCGTCCATTTGGCTGAAGAACTTCAAGGCATTGAACCCGCTGGTGCAAAAGACTTCCCCGCCTTGAGACAGCGGCGCCAAGATGCCGGCAATCAGGCCGTGAATGTGGAAGAGGGGCATGACATTCAAGCCGCGATCGGAACTGGTGAAGCGCGTACTTTGGGCAATGTTCTGCGCTGAAGCAGTGACGTTGCGGTGTGTCAGTGGAACAATTTTGGGGCGCGAGGTGGTGCCCGATGTGTGAAGCACCAGGGCCACGTCGTCAGGCTGAGCTTGACCAGGGTGCTGTGCCGCCTTTGGCGAGAGGCCATTCATGTTCAACGTGAAAGAGCCAGCGCCCATCGTCGGTGTGGGTTCTAGTTCGATGAGTGCGATACCCATTTTGGCGGCGACTTCCACTGCAGGGCTGTTCGAACCTTTTTCAACGACCAAGGCTTTGGCGTTCAAGTCATTGAGATAAAACTCGAATTCATCGGCGCGGTAGCTGGGGTTGAGGGGCGCTGAGGTACAGCAACAGGCCACGGTCACAAAACTGGCCGCCATTTCTGCGCTGTTGGGTAAAACGAGCGCCACACGATCGTTCCGGCCAATACCAACTTGGTTGAATTCTTTTTGAACATAGTTATTCAGTTTCATTAATTCTGAATAACTCATAGGCGCACTGTTGGCAGCGGTCAAACAAACAGACTCAGAATTACCAAAAGCCAAAAGTTCATGGAGGGTTTTCATGGATGAAAGATAAAAAAGTGTTGTTGAACGGATTTTTTACTCGACAAGATACAAATCATTCTAGTACGATACTAACGAGTCAAATAAATTACCAAGGAGTTTACTGTGAAAAATCGTCTCTGGATGTTCATCAACACAGCTGCCTTGGCGGTCAGCTGCTTGTTCAGTTTCAACGCTCAAGCCCAATCTAATTGGGAACCCACTAAAAATGTCGAGTTCATCGTGCCAGCAGGCACGGGCGGCGGCGCTGATCAAATGGCGCGGTTTCTTCAAGGGGTGATTACCAAGCACAAACTCATGGCCCAACCCTTGGTGGTGGTCAACAAATCGGGGGGTGCGGGAGCAGAAGGCTTTTTGGATGCCAAAGGGGCTCGACCAGATGGTCACAAAATCATCATCACACTGTCTAATTTATTCACGACCCCCTTGGCAACGGGTGTTCCCTTCAATTGGAAAGATCTGACCCCTGTGGCCATGCTGGCATTGGACGAGTTTGTGCTTTGGGTCAATGCCGAGTCACCCTATAAATCGGCGGGCGACTTGACCAAGGCCATCAAGCAAGCTGAACCTGGCAAATTCAAAATGGGCGGAACGGGTTCCAAACAAGAAGACCAGATCATCACGGTGGCCATTGAAAAAGCCACCAACAAAAAAATGATCTACATCCCTTTTAAAGGCGGTGGTGATGTAGCGGTTCAATTGGTAGGAAAGCACGTGGATGTCACGGTGAACAACCCCATTGAAGCGGTGGCCCACTGGAAGGGCGGCTCTTTGAGGGCATTGTGTGTGTTTGATTCTCAGGTCATGCCTTATCCCAAAAAAATCACCCCTACACAGTCTTGGAAAGACATTCCCACCTGCAAATCGCAAGGTCTTGATGTCGAGTATTTGATGTTACGTGGCATTTTCATGCCGCCCAAGGCCACGCCAGCACAAGTGGCTTATTTCACCGATGTTTTACAAAAAGTACGCCAACTTCCTGAGTGGAAAGAATTCATGGAGACCGGCGCTTTCAAAGACACCTTCATGAAGGGTCAAGAGTTTCAAGATTGGTTGCTGAAAGCAGAGGTGGAGCATTACCGCCTCATGCGTGAAGCGGGTTTCCTCGCCAAATAAAAACTCTGAGGACCTTGTCATGAAAACAAACACACACCTGCAAATGCGGTGGATGGAGTTGTTGGTGGCTGCATGCTTTGTAGGCGTGAGCTTGTTGGTCATAACCGACAGTATTCGCGTAGGCAAGGCATGGGGCAGCGATGGCCCAGAACCTGGTTATTTCCCTTTTTACATTGGTTGCCTTTTGCTGGGCGGCGCTGCTTGGGTCATTTTGCAAACCTTGCTGAGTTGGAAGAAAGACGATGGCAAAGAAGTATTTGCCGAAAAGCATGAGTTCAACTTGATGTTGCTGATGCTCATCCCGTCTGCGGTCTTCACGGCCGCCATCTTTGTTTTGGGAATTTATTTGGCCTCAATGACTTTCGTCGCAGCCTTTATGGTCTGGCAGGGCAAATACAGTTACTACAAATCAATAGCAGTCGGCTTGGGTATCAGCGCAGCTTTGTTTGCCTTGTTTGAGGTTTGGTTCAATTTACCGTTGCCAAAAGGCTTCATTGAAACTTGGTTGGGCCATTGATCATGGATGAACTCAACAACCTGTTTCATGGCTTTGCAGTTGCGCTGACACTGCCTAACATTGGCTTCATGCTGATAGGCATTTTTCTGGGCGTGTTGATTGGTGTATTGCCAGGTTTGGGCGGTGCCAATGGTGTGGCCATTTTGCTGCCTCTGACCTTTGGCATGTCACCCACGTCCGCCATCATCATGCTGTCTTGCATTTACTGGGGTGCCTTGTTTGGAGGCGCCATCACTTCCATCCTGTTCAACATTCCAGGTGAGCCTTGGTCGGTGGCGACCACCTTCGATGGTTACCCCTTGGCGCAAAAGGGCAAGGCCGCGCAAGCCTTGACCGCGGCCTTCACATCGTCATTTGTGGGGGCCTTGGTAGCCGTTCTCATGGTGACATTTTTGGCGCCCTTGGTGGCCAAGTTTGCACTTAACTTTGGACCGCCTGAATTCTTTGCAGTTCAGTTGCTTACTTTTGCAAGCTTCATTGGGATGAGCAAAGAGCCCCCCGTCAAAACCATGTTGGCCATGATGTTGGGTTTTGCTCTGGCCGCTGTGGGCTTGGACAGCGTGACCGGCACATTGCGCATGACCTATGGCCAAGAAAGTTTGCTCAAAGGCTTTGACTTTTTGATCGCGGTAATTGGCCTCTTTGGTATCGGGGAAATTTTGCTCACCATGGAAGAGGGTCTTGCCTTCAAAGGACAAAAGGGTCGCATCACCCTCAGAGATGTCCTCGACACTTGGAAGGAACTGCCCAAGTATTGGGCTACATCCTTGCGCGCTTGTTTGATCGGGTGCTGGATGGGCGTGACACCAGGGGGCGCAACACCTGCTTCTTTCATGAGTTACGGCACAGCCAAACGAATTTCAAAGCATCCTGAAAATTTTGGCAAAGGTGCCATTGAAGGTGTGATCGCACCCGAAACTGCCGCCCATGCGGCAGGGACGAGCGCTTTGTTGCCCATGCTCACGCTCGGAATTCCTGGCTCACCCACAGCGGCTGTTTTGTTGGGCGGCCTGCTGATATGGGGTCTGCAACCCGGCCCCTTGTTGTTCACCGAGCAAAAAGATTTTGTCTGGGGGCTGATTGCCTCGATGTATTTGGGCAACATTGTGGGCTTGATTGTGGTCTTGACCACTGTCCCTTGGTGGGCGGCTATTTTGAGAATTCCGTTCTCCATCATTGCGCCAGTGATTGTGGTGATCTGTGCCGTGGGTGCCTACACAGTCCACAACAGCATGCTGGATGTTGTCTTGATGCTGATCTTTGGCTTGATGGGCTACGCCTTCAAAAAGCTCAAATACCCTCTGGCCCCCTTGGTGTTGGCTTTGGTGCTGGGGGACATGGCCGAAACCAGCTTTAGACAGTCCATGCTGATTTCTAAGGGTAGCTTGGAAATTTTTGTGAGCACGCCATTGGCTGGCTCTATCACTGGATTGGCCATCTTCATGCTGTTGTGGCCAGTGTGGGGGGTCTTCAAGAAGCTCAGTCGAGGCTAAGGCCTTTGCCACTTTTCAACACACTCTGCTCGAGCAAGCGCGTCATGGCGTAAACCGAGTCGAGTGTGGGCGTGGGCATGTTGCAGATTTTGCCCAGCTCAATCACGCTGCCTAATAGCGCCTCTAATTCCAAAGCTTTGCCATGCTCAATGTCTTGCAGCATGGAGGTTTTGTGCGCGCCAACGGCTTGGGCGCCCGCAATCCGTTTGTCGATGCTGATCTTGAATTGAACGCCCAGTTTTTCTCCCACGGTTTGGGCTTCCGCCATCATGCGGGCTGCCAAATTGCGGGTGAGATCAAAAGTGCAAATGTCTTCGAGTGTGGCGTGCGTTAAGGCAGACACGGGGTTGAAAGTGAGGTTGCCCCAAAGTTTTACCCACAACTCGCTGCGAATGTCCGTGGACACAGGCGTCTTGAATCCAGCGGCAATCATGGCCTGCGCCAATTGGGTCACACGTTGTGACTTTTCGCCACTGGGCTCACCCAAGGTAAAGCGGTTGCCCTCAATGAGTTTCACAACACCAGGCGCAACCAACTCGGCCGCGGGGTAAACCACCGCACCAATCACACGTTGTGGGCCAATGTGCTGCCATTGGGCGCCACCAGGATCGATGGAGCTCAATTGACGATCTTGATACTCGCCCACCAAGTTGTAAAAGTACCACCAAGGCACGCCATTTTGCAGGGTGACCACGGCAGTATTGTCGTGGCACAGGCGTCCAATTTGTTCGGCAACTGGGCTGACTTGATGCGACTTCATGGTCAAAAACACATAGTCGTGCGGTGTCGCTTCATCAATGGTGCAGGCCTGGACGTGAGGAGCGTGCAGTGATGTGCCGTCTTCTAAAGTGAGCGTCATGCCATTGGCTTGAATGGCTTTGAGATTTTCGCCGCGCGCAATAAAGGTGACGTTGCAACCCGACAAGGCCAACTTCACACCGAGGTAACCCCCAATGGCGCCTGCGCCCACAATGGCAATGTTCAAACTCATGCTGAGGCTTTCATGGTGTTAGAGAGAGTGCCAATGCCTTCAATGCTCACTTCGACAACGGCATCATTTTGCCAAGGCATGGCCCCGATGGATGTGCCGCAAGAAATGATATCGCCGGGCTCCAAAGTCATGCCTCTGGAGAGTTTGGCGACCAATTCTTGAGGAGAGAAAAACATGTCACTCACAGGGTAATTTTGGCGCTCTCTTCCGTTGACTTTAGCGGTCACGATCGCTTGGGTGCAATCCAAGTCGGTTTCAATCCAAGGACCAAAAGGGGTAAATCCATCAAAATTTTTAGCCCGCGTCCATTGTTCAAAACTTGTGTCTGCTTTCAGCAGCTCAATGGCTGTGACGTCGTTCACACAGGTGAAGCCAAAAATAAAGTTCTCAGCTTCATCAAGTGGAATGTCGCGTCCGCGTCTACCGATGACGATGCCCAGCTCCGCTTCGTAAACCACCCGTCCGACATCGTGAGGGGGCCGAATGACGTCTTGAAGGTGGTGCGAATATGAATTGGGCGATTTGAGAAAGTAGAGCGGCTCTGAAGGCGCACTCCAACCATTCTTTTCTGCAGCCGTTTTGAAATTGTTCCAAAGAGCCAAAACTTTGGTGGGATGGCAGGGCGCCAAGATCTCAACCTGCGACACACTCAAGGTCTCGCCCGTGGGTTGCGGACTATTAAAAAGAAGACCTTGATGAACATGAATGGTTTCACCCACCAATTGACCTATGCCCATGTGGCCTTGGTGTGAATAGCGCAGCCACCTCATGCTGTTCTTCCTCATTGAATTCAAATCGCGTGAAAGGTGTCTGCAAGTGCCACCGGACCGGCATCCTGAACCGGGGTTCAGGTGGGCAAGGGCAGACTGGCGTTGGGTTCATCTGACGCGAGATGATCACGCTCACCAGCCGATGTTCCAAGCCCGGGCTCTAAGAGCATTGGTTCAAGGAAATATAAAGCCCGGCGTGCACTGCAGACAATTTGGATTGTAGGTCTTTAGCGGGGCGTCTGCAGCCCCATGATGAAAAGAGCCGCACAGAACGCAAAGCGCAAAGGCGCATGGCGCCGCCATCAAAGCAGCTGGCCATCCTTTTCGATGACCTGGTCCAAGCGCTTGAGCAATTGATTCAAACGCTCTTGGGAGTCGGCAGGCAGATCGGTGCTGCTGGTCGGTGTGGTGCTGGCTTCTACTGAGGGCGTGCCCACTTGCTCAAATGCCAAATTCAAAGCCGCCAAGACAGCAATGCGGTCACGTGCCTTGATCTTGCCAGCATCGCGGATTTTGCACATCGCCTCATCGACTTTGCGCACCGCGGTCAGCAGGCTTTCTTCACCGCCCACAGGGCAACCCAAGATGTAGCTTTGGCCCATGATCTGGACATCGATCTGTTTGTTGCTCATGCGGAGGCCTCAGGCGACGTGGGGGCAGAAGATGGCAGGCGCTCGATCAGGGCATCGACCCGAGCCCGAGCTGCAGCCAAACGCGACTTGAGTTGATCCCTTTCGGTCGTCAGGGACTGCACTTGTTGTGTCAGTAACGCGTTGGTTCTCTGAAGCTCTTCGTGACGCAGCAACAGGTGATCCACACGTTCGGCAATTTGATCGATGGTGTTGGAGTGGGCCATGGCAAACTGGAAAAAGAAGTTGCCTATTGTAGAACGTGCGCCTCAGGCTTCAATGATTTTGTAGGGTTGCTGACAGCTTTGCACCTAGAATGGTGGCTTGTTGGTGCTCGCGGAACTGGTTCACAGTCCGCAGTTCAACGGGAAGCAGGAGGGCCAGGCCAACACGGCCTACCTAACCTGCGCTGCCCCCGCAACGGTAAGTAGACGGGTTTTCAGTCCAACGAAAACCCAGCTTTCATCTCAAACCACTGATGGCTCTGAAACAGGCCGTTGGGAAGGTGATGAAGGTTGCATCTACCAGCCCGGATACCGGCCAACAAGGTGACCTGTCGCAAGACGGGTTGTAAAGCCCATGCACTGTCGGGGAAGGCGGTGAGGGCGTTTGACTTGTTGGTTTTAAATGAAAAATCGTTCCATTCGTGCGCGTTCAGTTGTGCCCGTTATTTCATCCTTGGTTGTTTTTTGTTCGCCACTGCTTGCACAAACAAATAAACCAGAGATCGTGGTGACTGCCAGTCGCACAGAGCAAATATTGACCGATGTCTTGCCTCACACCACTGTCTTGGGTCGTGATGCGATTGAGCAATCCCAAGTCATGGATTTGCCCAGCTTGCTGTCCAGAGAGGCCGGATTTCAGTTCACCCAAACCGGTGGTCGCGGTGGGCAAGCAACTTCCTTTTTAAGGGGTGCAGCTTCGCTTCAAGTTTTGGTGTTGGTGGATGGGGTGCCGATGACGAAGCAGGATACGACGGGTGCTGTCAGCCTCGAACACATCATGCTCGACCAGGTAGACCGAATTGAAATTGTGCGAGGTAATGTGTCTGCCATCCACGGTAGCGGTGCGGTTGGCGGTGTGATCCAAGTTTTCACCCGCCAAGGCGCGGGTGAACCCACGGTTTTTGCCACTGTGGAGCAAGGCTCGTTGGGAACCAGCAGAAGGCAAATGGGAACTCAGGGTTCAGTCGGTCAATTCGGATACTCCGTGTCTGTGAGCCACCTCGATACCCGCGGTATCAATGCCGCCAATATCCCTCAAACCGTCAATGCCAATCCCGATCTGGATGGCTATACCAACGAAAATCGCACCTTGGCTTTGTCTTACAAACTCAATACCGACCATCAGTTGGGGCTGCGTTCAACACAATTCAATGGACGTTTTGACTATGATGTGCCGAGCAGCTTTTCTTCCCCTCAAGACGTTCACAAAGGGGGGGCCAAAATCGACAGCAACTCTTTTTTTTGGTCTGGACGTTTGAACCCCATCTGGTCTGCTCGTCTGAGCTATTCCGATGCCAAGGAGCGCAACACCACACAAACGCTGGGTTCGTTTCCTTTCGCGACTGAGGCTGAAACACGCAGCCAGATCACATCCTGGAGCAACAAATTTGATCTGGATTCCTGGGTGTTGTCATGGGGGGCAGATCACCAGTCGCAAGGCATTGAAATGTCCACAGATGGTGTTTCAGGTTTGTCTCGACAGCGGTCGGCGTCTGCGGTTTATGGTGGTGCTGTTTTCAACCGGAATGCGCACGGTCTGCAACTCAATGCCCGTCGTGATCATGTGCAGGGCATGTCGCACAAAGATTCGGTGTACTTTGGCTACGGCTTCAACTTGAATCGCTATTGGAAACTGATCGCAAGCCATTCGACAGCTTTTAATGTGCCGCCTTTGGGTTATCTTTATGACCCCTACAGTGGAAATTCTAATTTGCGGCCTGAAACGGCGGAAACACAAGAGTTTGGATTGCAGTGGGCATCTGGGCCACACCGCCTGAGGTCCACTTGGTTCGACACGCGAACCAGCGACTTGCTTTTGTACGATTTCAATACATGGCAATTTGGCAACGTCAGTCGTGTGAAGAATCAAGGACTTGAAACCAGTTACAGCGGTCGATTTCACATGACAGACTTGCGAGCAAGTCTGTCTTTGCAAGATCCAATCAACCAAACAACGGGCCTTCAATTGGTGCGGCGCGCCAAGACGCTCGCTTCGGTGTCTGTGTCTCAATCGCTGGGCTTGTGGACGCTGGGAGGCAGTGTCCGCTACACGGGTGCAAGACCTGACGTTGCAGGGATGCCAGAGCTTCCCAGTAATGTGCTTGTAGACCTGACAGCGAGGTATGTGCTGAGCCGTGATTGGACTGCTTTTGGCCGAATTGAGAACTTCACAGATGCCCGCTACCAAACAGCATTTGGCTACAACCAGTTGCCACGTACTTTCACGATAGGTTTGAGCTGGAAGATGAAGCCCGTCAAGCCTTGAGACTGATATGCACGCTTTACTCCCCCAACGCATCGTCTGCCTCACCGAAGAGGCCACCGAGTGGCTTTACCTTCTCGGTGAGGAGGCGCGCATTGTGGGCATCAGCGGCTACACGGTGCGTCCGCGCCGTGCCCGCGCGGAAAAGCCCAAGGTGAGTGCGTTTTTGAGCGCCAAGATCGACAAGATCTTGGCGCTCAAGCCCGATTGTGTTTTTGGTTTTTCGGATTTGCAGGCCGACATTGCTTCCTTGTTGATCAAGGCGGGGGTGCAGGTCACCATCTTCAACCAGCGCAGCGTTGACGAGGTTTTTTCTATGCTCTACCAGGTGGCGGCCATGGTGGGGCAGGCCGATCAGGGCTTGGCGCGTTTGCAGACCATGCGAGCCGAACTGGATGCCATCGCGCATCGGGCCGCAGGCTTCAAGCGCAGGCCAAAGGTGTTTTTTGAAGAGTGGGATGAGCCGCACATCAGTGGCATCCGCTGGGTGTCTGAGCTGATGGGCATCGCCGGAGGCGATGACGTTTTCCCGGAGTTGGCGGTTCAGTCCTTGGGCAAGGACCGGATCATTGCCAACGGCCAAAGCATCATTGACCGCGCGCCCGACATCATCATCGGCTCGTGGTGCGGCAAGAAGTTTCGCCCGGAAAAAGTGGCGGCCAGACCCGGTTGGCAAGATGTGCCGGCGGTTCGCACCGGGCAGATTTTCGAAATCAAATCGGCCGACATTTTGCAGCCCGGTCCAGCGTCTCTCACGGATGGCGTGGCGCAGATGCACCGCATCTTCAGCCAGTGGGAAGCGCTGCATGGCTGATCTCACGAGAAGCTGGGCTCAATCCGTGGCCTTGGCCTTAGCCTTGGTCGGTGTCGTCTGGGCGTGCGCGCAGCCCGCCCAAGCCGTCACCGTGCTCGACGACCGCGAGCAAAAAGTGCAGATCGACCAAGCTCCGCAGCGCATCGTGAGCTTGTTGCCGTCCCTGACCGAAACGGTGTGCGCCTTGCAGCAGTGTCACAAATTGGTGGGGCTGGACCGTTATTCCAATTGGCCCGAGTCGGTCAAAGCTGTATCGCGTGTAGGGGGCGGCTTGGACCCGAACATCGAGAGCATCGTGGCGCTCAAGCCCGATCTGGTCTTGGCCGCTGGCTCCACCCGAGGTGCAGATCGCTTGCAGGCGCTGGGTCTGAAGGTGCTTCGCCTTGAACCTCGCAACCACGCTGATGCTGAGCGCGTGTGGCGCACAGTTGCCCAGGTTTTGCATGTGCCTGCTGCTGAAAGCGATCGAATTTGGCAAGGCATTCAACACGGCGTGCAGTCGGCGGTGCAATCGCTCAGCCCAGCCGCACGGCAGCAGCGTGTTTATTTTGAGGTCAGCCCCGCGCCCTATGGCGCGAGTGAGTCGTCTTTCATCGGCGAGACGCTCACGCGCATGGGCGTGGGCAACATCCTTCCTGCCAGCATGGGACCGTTTCCACAGGTCAACCCCGAATGGGTGGTGCAGGCCCGGCCTGATGTGATCATGGCTGGCGACAGCAGCCGAGCCAGCATGCTGCAGCGCCCGGGCTGGAGCCGCTTACGTGCCATGCAAGGCCAGCGTTTGTGTGTTTTCAAGCCAGAAGAATCCGACATGTTGGTGCGTGCCGGACCGCGCATGGCCGAGGGCGCTCGGCTCATGGCCGTCTGCTTGAACCGCGCTGCAGCCCAGGCTGACGCAGTTGTAGGCCCCAACAGCGGGGTGTTGCGGTGAACACCACACGCGCACCGATTTTGGCTTGGGGGCTTTTGGCTCTGGGTTTGGCTGTGGTTTTGCTGGGCACGGCCGCGGGCAGTCAAGGCTGGCAGGCTTGGTGGATGGCCCCTGCCGATCCGGTGGCGCATCAAATCGTTTGGGACATTCGCCTGCCGCGCAGCTTAGGCGCATGGTTGGGTGGCGCCTTGTTGGGCTTGGCTGGGGCTGTGGCGCAAGGCTTGTTTCGCAACCCGCTGGCCGATCCGTATTTGCTGGGCAGTGCCTCGGGCGCCTCTTTGGGCGTGGGCGTTTATTTGAGTTTGTTTGGCGGCAGCGCTTGGACCATGAGCGCGTGGCTCGGCTTGGGTCTGACGGGCGCTGCTTTTGTGGGCGCGGTGCTGGCGGTGGTGCTCACGCTGGTTTTGGCGCGCGGTGTGCAACAAACCTTGCGCCTGTTGTTGGCGGGCGTGGTGGTGGGCGTGGTGCTGGGGGCGGTGACGTCATTGATCTCGCTGCTGCAGCCGCAGGTGTTGCAGGCCATGCAGGGCTTCATGCTGGGCTCGACCGCTTTTGTGAGCTGGACGGCTTGCGTCACCATGGCAGCGGTTTTAGGCCTGTGCTTGGTTCTGGCCTGGGTCTTTGCCCGCGTGTTGGATGCGCTGAGCTTGGGCGAAGCCACGGCGCAAAGCTTGGGTGTGCCTTTGTCACAGGCCCGGATGGTGCTGGTGGGCGTGATTTCTTTGGCCACTGGTGCGGCTGTGGCACACATCGGTTTGGTGGCGTTTGTCGGTTTGGCGGCCCCGCATTTGGTGCGCTCGCTGGTGCGCTGCACGCACGCTTGGCAGATGCTGTTGTCGGCGCTCGTGGGCGGCGCTTTGTTGGTGCTGGCCGATGTGACAGCCCGGGTGCTTTTTGCGCCGCAAGAGTTGCCTGTCGGGGTGCTCACTGCGGTGTTGGGTGGGGGTTATTTGTTGTGGCGTGTTTACCGCGATGCTGACACCGGAGTGCGCACATGAGTGCAGCTTTGGAAGTCCGTGACTTGAGCCTCACCTTAGGGGCGCGGCTGGTGCTCAAGAACTTGGACCTGCAAATTAAGGCAGGCCGCTGGACCTGCGTGGTCGGCCCCAATGGCGCGGGCAAATCGAGCCTGCTCAAAGCCTTGGCGGGCTTGTTGCCGTTCAGCGGGCATGTGCTTTGGCAGGGTCAGCCGCTGTCTGCTCTCAACCGCCAACAGAGGGCCTTGCAACTGTCATGGTTGGGGCAGGGCGAAGCCAGTACCCTGGATTTGCGAGTTTGGGATGTGGCCATGCTGGGCCGATTGCCGCACCAAGGCTGGCTGGGGGCATCTTCCCCAACCGATGCGCAGATGGTCGAAGCCGCCCTCAAAGCCACCCAGGCTTGGGACTGGCGCGAGCGCACCTTGGGCGAGCTGTCGGGCGGCGAGAGACAGCGGGTCTTGCTGGCCCGCGCCATGGCGGGCAACGCACCCACCATACTGATGGACGAACCCCTGGCCAACCTGGACCCGCCGCACCAGGTGGACTGGCTGGAACAGGTGCATTGTTTGTTGGCTCAGGGCACCACGGTGGTGAGTGTGCTGCACGAGATTGGCATGGCCCTGCACGCCGACGACATCGTGGTCATGAGCGGTGGCGAGGTGGTGCACCACGGCGCAGGCCAAGATGCCGCCACCCATGCGGCCATCGAATCGGTGTTCGAGCACCGCATACGCATCCATGCGCTGGACGGTCAGTGGGTGGTTCTGCCGCGCAAGGCCTGAACGGCCCCTGTTGACCAACTTTCGCTAGAATTTCAGGCATGGAACTCAAAATCGTCGTCTACTCCAAGTCCGCATGCCCCCAATGCGATTCCGCCAAGATGGTGCTCAAAACCAAGTCATTGGCTTTCGAGGAAATCAAGATCGACGGCGAAGCCGAACGCATGGCTTTCTTTGAAAAATGCGGTCCTTCAGTTCGCCAAATGCCCCAAATCTTCATCAACGACCAGCGCGTGGGCGGTTTGGCGGGTTTGCAAGCCGCCTTGGTTCAACTCGGGCTTTGAATGTGGTGTTGGGTGCGTCCAAACACAGCAGTGTGTCCAGATACACCATGAACCTGCCCAAGTAGTCCGGCGATGCCTCGCGCATCAGGCCCAGTGAGCGCAGCACCAGCATGTGTGAGTTGATGGGCCCCGCATTTTGCGGAGCTTGGGCCATGGCTTGCGCCACCTGTTTTTGTACACTGATTTGTGCCAACTGCTTGCGAAACGCTTGAATACGGGGGCTTTCAGCGCGCCATGTGTTGGGTTTGATCGTCAGTGTTTCAACGTTTGCACGCGTCATCTCTTGCAGCAGCTGCGCCAAAGGCGAGGGCGAAGCTGCAGTGGGTTCTGCTGCAGGCAGGACGCTCAACTGGGCGGCTTCAAAGCGCGCGTTCAACTCGCTCAAGGACCTTTCGAGTTTGGCCAGCAGCAAATCGCGCGTGATGCCGGTGGCCTCGCTGGCGCGTTGCGACAACAGTTCGGTGTAATGCCAGCCCACCGGGTCAAAGGCAGCGAGCGCAGGCCGTGGCGATGTGGCGTTGGTCATTGAGGCGCTGTCACCGCTTGCGCGGCCTTGGCCGCCTTGGGGACCGGTGCCATCTCGACCCGTCGGTTTTGGGCCCGAGCCTGGTCGTTGGTGTTGGCCACCAAGGGTTGCTCTTGGCCAAAAGCCGCTGCAAACAGGGCCGAAGACGGCATGCCTTCTTCGATCAACGTGCGCGTCACCGTCAAAGCACGTTGCGCCGACAACTCCCAGTTGTCCTCAAATTTGCGGTTGCGTTGGCCAATGGCTTGGTCGTCGGTGAAACCACTGACCATCAAGATCTCATCGCGTGACTGCAGGTAACTGCGCAGCGGCACCAAACTTTTCAGCAGCTGGCGGCCTTCGGGCTCCAGCTTGTCTGAGTTGAGCTCGAACAACAGTTTGCCACTGATGCCGATGCGCCCGTTGTTCAAAGTGATGCGCCCGCTGGCCAAAGGAATGGCCAGCGCCTGCTCCAGCGACATTCGCTTTTGTTCTTCCACTTGGCGTTTTTGCACCTCGTCTTCCAATTTGGAGGCCATGTCCAGCTGTGCAGCCATCACGCCGACCAGCAACAAAACAAAGGCGCCCAGCAAACCTGTCATCAGGTCTGCAAACGACATCCAGGTGGGTGACGTTGAATCGACGTCGGCGTCGTTCTCCAGCATCAGACGGCCCCTTGCGTGGCCAAGTCGGTGCGCCTCTGAAGCGCTTCGAGCACATCCTTTTGGCTGCCAATGCTCAAGTCCACAATTTCCCGGGCCTGCGCAACGTAGTAAGCCAGTTGTTCGTCGCTGCGCGTCATCGATTTGTTCATCGCCGCTTCGATGCGCTGCAAGTGGGCCATGAGTTTGTCGTTGGTCTCGCTGAACGAGCGCACTGCGAAGCCAAAGGTTTCACCCAGGCTCGCCACATCCACCGCACTGGCCGTGACTTGCGCGGCAATGCTGCCCAGCTTGTCGGTCTCGGCAGTCACATGGTCTTGGAACTTGTCGCTGGCTTTGTCCAGTGTGGCCTGGCTTGTGGTCACCAGCGCGTCGATCACACCGCGCTGCTCGGTGGAGGCATGGTTGATCGCATGCAGCAAGGTGCTGAGCGTGGCCAGAATGCGGGTGCGCTCGTCCAGCAGCGCGTTGTCGCGTGCCACGCTGACCGAGATTTCCTGGCGCAACTGGCCAATGACTTCAGCAGCGGCTTTCGGTGCTTGTGATGCGGTTTCGATCAAACGAGCGATGGGGTCTTCCAGCGCTGTGCCCAGTGTGGTCAGGTGGGCGGTCACCGCACTTTGCAGCTCGGTCAGACGAGCCACAGCGGTCTGACCGCGTGCGTCTTCTGCGTCCCTCAGGGCCGACAGCTCTTGGCGCAGCACGGCGGCCAGTTCTTCGGCACGTTGCTGGTGTCCTGCAGTCCATTGCGCCTCTGTGGCGATGCGTTCACGCATCAGCGCTTCGCTGCTGGCCATCAGGCGTGTGATTTCTGCCAAGGTCTGGGTGGCCTGGTTCTGGGTGTGCGTGGTGATGTCCTGCGCTGTTTGGCTCAGGGTGTCGCAAATGGTTTGCTGTTGCGCCAAGGTCTGCGCACCTGAGGCTTGCCACTGGGTGCTGAGCGATGACGCCATCTGAGACAGTGCCGCTTGCCACGCCTGCAGGCGCTCTTGGTCGGCGCTGTGGCGTTGTGCGCTTTGCTCGGTTTGGGCGGTGCCGATGTGTTCGACCATCGCTTTGGCCGTAACGGTGAGTTGGGTGTTGATCTCGCTCAGTTGCACCTGAGCAATCTGCTGCAAGCGATCATTCAGGGTTTGGGCCTGATGGGCCAGCTGCGCCATGCTGGCTTGCACCATGGGTTTCAGGCTGTCTGTGGCCAGTTGCAGGCTTTGGCTCAAACTGCTGCGCAGCGATTGGTCCACCGATTGCGCCAGTCCTGTGTAAGCCGTTTGCACTTGCGAGTGGAAGCTTTGCTGGTTGGACAGCAAACGCTCGTTCAGCTGTTCACTGGTGCTGGCCATTTGCGCCATCATCTTTTGCAGTTGTTCAACCACTAGGGGCAGCGCCTGTGCTTGTTGTTGCAAGGCCTTGTAGGTTTCTTGACGCTGGTGCGTGAGTGAGAACCGGTGCAAGCGCGTGGGAATCAAGCTGTCCAGTTGTTGTGATGCCAAAGCGCGTTCTCGGCGGGTCAAGCTGCTCATCAGGCCCAGCATGGCCGAGGTGGCCACACCCGCTACCGATGTACCGAAGGCCAATCCCAAACCTTTGATGGGTTCAGAAAAAGCGGCACGCACACCGGCGATGCTGTTCGAGCCTTCGAGCGCAAATACCGCGCCGTTCAGAGTGACCACCATGCCCAAAAAAGTGCCCAACATGCCCAGCATGACCAAAAGACCGATCAAGTAGGGCGTGAACACAGGACCGGGCAGGCCCACGGGCTCGCCTTCAACCCGCTGACGCACAGAGTTTTGCAAATCAGCGGGCAAGGTGATCAGCCAATCGTTCAAGTGGGCCAAGTCTGGTGGCAGTTGTGCCAAAGCTTGGTTCATGGTCTGCGTGGTGGCCCGATATTGGCGCAACTCTAGCGCGCCAAAGACATACACAGCGCCGATCAACGCCGTCATCACCAGCACCAAAAAATGGCTGCTGGCCACGGCAGCGGCTACCCAAAGCAGCGCCAGCGCGCCCAAACCAAAGGCGATTGAAAAAGAAAAGCGTTTCATGTGTCGGGGGTCTCTGAGGTGAGGGCTTCGAGCAAACCCAGCGTGGGCTGCAATCGGGTGTCCAATTCGGCCAACAATGCGTTTCGCAGGGCTTGGCGGTGGGGTGTCAACCACGACAAAGCCTGTTGGGTCGCACCGTTAGGGCTGTTGGTGTCCAGTTGAGTCTCGTTTTGTTGTTTGAGTTGCAGTTTGAGGGCTTGAACAAAACGTTTTTCCAGCATTTTGCTCACCTTGCCCAGCAGCAAGGCTTCGCGTTCACTGAGGATGCTTTCAAAGGCTGCGTCGAGAGCGGCCAATTGCTGCAAGCGTCCCCCTCGTTTGGTCAGCTGCAGACGCACACTGGCGCGCAGGCTGCGCACACTGTTTTCCATCTGCCGCTGGTGCGCAGCGTGGAAACGCCGGAAAGGGGCGAAAGCGGTTTTGGGGTCGATGGGCTCGTCCAAGTCTGAAGCAGGCATCTGGATGAGGGCCAAGCCAGAGCCTGCTGGCGCTCCTTGGGTGATTGACTCGGCCAATTGCGCCCTGACTTTGTCGACATGGACGGCCAAAGCTGCCGGGCTGATGGACGCTGCACGCTGGAGGTGGGCCGGCAAGGGTTCTGTTCCACCTGGAGCAGCCTGGAAAACGCTTTGCAAGGCGATGGCTTGCCGAAAATTGAGCCAATCGCCCAACTTTTGCCCAACATCTTCCGTTGCTTGGACAGCATCCATCATGGTGTTTTCGGTCAAAAACCGCACCAAGGGGGAGCTGTTGAAATGGGCACGCGGCAAGGGGCGCGTCATGGAAGGGTATTTGAACTTGGAAAAACCGAGCGTCGAGGCTCTTGGGTAGGCAGGCGTCTGCCATCTGGACGAACGCTGCCAATCTGGCAAAAGTGTGATTTTACCCGCCCAACATGCCTGATTTTGACCCTGCCATCGGGTCGAATGTCAGGGTGTTTTGGGCTTGAAATCGCAAAAAGCTGCTACAGAGCACTGCCCGCACAGAGGTTTACGTGCTTGGCACACATAGCGTCCATGCAAGATGAGCCAATGGTGGGCATCTACCAAATACTGGGGCGGTATGCGTTTGAGCAGTTTCAGTTCAACCGCCAATGGGGTTTTTCCCGGGGCCAAGCCCGTGCGGTTGCCCATGCGAAAGATGTGCGTGTCCACCGCCATGGTGGGCTCGCCAAAAGCAGAATTGAGCACCACATTGGCGGTTTTGCGGCCCACACCGGGCAGGGCTTCGAGGGCCTCGCGGCTGCGCGGCACCTGGCCGCCATGTTGTTCCACCAAGATGCGGCAGGTCTCCATCAGGTGTTTGGCTTTGCTGCGGTAAAGGCCAATCGTCTTGATGTAGCCCTCTAGCCCTTCCAGCCCGAGTGCCAGGATTTTTTGCGGTGAGCCAGCCACTGGAAACAGCTTGCGCGTGGCCTTGTTCACGCCCACGTCGGTCGCTTGGGCCGATAGCAGCACGGCGGCCAGCAACTCGAACACGCTGGTGTATTCCAGTTCGGTCACGGGCATGGGGTTGGCAGCTTGCAGCGTGGCAAAGAAGGATTCGATCTGTGCGGGTTTCATGGCGGTAAAAAGTAGGTGTGCAGATGTTGGCAAAATGACGGCCAAGTCAACTCGGGAAGATACACCATGCCTTTGCAATTTGCCGACCGTCTGAACAATGTCGAAACCTCCGCCATACGCGAACTTTTCAAGCTTTTGGGCAAGCCCGGCATCATCAGTTTCGCGGGTGGTTTCCCTGACAGCGCCATGTTTGACGTGGAGGGCATCCGCGAAGCCAGCAACGCCGCCTTGACGCAAGACCCAGGCGCGGCGCTGCAATACGGCGCGACCGAAGGTTTTGGCCCACTGCGTGAGCAACTGGCCCACTTCATGGCCCATAAGGGTGCCGATGGCGTGACTGCAGACCAGCTGATCGTGACCACCGGCAGCCAGCAGGGGTTGGATTTGATCGGCAAAACCATGATCAGCCCCGGCGACAAAGTGATCGTGGAGGGGCCGACCTTTTTGGCCACCATCCAGTGCTTTCGCTTGTATGGGGCCGAGCTCATCAGCGCCCCGGTGGACGGCCATGGCGTCAAAACCGACGAGCTGGAAAAACTGATCGCCGAGCACAAGCCGAAGTTTGTGTATTTGATCCCTACCTTTGGCAACCCGAGCGGTGCCCTGATGACTGCTGAGCGCCGCCGCCAAGTTCTGGAGATGGCCGTTAAGCACCAAACCCTGATTGTCGAAGACGACCCGTATGGCGATCTGTATTTTGGTGAAGCACCACCGTCCAGCCTGCTGGCCTTGTGCAGCACCGTGCCTGGCAGCCGTGAGTTGTTGGTGCATTGCGGCTCTTTGTCAAAAGTGCTGTCGCCCGGCCTGCGTGTGGGCTGGATGGTCGCGCCTCCTGAATTGTTGGCCCGCGCCACCATGTGCAAACAGTTCAGCGACGCGCACACCAGCACTTTTGCCCAGGCCACGGCGGCGCAATACCTGTTGGCCGGCCGCATGCCCGCCACACTGGACAAAGTGCGTGCCGTGTACGCCAAGCGCGCCCAAACCATGGGCGATGCGCTGCGCCGTGAGTTGGGCGATGCGGTGTCTTTTGTGCAGCCCGAAGGTGGTCTGTTTGTTTGGGCGCGCCTCACGGGTGCAGGCGGCAAGGTGAATGATGGCAACGTGTTTGCCAAACGTGCCATCGAACAAGGTGTGGCCTTTGTGCCGGGTACACCGTTCTTCTGTGCGAACCCCGATCACGCCACATTCCGCTTGAGCTTTGCCACCGTAGGCGAAGACAAGATTCTGGAAGGTGTTTCGCGGCTGGCCAAAGCGCTTTGAGCCATGGTTGCTGGAACGGAGCTGTGCATCACCGTCAACGGTACTGACGTTTGGCTGCAAGGGCAGGGTGATGAAGTCATTCTAATGCTGCATGGCTGGCCTGACACCCGAGCCTTGTGGGACGGCACTGTGGCTGCCTTGCAAGACCGCGCCACCTGCGCCCGCCTGACCTTGCCCGGTTTTGAATCCGGCCCTGCAGTCACCCGCTTGGACGATATGAGCCAGCTGTTGCGTCAGATTGTTGAGCGCATCAGCCCCAATAAGCCGGTGACTTTGATGCTGCACGACTGGGGCTGCATGTTCGGTTATGAATTCGCCATGCGCCACCCCGATCGGGTGGCCCGCGTGGTGGCAGTGGACGTGGGCGATCACAATTCGGGTGCTTTGTGGCGCGAATGGGGCTTCAAGGAAAAGCTGTCCGTGGTGGGCTATCAAGTTTGGCTGGCCTTGGCGTGGAAGTGGGGTGGCCGCTTGGGCACCCGCATGACCCGCGCCATGGCTCGGTGGCTGCGCTGTCCCTCCGATGCTGGCCGCATCACCCACAAGATGAACTACCCCTATGCCATGCAATGGTTCGGCACGGCGGGTGGCTTGAAGCATGCGGCGCCAGTCCATTTGCCGATGCCGCTTTTGTTTGTTTATGGGGCGCGCAAACCTTTCATGTTCCATTCGGCCAAATGGTTGGATAGAGTCGCTGCCCAGCTTGGCAGCGCGGTGCAAGGCTTGCCTTGCGGCCATTGGGTGATGATCTCTCGGCCCGAAGCCTTCCATGCCCGGGTGCGCAGCTGGCTGTGGGGCGAGCTTTGAGGGGGCAGGCTTGAAACCCGAAGACCTGGTGAAGCTCGTGACCACCCCTATGCCGTACGGTAAACACAAAGGCATGTTGATCGCCGATTTGCCTGGCAACTACCTCAATTGGTTTGCGCGTGAAGGTTTTCCCCAAGGTGAAATCGGGCAACTGCTGCAGCTGATGCAAGAGATCGACCACAACGGCCTGAGCGATCTGCTCAAACCGCTGCGCCGCTGAGGGGGCGTGACTTCAGGGCTTGACGACTTCCAGCAAGCGGTCGAGCCCACCTTGGTTGATGGCGACCATGGCTTGCTCGCGCACCTTGGGTTTGGCGTGGTAGGCCACCGACAATCCCGCGGCGCCCATCATGGGCAGGTCGTTTGCACCGTCGCCGACAGCGATGCATTGATGCGGCTCGATGCCCATCAACGAGGCCATTTCCAGCACCGTTCTGCGCTTCTCGGCCCCGTCGCAAATGTCGCCCCAGCTTTGCATCACCAAGCCGCCCGTGAGTTCACCGTTCACCACTTCTAGCCGATTGGAACGGGCAAAGTCGATGTTCAGGCGCTCTTTGACGCGGTCGGCAAAGAAGGTGAAACCACCCGAGACCAGCAGCACCTTCATGCCCGCCTTTTGGCAAGCGGCAACCAGCTCGGCTGCGCCGGGGTTGATTTTCAGGCGCTCGGTGTACACGCGCTCCATTTCGGCCAGCGTCACGCCCTTGAGCAGGGCCAAGCGGCGGCGCAGGCTTTCTTTGAAGTCGGTGATCTCGCCGCGCATGGCCGCTTCGGTGATGGCGGCGACTTCGGCCTTGCGGCCCACGGCGTCGGCGATCTCGTCGATGCACTCGATGCTGATGAGCGTGGAGTCCATGTCAAACGCGATCAGCTTGAACTTGGACAGAGGAAGGGGAGCAGTGAAGCCCTGAATGGCAAGGCCGGGTGCGAATTCTGTGAGGGTGGCGGTGGTCATGAGCAGCATCAAAAAATCAAATGGGAAAAGAGATCAGGCCAGCCAATTTTGCAGTTTCAAGCCCGGTACACGGGCAAAGGCGGCATCGCCACTGACCAGCGTGGCGTCGCAGCGCATGGCTTGCGCCGCGATCAGCAAATCGTTGGGCCCCAGAGGGGTGCCACTGGATTCAAGGGCGTTTCGCAATTGGGCATAAACAGGTGCATCGGCTTCGTCCATTGAGATGACCTTCAGCCCCCGCATTTGCAGTTCGTAAGCACGCTCAAGGCGCGGGCTCGGCCGCTTGCGCAAGCCATAAAGCAATTCACATTGAACGACGATGCTGGTGCACAAATCGATGTCGGGTTGTTCGGTCAGAACCTGAATGGCGCGACGTGCTGCTGCACCATCGCCGTCCAGCATCATGTGGCTGATGATGTTGGTGTCCAGAAAATAGGTGGTTGTCATGGGGTGAAGACAATGTCATCGAGCGGCAGCACGCCTTCGTCTACATCTGGGAAGGTGTCTTCGCAAGGCCCGAGTTTTTTGATCTCTTCAAGCGCCATGCGCAGCGCTGCAGCCGATCCGCGCTGAGGCCAAAACGTGACCGGTTCCAAGACCAGCGTATTGCCCACCTTTTTCATCACCACTTCTTGGGCTGCAAACTCAAATTCACGCGGAATGCGCACCGCCTGGTTGGCCCCGTTGCGGAACAGCCGCACATGACGTCCGGCATCGGCAGGCGCATCCGTGCTGGCGGCGGTCAGATAAACGGCAGATTTTTCAGCGGCGGTGAGTGCAGTGACAGACATGGGGCACCTCCATGGAAAGAGGCTATGAGTTTAGCATATGCCGGACATATGTCTTGTGGGTGAGTTTTTCAAACTCCCGCCATCGCCACCTTCGGCGTCCCCAAACTCCTGAGCACATCCCGCACCATCTGCGCCCTGGCCTTGGGGTCAGGCAGTTCGCGTTCGATGCGGATTTTGTCGTTGCCCGCCAGCTTGATGTGTTTGTTTTTCTGGATCAGGCCGATGATGGCCATGGGGTCCACGGGCGGGTTGGGTTTGAAGGTGATCTGGATGACGCCAGGGGCGGCGTCGACCTTGATCACGCCATAGGGCTGGGTCAGCACGCGCAGGCGGTGCACATCCACCAGGGTTTGCGCTTGCGCTGGCAGCTTGCCAAAGCGGTCCACCAATTCTTCGAGCAGGGCATCGATCTGGTCGCTGGTTTTGGCGGTGGCCAGCTTTTTGTAAAACGACAGGCGCAGGTGCACATCGCCGCAATAGTCGTTGGGCAGCAGGGCAGGGGCGTGCAGGTTGATGTCGGTCGTGACGGAAAGAGGGCTGAGCAAATCGGGTTCTTTGCCCGCTTTGAGGCAGCGCACCGCTTCGGACAGCATTTCGTTGTAGAGCTGAAAACCCACTTCGAGCATGTTACCGCTCTGGTTTTCGCCCAGCACTTCACCCGCGCCGCGGATTTCCAGGTCGTGCATGGCCAAATAAAAGCCGCTGCCCAGTTCTTCCATCTGCTGGATGGCATCGAGCCGCTGGGCGGCCTGTTTGGTCAGGCCTTCGATCTCGGGCACCATCAAATAGGCATAGGCTTGGTGGTGCGATCGGCCCACGCGGCCGCGCAGCTGGTGCAACTGGGCCAGGCCGAACTTGTCGGCGCGGCTCATGATGATGGTGTTGGCCGTGGGTACGTCGATGCCGGTCTCGATGATGGTGGAGCACAAGAGGATGTTGTAGCGCTGGGCCACAAAGTCGCGCATGACGCGCTCCAACTCGCGCTCGGGCATCTGGCCGTGGGCCACGGCGATGCGGGCTTCGGGCAGGATTTCTTCGAGCTTTTGCTTGCGGTTCTCGATGGTCTCAACCTCGTTGTGCAAAAAGTAAACCTGGCCGCCGCGCTTGAGTTCGCGCAGCACCGCCTCGCGGATCACGCCCGTGCCTTCGTTGCGCACAAAGGTCTTGATGGCCAGGCGACGTTGCGGCGCGGTGGCGATCACGCTCAGATCGCGCAGGCCCTCTAAAGCCATGCCCATGGTGCGTGGAATGGGGGTGGCGGTCAGTGTGAGCACATCGACCTCGGCCCGCAGGGCTTTCATGGCCTCTTTGTGGCGCACGCCAAAACGGTGTTCCTCGTCGATGATGAGCAGGCCAAGATCGTGGAATTTGGTGGACTCGCTCAGCAGCTTGTGCGTGCCGACCACGATGTCCACCGTGCCATCGGCAATGCCTTTGAGGGCGGCGGTGACTTCTTTGCCCGAGCGAAAGCGCGAAATTTCGGCCACCTTGACCGGCCATTTGGCAAAGCGGTCTTTGAGCGTTTGGTAATGCTGCTCGGCCAAAAGCGTGGTGGGGGCCAAAATGGCCACTTGCTTGCCGCCTGTGACGGCCACAAAGGCTGCACGCAAGGCGACTTCGGTCTTGCCAAAACCGACGTCGCCGCACACCAGCCGGTCCATAGGACGGGGGCTGATCATGTCTTGGATCACGCAGTGGATGGCGGCCTTTTGGTCGGCGGTTTCTTCAAAACCAAAGTCGTTGGCAAAGGTTTCGTAGTCTTGCGGGCTGTACCGGAAAGGATGGCCTTCGCGCGCGGCGCGGCGGGCGTAGATGTTGAGCAATTCGGCAGCGGCGTCGCGCACCTGTTCAGCGGCCTTGCGTTTGGCTTTTTCCCATTGGCCACTGCCCAGCTTGTGCAAGGGCGCTTCGTCGGCGCTCACGCCCGTGTAGCGGCCGATGAGCTGCAATTGGCTGACCGGTACATAAAGCGTGGCGTCGCCTGCGTATTCCAAGTGCAAAAATTCCTGCAGGGCAGGCGAGCCGTCTTCGTTTTTCTGGCCCATGTCCATGTTGACCAGACCCCGGTAGCGGCCAATGCCGTGGGCACTGTGCACCACCGGGTCGCCCACATTCAGCTCGCTCAGGTCTTTGATCAGCGCTTCCACATCGCTGACCTGCTCTTGTTTTTTGCGGCGGCGCGTGGTGGTGCCCGCTGCAAAGAGCTCGGTTTCAGTCACCAAGTCGATGTTGTGCTCGAACCAGTGAAAGCCTTGGTTGAGGGTGGACGTGGCCATGCCGACTTTTTCGTCACTGGCCAAAAATGCTTGCAGGCTCTCAAACACCGGGGGTGCGAGGCCGCTGGAGCGTACGAAGTCAAGCAGGCTTTCTCGGCGGCCGTCACTCTCGGCCAAGATCAGCACACGGCCTGCACTCTTGCGGATGTGCGCTTGCAGGCGGGCCAGCGGGTCATCGGCACCGCGCACCACGGTGAGATCGGGCAGACTTTGCGCAAATGCGTTGTCAGGTACGTCGTCTGTGCTTTGCCCTGCGCTTTGTCGAAGCGCCAGTTGCGCGTGGGTATTGGCCAATGTGTAGAACTGCTCAGCGCTCAAAAACAGCGCTTCGGGCGGCAGCACCGGCCGCTCGGGGTCACCTTGCACAAGGCGGTAGCGGTCTTTGGTGTCTTGCCAAAAGCGCTGAAATGAGGGCTCCAAGTCGCCGTGCAACACCACCGTGGCGGCGTTCGCCTCGCCAGCTCCTAAATAGTTGAAAACGGTGGCGGTTTCTTCAAAAAACAGCGGCAGGTAGTACTCGATGCCTGCGGTGGCCACCCCGTTGCCCATGTCTTTGTAGATGCGGCTTTTGGTTGGGTCGCCCTCCAGCAGTTCGCGCCAGCGACTCCTGAAACGTGCTCGCGCCGCCTCGTCCATCGGAAACTCGCGTCCGGGCAAGAGCCGCACTTCGGGCACGGGGTAGAGGCTGCGTTGGCTGTCAGGATCAAAAGTGCGAATGGAGTCGATCTCGTCGTCGAACAAGTCCACCCGGTAAGGCACCAGCGAGCCCATGGGGAAAAGGTCAATCAATCCACCGCGCACCGCGTATTCACCAGGGCTGACCACTTGGCTGACATGCGAGTAGCCCGCCAAGGTCAATTGCGCCTTGAGTTGGGCTTCATCGAGCTTTTGCTTGACCTTGAATTCAAAGGTGTAGCCGGCCAAAAAGGACGGCGGTGCGAGTCTGTAAAGCGCGGTGGTGGCGGGCACCAGCACCACGTCGGCGCTCTCGGGGTGGTTGCGCTGTTTGATGCGCCACAGCGTGGCCAGTCGCTCCGAGATCAAGTCCTGGTGCGGCGAGAAGGTGTCATACGGCAGGGTTTCCCAGTCGGGAAACATCACGCAGCGCAGATCAGGCGCAAAAAATACCAACTCGTCCATGAGTCGCTGGGCGTCAGCCGCGTCGGCGGTGACGATGGCGGTGATCTTGCCTGCCTTTTTTTCACGCTCAGCCAGTTGGGCCAACAGCACGGCATCGGCCGATCCGGCGGGGCGGGGCAGGGTGAATCGTTTGCCGAAAATCAGGCTGGGCAGTTGCATGGCGGTGTCGAAGAAAAAAGCGAAACACCCCCCGCCAAGAAGGAGGGGGGTGTGGAAATGTCGAATTGAAGGTGATTTTAAAGTCTTTGTCGCATTAAGAATGTCGATGGTCTTCGTTAAGCACAGCCGCCGACCTACAAAACTACAATGTCATCCTATGAATGAACGCACCGCCTCGCCCCGCTTTCATGCCCTGATCCCTTGCGCGGGAACGGGTAGCCGTGCGGGCACGCTACAACCCAAGCAATACCAGCAAGTGGCTGGTCAGCCCATGGTCATGCACACTTTGCAGGCATTGGCGCTGGTGCCTCGATTGACCAGTGGTTGGGTGATTTTGTCGCCCGACGATACGCATGCTTGGACCGAGCAGGGCTGGCCCGTGCATTTCCAGCGCCTGACCTGCGGCGGCATCAGCCGTGCCCAGAGTGTGTTCAATGGCCTGCAAGCCATGTTGTCGGCAGGCCTTGACCCGATGGATTGGGTGTTGGTGCACGATGCGGCGCGTTGTTTGGTATCGCCCGAGTCGGTGACCCGCCTCATCGACACTTGCCAACACGATGCGGTGGGTGGGCTGTTGGCGCTGCCCTTGCCCGATACGCTCAAAAGCGAAGAGGGCGGTCGCGTTTTGGCCACGGTGCCGCGTGAGCACAAATGGTTGGCGCAGACGCCACAGATGTTTCGGCTGCAGGCCTTGCACGATGCCCTGGCTGCGGTGGCGGCCAGTGGTTTTGCAGGCATCACCGATGAGGCCAGTGCGATGGAGCGACTGGGCCTCAAGCCGCGTTTGGTGGAAGGCTCGGCGCAAAATTTCAAAGTCACTTACCCGGCCGACTTCGCGTTGGCCGAAGCCATTTTGGGGAGCAAGGCATGAGTTTCAGAATCGGTGAAGGCTGGGACGTGCATGCCTTGGTGCCAGGACGCAAGCTGGTTTTGGGTGGGGTGGAAATCGAACATACATCAGGTCTTTTGGGCCACTCGGACGCCGATGTGTTGCTGCACGCCATCACCGATGCGGTGCTGGGCGCTGCGGGCTTGGGCGACATCGGGCGGCATTTTCCGGACACGGACGCTCAGTTCAAAGGGGCTGATTCTCGCGTGCTGTTACAAGAAGCCATGCGTCGTGTGCGCGAAAAAGGATGGGAGCTGGTGAACGTGGACAGCACCATCGTGGCCCAAGCCCCCAAGTTGGCCCCGCACATGGCGGCCATCAATGCAGGTGTAGCGCAAGCTTTGGGCGTGGCCCTGAATCAGGTGAATGTGAAGGCCAAGACGGCGGAAAAACTCGGGCCTGTGGGTATGGGCCAGAGTATGGAAGCGCGTGCGGTGGCCTTGTTGACCCTCAAGTCGGCGAAACCTGCCTGAATTTCATCAGCGCCATCAGCCCCCCGGCGCTGTGGTTGACGACCGAGAACGTGCCGCCCATGCGCTGCACAGACCTTTCCACAATCGCCAATCCCAAGCCCGATCCCGATGCGTCGGTTCTGGCGGTGTCACCTCTGAAAAACGGCTGAGTCAGGTTTTTCAGGGCTTCCTCGGACACTCCTGGGCCTTGGTCGCACACGCTGAGCCACACCCAGCCACCTTCAGGGCGGGCCACGATGTCGACACGCGTGATGCCATCGCTGGGGCTTTGGCCATAGCGGCGGGCGTTTTCTATTAAGTTGGACAACACCCGGACCAGTTCGACTTGTTCGGCATGGACCTGCAGGTCTTCGGCGACATCGACACTGATTTCAAACCGGGGGGTGTTGCGCCAAGGCGAAATGCTGCGGCTGATGACGCCCGACAGCACAACCGGCCCCAAGTTTTGGGGCTCGGGCCGGGCGTAGTCGAGAAACTTGTCGATGATGGCGTCCAGTTGGGCAATGTCGGCAGCCATCAGATCGCGCGTTTCCAGGTTGGCCACGCTCAGTTCGGTTTCTAAGCGCAAGCGGGCCAAGGGGGTACGCAAATCGTGCGATATGCCTGCCAGCATCACCGCGCGCTCTTGTTCGATCTTGGCCAAACGCTCGGCCATCCGGTTAAAACCGATGTTGACTTCGCGGATTTCGCTGGTGGCCGCGTCCTCGTCCAGTTGAGAAGTGTTGAAGTGCCCCTCGCGCACGCGGCTGGCCGCCAGTGACAACCGCTTTAGGGGGCGGTTGATCAGGCCCGCCATCATGGCTGCGCCGCCCAAGGACAGCGCCAGGGTCAAACCCAGCCAAGTGAGCCAGGCCGAGCCACCCAAAGGTCTGAGCCGTTCGGGGTCCATCTGCAGCCAATAACTGTCACGCTCGATTTTGAAGCCGATCCACAGGCCATCGACTTGGTTGACTTGGGATGCAATCAGCGTATCGGGCCCAAGACGTTTGATCATCTCATTGACCAATTGGCGTTCCAACCCAGACGAGCCGAAGGCCAAGATCTGGTCTCCTGGTTCCCGGATTTGGATGCTGACGTCTTCCTCGTCTGCCAGTGTTTTGAGAAGAGACACCCTTGCAATGGCATCGGTGTGGATCAAGGCGGTTTTGGTCAGATTGACCACCGTGGCAATCTGATGGACGTTGCGCAAAATACGTGGCTCATACTCTTGCGTGCGAAACATCTGCAGCCAAGCCATGCTGCTGAACAAAATCAGCAGGGCCAACCAAATGAAAGTTCGCCAGAACAGGCTGAGTTTGAGCTTGCGTGTGGGTTTTTCGGCCACGCTGTGCTCAGGGGCAGTGACTTCTGCGGGCGTCACGCTTGGCCATCGGGCACAAAGACGTAGCCAACGCCCCAAACCGTTTGGATCACTTTGGGGGAGGCGGGGTCTCGCTCGATCATCTTTCGCAGACGAGAGATTTGAACGTCCAAGCTGCGGTCAAAAGGCTCAAAGTCGCGACCTCGCGCCAACTGGGCCAGTTTTTCTCGGGACAAAGCTTGCTTGGGGTGCCGAGCCAGTGCTTTGAGCATGGAGAATTCGCCGCTGGTCAGTGGCATGTTTTGGCCCAAACGGCTCAAGGATCGGGTCCCCAAATCGAGCGTGAACGCACCAAAAACGATGACTTCTTTGTCTGCGATGGACGGTGCCCCGGGAACTTCGGCTGTTGGCCTTCGGCGCAAGACGGCGTGAATTCGGGCCAACAACTCGCGCGGGTTGAAGGGTTTGCCCAGATAGTCATCGGCGCCAATGTCCAAGCCCGCAATGCGATCGTTATCTTCAACTTTGGCGGTGAGCATGATCACGGGTGTTTTGTTGCCAGCTGCGCGCATCCGCTTGCAAATGCTCATCCCGTCTTCGCCAGGCAGCATCAGGTCGAGCACCACAAGATCAATGGTTTCTCGCTGCAAGATGCGGTCTAAAGCCTGACCATCCTCGGCCAACAGGACATCCAAGCCTTCTTGCGACAAGAAGCGCCGCAGCAAATCTCGGATGCGCGCGTCATCGTCAACGATGACGACTTTGTCCAACCGGGTCGAGCTGCTCATGTATGCCTGATCAATTATTGAGCGGTCCAGCCGCCGTCCATGTTCCAGGCTGCGCCGCGCACGTTGTTGCCAGCAGCCGAGCAGAAGAACACAGCCAATGCGCCCAATTCTTCGGGGGTGGTGAACTGAATAGAAGGCTCTTTTTCTTGCAGCAGCTGTTTTTTGGCTTCTTCGTTGGTCAAGCCCATGGCCACGGCCTTGGCATCCACTTGTTTTTGCACCAAGGGTGTCAGCACCCAGCCGGGACAAATGGCGTTGCAGGTCACGCCCGTGGTGGCGTTTTCGAGGGCGGTGACTTTGGTCAAGCCCACGACACCGTGTTTAGAGGCGACATAGGCAGATTTTTCAGCAGAGCCCACCAAACCATGGGTTGACGCCACGTTGATGATGCGGCCCCAATTGGCCGCTTTCATGGCCGGCAGTGCCAAGCGTGTGGCATGGAAGGCGCTGGTCAGGTTGATGGCGATGATGGCGTCCCAGCGCTCGACAGGGAAATCTTCGATCTTGGCCACGTGCTGGATACCTGCGTTGTTGACCAAAATGTCCACGCGGCCAAATGTGTCGGCCGCAAACTTCATCATGGCTTCGATTTCGGAGGCTTTGCTCATGTCGGCGCCGTGGTAGGCCACCTTCACACCCAAGGCTGCGATTTCAGCCTTGGGGCCTTCGACATCGCCGAAACCGTTGAGCACAATGTTCGCGCCTTGTTGGGCCAAAGCCTTGGCAATCCCCAGTCCGATACCGCTGGTTGAACCTGTGACCAGTGCTGTTTTACCTTGCAACATGAAAATGACTCCGAAAGATGAATTAGGATGTTCAAAAGAACATTATGGCGCTGTCAAAGACTTGTTCAGTCTCCGTTGCCTTCAGATTTTTTCCAATTGTGATGACCTCAACCTCAAACTCAACCTCAGCCCCCAACCCTGTTCCAGCGCCTCAACTTGAGTTCGTCTCTTGCCCCCACCCAGAGGGCCAACACCGCATGGCTTATTGGCGCTGGGGCGATGTGCAAGCCCAGCACGTGGTGGTGTGTGTCCACGGCTTGACGCGCCAAGGGCGAGACTTTGACCGGTTGGCGCAGGCTATGGTGTTGACAAGCCCAGTGCCCGTCCAAATCATTTGCCCAGATGTGGCTGGGCGGGGTCAAAGCGAATGGCTCCAAAACCCGGCGCTTTATCAAATTCCGCAGTACGCGGCCGATATGCTGGCTTTGTTGGGTCAAATTCAGGCCACATTGGGTCTCGATCGGCCGATTCAGGCCTTGGACTGGGTCGGCACCAGCATGGGCGGTTTGATTGGGATGGTGCTGGCCGGTCAGCCCGGTTTGCCCTTGCCCGTCCCCATCCGTAAATTGGTGCTGAACGATGTGGGGCCTGCTATCACCTGGTCATCATTGCAGCGCATGCAAAGCTACGTGGGCCAGTATGGGCAATACCCAAATCTGGATCAACTCGCTGCTGCCTTGTGGGATTTGTCGCAGGGCTTTGGCCCGGTCTTGCCTGAGGTTTGGCGCGAGATGTCGTCGCACATGGCACGTCCAGCCAGCGATGGTCTCATGACCCTGCACTACGACCCTGCCATTGGTGTCCCCTTACGCGCCTTGACGCCTGAAGTCGCCTCTGCGGGCGAGTCAGCCATGTGGGCGTTGTATGACCAAATTCAAGCAAAAACCTTGCTCATTCGTGGTGGGCAGTCTGACTTGTTGACTGCCCAAACTGCCTTGAACATGACGCAGCGCGGACCCAAAGCCCAACTGGAAACCTGGCCAGACTGTGGGCACGCGCCGACGTTGAGCGCCGAACAGCAAATGGCCGTGGTGACAAGTTTCTTGTGGGGTAATTGATCCGATGGTCAGCCCCAGTTCCAGCCATTCCGCAAGCCCAATGTCGCCCTCAGGGCGTCTGCACGCCGTGCATTTGCCACCGGTTGTTCTGGCCACATCCGGTGGCCTCGACTTGCAAGCAGATGCCGATCTGTTGTTCAAAGCCAGAACATTTGCTGAGCCCTTGATCACGGGCGAATCGCTGGACACAGGTGAAAACATCTTGGCGCACGCCGATGCGGTGGCCACGATTTTGGCAGACATGGGGGGCTCGGTGGCCATGCAAGCGGCCATCTATTTGGTCTATGCCTGTCCGCACCTGAACAAACCAGAAGAAGTGATGGGCAAGGCCTTTGGCCCGCATCTGGCGCAACTGGCTCTGCAAACCAACCAGTTGGTGCATGTGCAGCGATTGTCCCGGGCCACGGAGTCCAGTACCCAAGGGCCTGACAACACGCCTTTGAGCCCGCGCATCCAGACTGAAAACGTGCGCAAGATGCTCTTGGCCTTCAGCCGCGACTTGCGTGTGGTGATGCTGCGTTTGGCTTCTCGTTTGCAAACCTTGCGCCATTTTGCGGCCAGTAAATTGCCGGTGCCGGTGGTGTTGGCCCGCGAATCTTTGCAGGTCTTTGCACCGCTGGCCAACCGTTTGGGCATTTGGCAAATCAAATGGGAACTGGAAGATCTGTCTTTCCGCTTTCTGGAACCGGCAACTTACAAAGACATCGCCCTGCTGCTGGACGAGAAACGCACCGAGCGAGAGTCCTACATGGTGGCCCTGCGCGAGCGACTGCAGAAGGCTTTGACCAAGCAAGGCATCGTGGCGACCGTGGAGGGACGACCCAAACACATCTACAGCATTGTCAAGAAGATGCGCGGCAAGGCGCTGCCTTTTGAACGCGTGTTCGACATCCGGGCGCTGCGTGTTGTGGTGCCCAGCGTGGCCGATTGCTACCAAGTGCTCAGCTGGGTGCATGAGCAGTTTGCGCCCATTGCCGAAGAGTTTGACGACTACATCGCCAAACCCAAAGCCAACGGCTACCAGTCTTTGCACACCGTCGTCCGCGATGCCGATGGTGGTCCGATTGAAGTTCAAATTCGCACCCAAACCATGCACGCGCACGCCGAGCATGGCGTGGCCGCGCACTGGGCCTACAAAGAAGCGGGGGCCAAAGGGTACAGCGGGGTCTCAGCCAGCAGCGAATACGACACCAAGATCGCGGTGCTGCGCCAGTTGTTGGCTTGGGAGCGTGATTTGTCTGGTGCGGCGCAGGCCCATGGGCAAGGCAGCGGCTTGTTTGAGGACCGCATTTATGTGCTGACACCCGATGCGGCGGTGGTCGAATTGCCGCAAGGCGCCACCGCCATTGACTTTGCCTACACCGTGCACACCAACTTGGGGCACCGTTGCCGAGGCGCCAAGGTGGACGGGGCCATGGTGCCTTTGAACACGCAGTTGGCCAATGGTCAGACGGTGGAGATCACGACCATCAAAGAGGGGGGTCCTTCACGCGATTGGCTCAACCCCGAGTTGGGCTTTTTGGCCAGTCCAAGGGCTCGGGCCAAAGTACGTGCTTGGTTCAACGCGCAGGTCAGCGAAGAAACCATTGCCAAAGGCCGTGAGGCGGTCGAAAAATCACTTCAGCGATTGGGTCGCACCGCTATTCGCCTCGAAGACTTGGCCAACCAGCTGGGCTTCAAATCGGCCGATGGCTTGTTTGAGGTGGTGGGCAAAGACGAGTATTCGCTGCGCAACATCGAGGTCTTGCTCAACCCCCCCGAGCCTGCACTCGAGCCCGATGAGTACTTCCAAAAGAAGTTCAAAGGAGCGGTGGCCCGCAAGTCCCCTTCGGGTGTCTTGGTGGTGGGGGTGGATTCGCTGTTGACCCAATTGTCGCGCTGCTGCAAACCCGCACCACCCGATGCGATTGGGGGCTTTGTCACCCGGGGTAAAGGCGTGAGCATCCATCGGCAAGACTGCAGCAACTTCCGCGAACTGGCTTCGCGCCATGCCGAACGCGTGATTGATGTCCGCTGGGGTGAGGGCAAAGCTGCGCAAGGCGCTGTCTATCCGGTCGATGTCTCTGTTGAAGCCATCGACCGCCAAGGCTTGCTGCGCGATATTTCGGAAGTGTTTGCCAAGGAAAAAATGAATGTGATCGGTGTGCAAACCCAATCGGTCAAAGGCATGGCCTGGATGACCTTCACGGTGGAAATCGGGGATGCCATGAGTCTGAACCGGGTCTTGGTCACTGTTCGTGGCGTCAAAGGCGTCAGGGCTGCCCGCAGGCGCTGAACGCTTCAACTTCAAGAGGCAGTTTAGAAAAATCGGGTTTTTGACGCTATAATTTGCGGCTTAGCAGGCGCGTAGCTCAGTTGGTTAGAGCACCACCTTGACATGGTGGGGGTCGCTAGTTCGAATCTAGTCGCGCCTACCAAATTCGGTAGGAAAAACAAGCACTTGGCGGAAATGCCCGGTGCTTTTTTTCGTCCATGACATTCAATTATGGGGGCCGTACTTTCACGACCACCCCTGTCACTCATTTGTTTTTAAGCCGCCACCATCCCTTGGTGCCGCAGCAATGCATCCAAATTCGGCTCTCGGCCCCGGAAGGCCTTGAACGATTCCAGCGCAGGTCGGCTGCCGCCGGCCTCCAGAATGGCTTGGCGGTAGAGGCGTCCGGTTTCCACGCTGGGCGTGCCGTCGGCCGCAGCGGTTTCTTCAAACGCAGCGTAGGCGTCGGCGCTCAGCACCTCGGCCCATTTGTAGCTGTAGTAACCCGCGGCGTAACCACCTGCAAAGATGTGGCTGAAGGTGTGGGCCATGCGGTTGAATGCCGGTGGCCGCATGACGGCGACTTCTTCGCGCACTCGTGCCAGGAGCGGCATGAAGTCTTGCGCCGGGTCATGCTCAGAATGCACCAGCATGTCGAACAGTGAAAACTCGATCTGGCGCAGGGTTTGCAGGCCACTTTGGAAGTTTTTGGCAGCCAGCATCTTGTCGAACAGCGCGCGCGGCAGGGGCTCGCCCGTTTCCACATGAGCGGTCATGTGGCGCAGCACAGACCATTCCCAGCAGAAGTTTTCCATGAATTGGCTGGGCAATTCGACCGCGTCCCACTCCACACCGCTGATGCCGGAGACATCACGCTCGTTCACCTGCGTGAGCATGTGGTGCAGCCCATGGCCAAATTCGTGGAAGAGGGTGATGACGTCGTCGTGCGTCAGCAAGGCGGGTTGGCCATTGACGCCTTCGGCAAAGTTGCAGACCAAATGCGCCACCGGCGTTTGCAGCACGCCGGTGTCGGGGCGCTGCCAGCGGCCGCGCACATCGTCCATCCAGGCGCCGCCGCGTTTGCCGGCGCGGGCTGGGGGGTCTAGGTAAAACTGGCCAATCAGCTTGCCATCGCGCTCGATGCGGTAAAAGCCCACGGCTGGGTGCCAAACAGGGGCTTGGTCGGCGCGGATGCTGACTTCAAACAAAGTCTCGATGATTTTGAACAAACCGGCCAACACTTTGGGCGCGGTGAAGTACTGCTTGACCTCTTGCTCGCTGAAGCTGTAGCGGGCTTCTTTGAGCTTTTCGCTCAGGTAGGGAACGTCCCAGGCGTTGAGCGGGCCGGTGATGCCCAGCTCTTGGGCGGCAAATTCGCGCAGGTCTGCCAGGTCTTTTTCAGCGAATGGACGAGCTTTGGCCGCCAAGTCGCGCAAGAAAGTGGTGACTTTTTCGGGGGACTCGGCCATTTTGGGCACGACCGAGACTTGGGCGTAATTGTCAAAACCCAGCAGGCGTGACTCTTCTTGCCGCAGTGCCAAGATTTCTTGCATCAAGGGGGTGTTGTCAAAGTGCTTGGCTTCATCGGGGGCTTGGTCTGATGCTCTGGTGACATAGGCTTTGTAGAGCTGTTCGCGCAAAGCGGCGTTGTCGGCGAACTGCATCACAGGCAAATACACCGGCATTTTCAGGCTCAGGCGGTGGCCTTCTTTGCCATCCTTTTGGGCTGCATCGCGTGTGGCTTGAACCACATCGGCTGGCACACCTATGAGCTGGTCTTCGCTCACGTAGAGGGCAAATTTGTCGGTGGCATCCAGCGTGTTTTCACTGAACTTTTGCGTGATCTCGGCCAGTCGTTCTTGGATGGCGGCGTAGCGTTCTTTGGCTGCGCCTTGCAATTCAGCACCGCCCAGCACAAAGCCGCGCAGGGCGTTTTTGCGGGCCTGCGTTTGTTCGGTGTTGAGGCTGGCGGCATCAATGGCTTTGTATTTGGCGTAAAGACGCTCATCGCTGCCCAAGCGCGTCCAGAACTCGGTCACGCGGGGCAGGGCGGCGTTGTAGGCGGCACGCAATTCAGGTGTGTCGGCCACGCTGTTGAGGTGACTGACCGCGCCCCATGCCATGCCCAGTCGCTCGGTGCTCACGTCCAAGGTCTGGGCAATGGCTTTCCAATGGGCTGGAAATTCGGCTGCGGTCACGGCTTCCAGAGCTTTTTCAGCGGCGGCCAGCAATTCGTCCAAGGCCGGGGCGACATGCTCGGGGGCAATGCGGTCAAACAAGGGCAGGCCAGAGGTATCGAGCAAGGGATTGGTCATGGGGTTTCCAATAAACGGATCAATGGGTCAGTTTTATCACTTGGTGGCGCGTTCGGCCGCTTCAAGGGTGTTGACCAGCAGCATGGTGATGGTCATGGGGCCAACGCCGCCGGGCACTGGCGTGATGTGGCTGGCGATTTGTTTGACCCCTTCAAAATCCACATCGCCACAAAGCTTGCCCTCGTCATTGCGGTTCATCCCCACGTCCAGCACCACCGCACCTGGCTTGACCATGTCGGCTGTGAGCACGTTGCGTTTGCCCACAGCGGCTACGATCACATCGGCTTGCAAAGTCAGGGCTTTGAGGTTTTGGGTGCGCGAGTGCGCCACCGTCACAGTGGCGTCTTTCTGCAGCAGCATCAGCGCCATGGGTTTGCCCACAATGTTGCTGCGACCAATGACCACGGCGTGTTTGCCGCGCAGGTCGTAGCCAATGCTATCCAGCATCTTCATGCATCCGTAAGGCGTGCAAGGCCAAAAGCCTGGCATGCCGGTCATGAGGGCCCCGGCGCTGGCAATATGAAACCCGTCCACGTCTTTGGCAGGGCTGATGGCCTCAATCACTTTTTGCGCGTCGATGTGCGCGGGCAGGGGCAGTTGCACCAGGATGCCGTGAATGGCCGGATCGTTGTTCAGCGTTTCGACACGGGCCAACAATTCGGCCTCGGTCATGGTCACTTCGTACTTTTCTAGCACCGAGTGCAGACCATTGTCTTCGCAGGCCTTGACCTTGTTGCGCACATAGACCTGGCTGGCCGGGTTGTCCCCCACCAGCACCACGGCAAGGCCCGGGGTGACGCCCTTGGACTTGAGGGCCTGGGCGCGGCTGGCGACCTCGGTTCGCAATTGTTTGGAAAGCTGGTTGCCGTCGATCAGTTGGGCCGTCATGTTTGAAAATTGAAATTCAGATAAAAAAATGCAAAACGCCCGGCGAGTGCGGGCGTTTTGGTCGGGTGTGGTTGGTTCAGGCCTTGGGTGCGTTTTGCCCCAGCGCAATCTTGAGCAAATCGGCCACGGTGTTGGCGTTGAGCTTTTCCATGATGTTGGCGCGGTGCGCCTCAACGGTTTTGATGCTGATACCCAAGTCATCGGCGATTTGCTTGTTCAGGCGCCCCGCCACGATGCGTTCAAGCACTTGGGCTTCTCGGCCTGTGAGTTTGGACAACAAGGCATCTCTGCTGGCAGCTTGTTGGTAATCGGCAAAGGAATCGCGGGCCTCGTCAAGCATGCGCTCGACCAAGCTCAAAAGCTCTTCTTCCTTGAAAGGCTTTTGGATGAAATCCATGGCGCCTTTTTTCATGGTGTTCACCGCCATGGGGACATCGCCGTGGCCGGTGATGAACACGATGGGCAGGGGTGAGCGTCGCTCGATCAAACGGTCCTGCAGTTCCATGCCGCTCATGCCGCCCATGCGAATGTCGGCAATCAAACAGGCCACCTCTCGGGGGTCGTAGCGGCTGATGAAGGATTCGGCGCTGTCAAAGCAGCGCACTCGGTAATCCTTGCCTTCCAGCAACCATTGCAAGGAATCACGCACGGCTTCGTCGTCATCAACAACGTAAACAGTGCCTTTTTTTGGTATCAAACTCATTCGGTTACCCCATTGGGTTGTGATGTGGTTCACCAGTCTCGACCGGTATCCAAAAGGAGAAACGGCAGCCTGTGACCTCGTCGGCATTGTAGATGTTCTCGGCTTTGATCCTGCCTTGGTGCGATTCCACAATGCTTCGGCACAAATTCAAGCCAATGCCCATGCCTTCAACTTTGGTCGAGAAAAAGGCCTCGTAAACCCGCTCAATCGACTCTGGCGGCAAGCCTGCACCTGTGTCGGTGACCGAAAACTCCACCACGGATTGCTTGTCAATGGTCTTGGGCAGGATGCGCAATTCGACCTGACGTTGCTCTGGCGGCCGGTTGGCGTTGTCGATCGATTCCGCTGCATTTTTCATCAGGTTCACCAACACTTGCTCGATCAAGATCGGGTCTACCCAGAGTTGGGGCAAGCGGGCCGCGATGTGGTGGGTCAGCCGAACGTGGCGTCTGCGCAGCTCGATTTCTGCCAATTCAAGTGATTCGCTGACCATGGCCGAGACATCGGACAGGGCGCGGTTGGGTTCACTGCGTTTGACAAAGCTGCGAATGCGCAAAATGATTTGCCCGGCCCTTTGGGCTTGGTGGGCGGTCTTTTCCAAAGCCCAGAGCAAGTCTTCTTCATTGACTTGTTTGGCCTGAATGCGAGAGATCATGCCGCTGCAGTAGTTGCTGATGGCGGTCAAGGGTTGGTTCAGTTCGTGCGCCACGCTGGAGGCCATTTCACCCATGGTGATCAAACTGCTGGCGGTCTGGGCACGCTCTGCTTGTTGGGCCGCCAGCTCTTCGGCCTGGCGACGTGGCGTGATGTCGCTGGCAATCACCATTTGGGCCAAACGGCCGTCGGCCCAGTTGATGTAACGCGAGCGGACTTCCAGCCATTTGTTCAATTCGGGGACGAAAATTTCAGCATTTTCAGAACCGGCGGCGGGAAGCCCCACGGTGGGCAGCCCCGCCATGTCGTCCACGTCTTCGGAAGATCTTTCATCGCTGTAAGCGCCGGCTTGCTGGACCAGCCGCAGGTGACCTCCGGTGTCTTGACCAAACCACAAACGGTAAAGTTTGTTGGCAAAAAGAAGTTCTTCGCTGCCCAGAGGCGCCACCGACACCGAAGCGTCAAGCGCCTCCAGCACGATGGTGAAGCGCTCGTGCGAACTGGCCAGTTGTTCCCGAATGCGGTTGGGCTCGGTGATGTCGGTCATCGAGGTCATCCAGCCCGTTTGTTTGCCCGTGGCGTCAATCAAGGGGGACACGTACATGCGGGCTTCAAACAACTGACCATTCTTGCGTTTGACGCGGACCTGAAACCCCCCAGCCGAATGTTGTCCGCTGATTTCTTCTTCCAAGCGGCGCATCAAGAGTTCACGGTCTTGTTCGGGCCAGTAAGGGAAGGGCGCGACAGCGCCCACCAAGTCGGACTCGCTCCAGCCGGTCATGTGGCAAAAACCCGGGTTCACATAGGTGATGCGGCCGCGCAAATCCAGCGCCCGCATACCGGTCAGCATGGAGTTTTCCATGGCGCGGCGAAAGTTGGTCTCTGCCACCAAGGCTTTTTGAGCCTGCAATCGCCTTCGGGTGTGTCGCCAATTGGCAATCAGCATCCAGGCGGTCATTGCACTCAACACGCTGACCAGCCAAAACAGTCCGCTGCCCACCAGGCCCTGAGAGGTTCGCCAGGTTTGGGCCCGCAAGACCAAATCGTTGCCAACGGGGGAAACCGGAATTTCAAAATCGTTGTGAGGCTTGTCGCTGCCTGGCAGTAAAGACCACAGAACCGCGCGGGAGGCAATCGATTGGCCTGCCAGCAAGCGCCCTTCGCCGTCTTGCAAGGCCACGGCATATTTGGCCAATACCTCGGTGGGAATGCCGTAGCGAAGCAGTCCCTCCATTCTGTATTGCGCCATGACGACCCCATTGAATCGACCTTGATCGTTGCTCAATGGGGTGTGCAGCTGCAACACATTCATGGGCGTATCGCGCTCGGCTTCCACTGAGATTTGCCCATAAATGGGCTGCATCAAGTCTCGGGACAAACTGAACAGGCTTTCTGTGTCGCCTGTTCTTAAGGTGCTGCCTGTACGCAGCTGCTGGCTTGAGGAGATGCTGGAGATGCTTTGGTTGGCCACGATTCGGCGCCGGTCATCGATCCAAGTCAGCGATAAAAACTCGGGGTACTGTTGCACCAAAGACTCGGAGCGGATCAAAAATTGATCCAACCTGATTTCCCGGTTGGAGACGTCCCTCGCCAATCGCATCACCTGCTCTTGCCGCTCCAGCAGGCGGAGTCTCAGGCGTTGTTGCGCGTATTCCACATCTCTCTTAATGGCTTCCTGCTCACGTTCAACTTCTTCAACCCTCAGATACCAGAATGCACTCGCAATGGCAGCCAAAAACAACACCACCGCGGCAACCGGGGCCAAGTTGGCAAAACGGTCTTGCTTGTTGGGCGATTGGCGGCGCCACCACGAAAGCCACCATGTCCAAGGGCTCACTTTTTTCACAACCGACGTTGTTTTGTTCAATTCCATCGCCCGAGTTTAGAGGACGGACATGTCAAAACACCCATAACCAAAGCCCAATGCTTCATTAAAATTTCACAATACAAAACATATCCGCATAATTTGAAATAAAAAGAAAAATATGAGAAAATTTGGCCAGTTCAAAGATCATGACTTTCAGGAGACAAATATGACAGCGGCAACACCTCAACAACCGGTGCAAGACACAGACAGCCAAGAAACCCGTGAATGGCTGGACGCGCTGTCCGCCGTCATTGAAAAAGCGGGCCCAGAGCGCGCTCACTTTTTGCTTGAAGGCTTGCTCGAAGAAGCCCGTCAACACAGCATCGATTTACCGTTTTCGGCCACGACGGGTTACGTCAACACGATTGAGCCCACCGAAGAAGCCCGTTGCCCCGGCAATATCGAAATTGAAGAGCGGCTTCGCGCCTACATGCGTTGGAACGCCATGGCCATGGTGGTCAAGGCCAACCGCCACAACCCCGCAGATGGCGGTGATTTGGGCGGACACATTGGCTCTTTCGCCTCGTTGGCCCACATGTTTGGTGCCGGGTTCAACCATTTTTGGCACGCCGAGAATGAAAACCATGGGGGCGATTGCCTTTACATCCAAGGCCATGTGTCACCCGGTGTCTACGCCCGCGCCTACCTTGAAGGCCGCCTGACAGAAGAGCAATTGCTCAACTTCCGCCAAGAGGTGGACGGAAAAGGTCTGTCGAGCTACCCACACCCCAAGCTGATGCCCGAGTTCTGGCAGTTCCCCACGGTGTCCATGGGTCTTGGCCCATTGATGGCCATTTACCAAGCGCGTTTCCTCAAGTATTTGCATGCCCGTGGCATCGCCAACACCGAAAACCGCAAGGTCTGGGTATTTTGCGGCGACGGCGAGATGGATGAGGTCGAATCTTTGGGCGCTATCGGCTTGGCCGCCCGCGAGAATCTGGACAACCTGATTTTTGTCGTCAACTGCAACTTGCAGCGCTTGGATGGCCCGGTGCGTGGCAACGGCAAAATTGTGCAAGAGCTCGAAGGTGAGTTCCGCGGTTCGGGCTGGAACGTCATCAAGCTGCTGTGGGGCAGCGAGTGGGACAGTTTGCTGGCCCGCGACAAAGACGGCGCTTTGCGCAAACTGATGATGGAAACCTTGGACGGCGACTACCAGGCCTTCAAAGCCAACGACGGTGCCTACGTGCGCAAGCATTTTTTTGGCCGCGACCCGCGCACACTGGAGATGGTGGCCCACCTTTCGGACAACGACATCTGGAACCTCAAACGCGGTGGTCATGACCCGCAAAAGGTGTATGCCGCTTACCACCAAGCGGTGAACACCACTGGTCAACCCACGGTATTGCTGATCAAGACCGTCAAAGGTTTTGGCATGGGCAAAGCCGGTGAAGGCAAAAACACCGTTCACCAAACCAAGAAGCTCACAGACGACGACATCAAGTACATGCGCGACCGCTTCAACATTCCGATTCCGGACAGTGAGTTGCCCAATATTCCCTTTTACAAGCCAGCTGACGACACGCCAGAGATGCGTTACCTGCACGAGCGCCGTCAAGCCTTGGGTGGTTATTTGCCCAAGCGCCGCGCCAAGGCCGAAGAGAGTTTCACAGTGCCCTCGCTCGACACCTTCAAGGCTGTCATGGAGCCCACCGCCGAGGGCCGTGAAATCTCTACCACCCAAGCTTATGTGCGTTTCTTGACGCAACTGCTGCGCGACCAAGCCTTAGGCCCACGCGTGGTGCCCATTCTTGTAGACGAAGCCCGTACCTTTGGTATGGAAGGCTTGTTCCGCCAGATCGGAATCTACAACCCTGCGGGCCAGCAATACACCCCGGTCGACAAAGACCAGGTCATGTACTACAAAGAAGACAAAGCTGGGCAGATCCTGCAGGAAGGCATCAACGAAGCCGGCGGTATGTCGAGCTGGATTGCCGCGGCCACCAGCTACAGCACCAGTAACCGCATCATGGTGCCGTTTTATGTTTATTACTCGATGTTCGGCTTCCAGCGCATTGGCGATCTGGCTTGGGCGGCGGGTGATATGCAAGCGCGTGGCTTCTTGCTGGGTGGCACCTCGGGTCGCACCACGCTCAACGGTGAAGGCCTGCAGCACGAAGACGGTCATAGCCACATCATGGCCAACACCATCCCGAATTGCGTGTCTTATGACCCGACCTTTGCGCACGAAGTCGGCGTCATCCTGCACCATGGATTGAAGCGCATGGTTGAGAAGCAAGACAATGTGTTTTATTACATCACCCTGCTGAACGAAAACTACGCCATGCCAGGACTCACGCCTGGCACCGAAGAGCAGATCATCAAGGGCATGTATCTGTGCAAGCCAGGAGCTGCCGGCGACAAGCGTGTGCAGCTGCTGGGTTCGGGCACCATCTTGCGCGAATCCATTGCCGCGCAAACCTTGCTGGCGACCGACTGGGGCATCCAAGCCGATGTTTGGAGCTGCCCAAGCTTCAACGAACTGACCCGCGACGGCCAAGACACTGAGCGCCACAACATGCTGCACCCCATGGAAACACCGCGTGTGTCTTTTGTGGGCCAGCAGCTGGCCAAGCACAGCGGCCCTGTGGTCGCATCCACCGACTACATGAAGGCTTATGCCGAGCAGATCCGTCCGTTCATTCCAAAGGGTCGCACCTACAAAGTGCTGGGCACCGACGGTTTTGGCCGCTCCGACTTCCGCAGCAAGCTGCGCGAGCACTTCGAGGTCAACCGCCATTACATCGTGGTCGCCGCCCTCAAGGCGTTGAGCGAAGACGGTGCCGTCCCCGTCAGCCAAGTGGCGGAGGCGATCAAAAAGTACGGTATCAACACCGACAAAATCAACCCGCTGTACGCATAACCATCAACCCAATAAGCGAGACAAAAATGGCACTGGTAGAAGTTCAAGTCCCAGACATCGGGGATTTCGATGAAGTGACCGTCATTGAGTTGATGGTCAAGGTGGGCGACACCGTGAAGGCCGAGCAATCGCTGATCACCGTGGAGTCCGACAAAGCCTCGATGGAAATTCCATCGAGCACGGCTGGCTTGGTCAAGGAAATGCGCGTGGCGCTTGGCGATAAAGTCAAGCAAGGCTCGGTCGTGTTGGTGGTGGAAGCGGCAGGCGTGGTTGCTACACCTGTTAAACATGCTGCGGCTGCTGTGGCAGCACCATCTGCATCGGTTGTGGTTGCGACCCCAGTGGCTGTTACGCCTGTCGCTGCGCCTTCCGCCGCCGGTCCGGTTGAAGTGCATGTGCCTGACATTGGCGACTTCAAGGATGTGGTCGTCATTGAAGTCATGGTCAAGCCCGGCGACACCATCAAGGTTGAGCAATCGCTGATCACCGTGGAGTCAGACAAAGCTTCCATGGAAATCCCGTCTTCGCACGCTGGCGTGCTTCAAGAGCTCAAAGTCAAAGTGGGTGACAAACTCAACATTGGTGACCTGCTGGCTGTGCTGGTGGGAACAGCCACTGCGGTAGCACCTGCTGCAGCTGCAGTTGCGGCTGCTCCTGTCGCCGTGGCCTCGGCCCCGGCTGCAGCCCCATCCCCTGCGGCGGCAACTGCCGGTATGGTGGCTGCGCCCTCGCATGCCCCTGGCGGTTCCACGCTGGGCTTGCCCCACGCATCTCCTTCAGTGCGCAAGTTCGCCCGAGAACTCGGTGTGCCTTTGGACGAAGTCAAAGGCTCAGGCATCAAAGGCCGCATCACCGAGGGCGATGTGCACGCCTTCACCAAAGCTGTCATGTCGGGCGCTGCGCAAACCAAGGCCCAAGCGGCCAAAGCCCCTGCGGCCTCGGGTGGTGATGGTGCGGGTTTGGGCTTGATTCCATGGCCCAAGGTCGACTTCGCCAAGTTCGGCCCCATCGAGCGGAAAGAGATGGGCCGCATCAAGAAGATCAGCGGCGCCAACTTGCTGCGCAACGCGGTCATGATTCCGGCCGTCACCAACCATGACGACGCCGACATCACCGACCTTGAGGCCTTCCGCGTCTCTACGAACAAAGAAAATGAGAAGAGTGGCGTCAAGGTGACGATGCTGGCGTTCTTGATCAAGGCCTGTGTGGCCGCGCTCAAGAAATACCCCGAGTTCAACAGCTCGTTGGATGGCGATGCATTGGTCTACAAAAATTACTGGCACATCGGCTTTGCAGCCGACACGCCCAATGGTTTGATGGTGCCGGTGATTCGCGATTGCGATAAAAAAGGCGTGCTGCAAATCAGCCAGGAAATGGGCGAATTGGCCAAGAAAGCCCGTGAAGGCAAACTTGGTCCCGCCGAGATGACCGGCGCGACCTTCACCATCTCCAGCCTTGGCGGTATTGGTGGCAAGTACTTCACACCCATCATCAACGCGCCCGAAGTGGCCATCCTCGGTGTGTGCAAGAGCACCATGGAACCCGTTTGGGACGGCAAGCAGTTTGTGCCCCGCCTGATGCTGCCCCTGTCGCTGACATGGGACCACCGCGTCATCGACGGCGCCGCAGCGGCACGCTTCAACGCGTTCCTGGGTCAAATCCTCAGCGACTTCCGTCGTGTTCTTCTCTAAGGATTTGGTATGGCACTGATTGATATTCAAGTCCCTGACATCGGCGACTTTGACGAAGTGGCCGTGATCGAGTTGCTGGTCAAACCCGGCGACACCGTCAAAGTCGAACAATCGCTCATCACCGTCGAGTCCGACAAAGCCTCGATGGAAATTCCGTCTTCGCAAGCGGGTGTCGTCAAAGAACTGCGCGTGAAGCTGGGCGACAAGGTCAAGCAAGGCTCGGTGGTGTTGGTGCTGGAAGGCGAGGGCGCTGCCGCGGCTCCCGCTGCATCTCCTGCTCCTGCGCCAGCGGCTGCACCAGTTCCCTCTGCTGCACCTGCGGCCGCAATGCCTGCCTTTGCAGCTCCCGTAGCCTCCAGCTTCGGCGGCTCTGCAGACATCGAGTGCGACCTTGTCGTGCTTGGTGGTGGTCCCGGCGGTTACTCGGCTGCATTCCGTGCGGCTGACCTCGGCTTGAACGTGGTCATCGTTGAGCGATACGCCACCTTGGGTGGCGTTTGCCTCAACGTGGGTTGCATCCCCTCCAAAGCCTTGCTGCATGTCGCTGCCGTCATGGACGAAGTCAGCCACATGGCCGATTTGGGTGTGGACTTCGGTAAGCCCGTGGTCAACATCGACAAGCTGCGCGGCCACAAAGAAAAAGTCATTGGCAAACTCACAGGCGGCTTGGCGGCCATGGCCAAGATGCGCAAGGTCACCACTGTGCGTGGCTTGGGTCAATTCGTGGGTGCCAACCACCTCGAAGTGTCTGAGACCAGCGGCACCGCGCAAGAACAAACCGGCAGCAAAAAAGTGATTGCCTTCAAGAAGGCCATCATCGCTGCAGGCTCGCAAGCGGTGCGCTTGCCGTTCATGCAGAAGGATGGGCTAGATAAGGACCCACGCGTGGTCGACAGCACAGGCGCTTTGGAACTCAAAGAAGTGCCCAAACGCATGTTGATTTTGGGCGGCGGCATCATTGGCCTGGAAATGGGTACCGTTTACAGCACGCTGGGCGCGCGCCTCGATGTGGTGGAAATGATGGACGGCCTCATGCAAGGCGCTGACCGCGACTTGGTCAAGGTCTGGCAAAAGATGAACGCCAAGCGCTTTGACAACATCATGCTCAAGACCAAGACCGTGTCCGCACGCGCCGTGCCTGAAGGCATTGAAGTGACTTTCGAAAGCGCCGAAACCGGCGGCACAGCCCCCGCGCCGCAGGTGTACGACCTCGTGTTGCAAGCAGTCGGCCGCACGCCCAACGGCAAAAAACTCGCCGCTGAAAAAGCCGGCGTGGCGGTGACCGACCGCGGCTTCATCAACGTCGACATCCAAATGCGCACCAACGTGCCGCATATCTTTGCCATTGGCGACATCGTGGGCCAGCCCATGTTGGCGCACAAGGCAGTGCATGAAGCGCACGTGGCAGCCGAAGTGATTGCGGGCGAACTGCAAGGCAACAAAGAGTTGGCAGCGTCTGCGTTCAACGCCCGCGTGATCCCCAGCGTCGCCTACACCGACCCCGAAGTGGCATGGGTGGGTCTCACCGAAGATCAAGCCAAAGCGCAAGGCATCAAGGTCAAAAAGGGCTTGTTCCCTTGGTCGGCCTCAGGCCGCGCCATTGCCAATGGCCGCGACGAAGGCGTGACCAAACTGCTGTTTGACGATTCACCCGAGGCGCACGGCCACGGCAAGATCTTGGGCGGCGGCATGGTGGGCACCCACGCGGGCGACATGATCGGCGAGATCGCTCTGGCGATTGAAATGGGCGCTGACGCTGTGGACATCGGCAAAACCATCCACCCACACCCCACACTGGGCGAAAGCATCGGCATGGCGGCGGAGGTGGCGCACGGGAGCTGCACGGACTTGCCCCCAGCCAAGAGGTAAAACCAGAAGCAACTGAATTGGCTAAAAATTCAGCTGCTTATTTGGGTTTCGTTCCTAAGGTGACGAGTATGAAGACTGGGAATTTCACATTCCGAGTTTTCATGCTCCCCACAAGTCTTTTTCCAAATCCCGCTGCAAGCTGATCCAGGCTTGGTCAAAACTGAGTTTTTTGGACAACGGGGTTCCTGGCTCCACCACTCGCCAAAACGGTGGCAAATCGGCCAGCGGGACATTTCTCGCGTTGTGTTCCTCCCATGCGTACTCGGCCACAATTCTCAAGAACAGGGAGGTCGATACGGGGCACGTGGCATCACAGGATTGTGTTTGAGCCATATTTTTACGAAATTGCTGAAGGGATACCGTTTCACCGGGTCGAATTTTTCTGAGTTCATCTGCAATTTCCTCCGGGCTGGAAATGTGCAGTTTTGAGCCGCTTTTCACGCCCGCGAAGTTTTTTTCAAGAACAACATGGTGCGGTGGCTTGGTGGCCATTTTGTCTTTCCAAGTTTTTTTAGCTCTTGGCATGGTCATTGAATGAGAAGTGATGAAGTTTTGATTTTCTTCGCTCAGTTGAGCAGTGCAAATAATGCCAGGGACACCCCTTATTTTTTGGATTTGCCCTGGCTCCGCTGCTCAATGTTTGCACCGACCCGGAAGTGGCTTTGTTCGGGCCTGCATGAAAACCAGAATCAGCGTCATGCGGCTTTTACTTTCAGGTACAGGCTCTGACGCGGTTTACAGTCACGGCCATGAATCCCGTCCCTCGTCATGTATTGCCCGTGTTGGTGCTGGCCCAATTTGCTGGCACTTCGCTGTGGTTCGCGGTCAACGCCGTCATGCCCGACTTGCAGCAAGCCTTTGGCTGGCCTGCCACCGCCGTGGGCAGCTTGACCTCTGCTTTGCAATGGGGTTTTATTCTGGGCACTTTGGTGTTTGCCTTGTTGGCTTTGGCTGACCGGTTTCGGGCAACGCGGGTGTTTTTGTGTTGTGCGATGGCGGGCGCGGCTTGCACCGTTGGGGCTTGGGCCATGGTGTCGGACTTCACTGCGCTGCTCTTTTGGCGCTTCGCCAGTGGTTTTTTCATGGCCGGTATTTACCCTGTGGGCATGAAGATCGCGTCACAGTGGTATCGGCAAGGTCTGGGTTCGGCGTTGGGTTATTTGTTGGGTGCCTTGGTGCTGGGCTCGGCCAGCGCCCATGGCCTTCGGGCTGTCGCCGATGCCTTGCCCTGGCCCAGCATCATGTTGGGTGTGGCCGCTTTGGCTGCAGCAGGGGGTTTGTTGATCCTCACATTGGGAGAGCCACCGCAAGCCCCTGTGCGCGTGAGCACCTTGCAGTGGCCAGCGATGGCCACGATGTGGACCGATGCTCGGGTACGAAGCTCTGTCCTTGGCTACTTTGGTCACATGTGGGAGCTCTACACGCTGTGGGTCTTGGTGCCACTGATTTTGAGCACGCGTTTGTCGGGCGTGGACTTGTCATGGATGGCTTTTGCGGTTTTGGGCAGCGGTGCTGTGGGCTGCGTGCTGGGCGGCTATGCGGCACAGCGCTGGGGCAGTGCTCGGATCGCCGCTTTTTTCTTGGGGGTCAGTGGGCTGTGTTGCTTGTTGGCGCCGTGGTTGCTGCATGCCACCGATGCCGTTTTTTACGCATGGCTGTTGGTGTGGGGAGTCAGCGTGGCGGGCGATTCGCCCCAGTTCTCTGCGCTGACGGCTCGAAACGCGCCACCGCAGGCTGTGGGCACTTTGCTCACGCTCACCAACTGCATCGGTTTTTCCATCAGCACCGTGAGCATTTTGTTGTTCGTCGCGCTGACCGATTGGCTGCCCTTGGGCTGGTTGCTCACAGGATTGGCGTTAGGTCCAGCGCTGGGCTTGTGGGCTTTGCGTTTGTTGGTGCGAGAGCGGGCTTGAGGTCTCGTGCCAAGGCGCAGACCTCACGCGCTTGACCACCCGCGCTTTCGTCGTCTTCTTCGCTGCACAGAGCAGCCAAGAACGCGGGATCCAGCATCTCGCCTGGCAGCAACAATTCTTCATTGGGCCAGCGCTTGACCAAATGACCGTTGGCCACACCGCCGGTATGAGTGGTTTGGTAGGCGCGGCGATGTTGCATGGTGACGCCGCTGTTGCCATTGGCGATGATGCGGCTTTCGCCCAAGGCCCAAGGCTCAAAGTAGGCATTGGCCGCTTCATCGACTTGGCGGAAATAGACCCGGGCTCCTTCGGCGTTCAGTTTTTTTCGCACGGTTCGCGTGATCAGTCCTTGCAAATGTTCGAGCGCTGAACCGTCCATTTGGTTCAATGCGTCTGTGCCCATGTCTTGCGAAACCAGTGCAGCTGAGCTTGCCAATTCAGCAGGCAAAACCTGCACCATGGCTTTGACCACATCGCGGTGTGGCGCTACGGCGGTGGCGACGCCACGGGTTTGGGGTTGGATGGGGCAGCGTATTTCGACGAAGCGTGGTTTGACAGGGCCCGTGCAGCCGTCGTGGTGGTAGTACTCGCCTTGGCTTAGACGTCCCTTGCTGGATCGGCCACGCACATCGCGGTAAGTGGGGTGTTCGGTGTGAAGGTTCAGGCAAACGACCAAGCCCGTGGCATCGACCAATTGGTAAAAGGCTTCGCGCCACTGCGGCGAGAGCAGTTGTTCATGCAGGTAATCGCAGGTCTTGGCGGATGCAGCGGGCACGTCCTCGCCCTCAATGACCAGCACAAAAGGCTTGGGGCGGCGGACCCGCCAGCGGGTATTGGCAAAAGACATGAAAGCGACTGTGGACGGTGCAATCGCAGGGTTATCAGGCGCCAAGCTTATTGACATTTTTTTGCAGAGAGAGTGTATGAATCAGGGCCCAAAGAGTGGGGCGCGTTGTTGAGATTTTAGGGCGTCAAGTAGTGCTGCAACACATGCCATCAGCCTTCGTGGATTCATAGAAAAAATGTCGGTTGAGATTAATGGCTGTCTTGTTAAAATTTTTACTTATTGAATTATTTAATATTTATTACAATATAAAAATTGATTTTTAAGAACTATTGCGATGAATATCTTTATCAGCCGCTTATCGATACGCTTCAGACTCCTGATTGGATTTGGGTTAATGGGCAGTTTGCTGTTTGCTGTTGTGATGGTGAGTTGGTGGACCTTGCACCATGTTCAATCCAGTGCAAAGCAAATCATCGATATGTATGAGCCTCAGGTTGATCGCATGACCCGAGTTGAGCTGTTGATGGTCAAAATTTCACTGGAGGCGCGGCATGCCATTTTGTCGGCCAAGGATCCCACAGAACTCCATGCTGCGATTGAACGTATTGGAAAAGATCGCAGCAGATTGGTGGATTTGATCCATGAAACGGAAGCCAATTTGTCCACCGACGTGGGTCGAGACATCATGAAAAATATCCGTGAAGCGGATGATGTGTTTTGGCGCCTGTCACTGCAGGTTGTGGGCCACGCGCAAACGGGTCAAGTAGCGGCGGCATACGCCTTATTGACCACCGACTTGGTGCCTGCCCGCAATCGTCAGTTGGATCACATTGGGGCTCAAAAAGAGTGGCAACGTCAGTTGATGAACCAAGCATTGGCCGATGCCAATCAGACCATTGACCAAGTGAAAATAGTGTTGGCAGCTGTTGTGTCCGGCATCTTGGTCCTGATCAGTTTCATGTTGATGCGATTGATCAACTCCATGATTCGGCCTCTGACGAGTTTGCTCAACACCATTGTGGAAGTTGAGCACAGCGGTGATTACACCAAGCGAGTGTCTGTGGTGGGTGAGGATGAAGTCGGGCGAACGGCTGCTGCATTCGACCGCATGATGGAAATCGTGGAGAGCCGGACCAACGAGTTGGCTCGCAACAGAGAGCAACTTGAAGAAAAAGTGGAGCAGCGCACCGCTGAATTGAGCCGTGCTGTGACGTTGGCCAAAGCTGCCAACGAGGCCAAAAGCCGCTTCTTGGCGACCATGTCCCATGAATTGCGTACACCCATGAATGGCGTGTTGGGCATGGCTCAGTTGCTGCTGTCAGGACCTGTTGATTCAAAAAAGACACAAGACCATGCACGCACCATATTGCAATCGGGCCAGTCGCTGTTGACGTTGCTCAACGATATTTTGGATTTGTCAAAAATTGAGTCAGGAACCCAGACCCTTGGAGCGGGTATGGTCAATCCAGTCGAGCTTTTGCTCAACACCCAAGCCTTGTTTGCCAACAACGCGACAGCCAAAGATCTGAAGTTGAGTGTTCAGTGGAATGGGCCACATGGCAGGCGTTATCGAGGGGATGCCAATCGATTGAAACAGATGTTGTCCAATTTGACGAACAACGCCATCAAATTTACTGCGGTGGGGGAAGTGCGCATTGAGGCGACCGAGTTGAGTCAAGTGGACGGGTCTGCTTGTGTTGAGTGGGCTGTACAGGACTCAGGCATGGGAATTCCTGCACCAAAAATGCCCTTGTTGTTCCAGCCTTTTAGCCAAGTCGATGACTCGACAACGCGTCAATTTGGAGGCACTGGCTTGGGCTTGTCCATCGTCAAAAGTCTGACGCAACTGATGGGAGGAGAAGTCGGGGTTGAAAGCAAAGAAGGCGAGGGCGCGAGGTTTTGGATTCGTCTGCGTTTGGATGTCATGACCGATGCGGTGGATCTGTCAGAAGTCGATACTTGTCATCGGACCGGCCTGATGCCCCAAGATTCATCTCAACAAATGTCAGGCCGAGTGTTGGTGGTGGAGGACAACCGAGTCAATCAGCAGGTGATTTGTGCGATGCTGAACCAACTGGGTTTTGAGGCAATTGCCGTTGACAATGGGCAGCTGGCTGTAAAACGGGTGATGCTGGAAGCCGATGCGATCTCGGCCATTTTGATGGATGTGCAAATGCCTGTGCTGGATGGTTATGAAGCGACTCGTCAGATACGAGATTGGGAACGCTTTCAAGGGCGCACAGCATTGCCCATCATTGCGGTGACTGCCGACGCGTTCATTGAAGACCAAGCGCGCTGTCGGCAAGCTGGCATGGACCATTTCTTACCCAAGCCCATCAAACTGAGTGCCTTGTCCGAGGTGCTTTATGCTTTTCAAACCGTCCAGACAGACCGCTTAAGTCTTTCTTGAGGATCAAGCTTTTTGACCACCCACTTGAGATTGGACATACAGAGCCACATCGCTCAGTGTCTTGTCCAGGCTCAATTTGAGCTTGTCAAAATCAGCGTTGCGTTCACGGCTGGCTTCATGCATGTACAACGGTCTGCGGATTTCAATCTGTAGGCTGTGCCGTCTTTGTGCAGGTTGACCGATTTGCTCTAGCAGGGCGACGCCTTTGTAAGGGTCATTTCGAGCAACGGAGTAGCCACACGAACGAAGGCTTTCTTCAACCAAACTCACGAATGCGGGTTCACAGGTGGTGCCGTCCCGATCACCGAGAACAAAATCTGCCAAAGGTTTGTCGGTTTTGATGCCCAGCCTTTCATAAGCATTTTGCGGCATGGAGTGCAAATTCAAATGCCAGACGCTGCCAAATGCGTCGTAGGACGAACGTATTTCCTCATCCAGCGCAGATCGGTAGGGTTGCCAGTAGTGGTCAATTCTTTGTTGAATTTCTTGCACCGTCAGTTGCCGGTCGTAAATCATGTTGTGGGCATCGACTTTGCTGAAAATCAGGCCATAACCCAATTTCGATTTGGGGCCAGGTGCCAAAGGCACCGGCCAAGTCCCAGCGATCAGCGATGGGTCCAGATCTTCTAGCGCACGGTTAGGGTCGATGTAACAACGTGGGAACAAGGCGGACACCAATGTGCCGCCAACGGCGGGCACACCGGCCCACAAAGCGTCGATGTCGGTGTCTTCTGTTTGGCGGAGCTGCGCGAAGGGCAGTGCAGACCTGAAATCTGATGGGTAGTTGGTTCCGCTGTGTGGCGAGTCGCACACCAAGGGCAAACGCCGTTTGTTTTCAGGGCGGCTCAACACATAACTTGACTCAGCCATGTCGCGTTCTCTCAGTCGATTTGAATGTTGGCAGACTTTGCAATGCGCTGGTAACGCGCCAAAGCCCGCTTGATTTGCTCGCCAAATTGTTCGGGGGTGTTGGCCATAGAGATACCGTCAATCGTTTCAGCGCGTGCCTTGAATGCAGGGTCTTGCATGGCTTGGTGTGCGGCCTCATTGAGCTTGAGTACAACAGCCCGTGGTGTTTTGGCGGGCGCCAGCAATCCAAACCATCCGCCTTCATCCAAATCTGGATAACCAGATTCTTTGTAGGTAGGCAGATCGGGCAACAGTTTGCTGCGCTGAGGTGACAACAAGGCCAGCGGACGTAAACGTCCTGCCTGGATATGCGGCAGGGTGGAAGGCAGGTTGTCGGTCAGTGCGTCGATTTGGCCAGCCAAAGCGTCGTTCAGCGCAGGTCCTCCCCCTTTGTAGGGCACATGCAAGAGTTTGATGCCTGCCAATTGCAAAAGGTTTTCGACGTTGGCATGGCCCAAGGAGCCGTTGCCTGGCGATCCATAGGAGTATTTTCCCGGCGAGGCCTTGGCCAAGGCCACAAACTCTTGCAAGTTTTTGACGGGCAGTTTGGGGTGAACGGTCAGGACACTGGGCACTGACATGACGTTGGTGATGGGTTCAAAATCTTTGGCGGCGTCATAGGGGATTTTTTTGTACACCGCTGGGCTGGCGCCATGCGTGCTGACGGTTCCCATCAACAGCGTGTAACCGTCTGGGCTTGCTTTTGCCACTGCATCAGCACCCAAAACGCCGCCCACACCCGCGCGGTTTTCCACCACAACGCTTTGACCCAAGATCGGGCTCATGCGTTCAGCCAGCAGCCTCGCAACCATGTCGGTTGATCCGCCAGGCGCGAAAGGAACGATCAATTTAATGGGTTTTTGAGGGAAAGCCTGTGCCTGCACCACCGCTGAGAGGGCCTGCAAACACACCAAAGCCAAAATAGAAAGTAATTTGACACGCATCACCAGCCTCCTTGAAAAACACCATTTTGAAAGGCAGTTTGATGATTGGCGAGCGACATTCGGGCTGTCAATAGTGACTAAAATTCACTATGCGCATTGCTTCGCCCTCACTGTCAGAGTTACACGCCTTTGTTGCGGCAGCGAGGCTGGGCACTTTTCTAAAGGCAGCCGAAATTTTGTGCGTCACACCGGGCGCCGTCAGCCGCGCCATCTCCAGAGTTGAGGCCGATCTGGGGTGTCAACTGTTCACCCGAAATGTCCGAGGATGTGAACTCACTGACCACGGGCGTGATTACTTGAGCTTGGTGGCACCCGCCTTGGATGCGCTGGAGTCTGCAGCAGCCAAAGCCAAAGTCAGGTCTGCCAACCTTGTGCTTCGTTTGTCGGTCACGCCCACCTTGGCCAGCCACTGGTTGATTCGACGCCTTCCGGAGTTTCAACGTGAACACCCTGAAATCAGTTTGGAGTTTGTGCCCTACCGTGCGGGTGATTACCCGCTTTTGGCCTCTCAGGGGGCGAGCTTGTGCGGTGGCAATGGGCACTGGCCTGTCGGTTTAGAAGCCACTTATGTGGTGGGTCGTCAAATTGTTCCTGTTTGTCGTCCGGTCGATTTGACAGGCCCTAAGCCCCTGCAGAAACCAGCTGATTTGTTGAAATGGCCCTTGTTGTTTCATGCACATCACCCGCACACATGGCATCACTGGTTCGAAACGATCGCTTGTCTTTCAAATGAGGCCATTGATCATCGCGACATTCAAGCTGCTGCCAGTTTTGACCAAGTTAGCCAGTTGCTGGAGGCGGCCGTCAGTGGTTTGGGTGTTGCAATGGTGCAGCGGTGCCTGATTGAGGATTACTTGGAGGCCGGGAAGTTGGTCATTCCCTTTACGGAAGTGGTGCACAACGACCGGGGTTATTTCTTTTGCTATCCCGAATCATTGAGGAGAACGCCGGCGGTCGAGGCGTTTTGCACTTGGCTGGTCAGGCACGGTGAAATCAGCGATGAGACCTGCAGGGGTCATGACCTTCAGTCCCATTATTCGGTGGGTGCCTCAAGCCGGTAACCCAGACCGCGCATGGTTTGAATCAAGGGCACCGGGCGACCCTCATCGATTTTGCTTCGCAAGCGCCGAATGTAGACATCCACCACATTCGTCAGCGGGTCCTCGTTCAAACCCCAAACACTGGACAAAATCCGTTCGCGACTGAACATGCGGCCAGGCGCAGTCATCAGCAGTTCCAGCAGGGCCAACTCACGCGCCGTCAGGTTCAGGGCCTCCCCAGAGCGACTGGCCCGCATCGATTCGCGGTCAAGCACGATGTCGGCCACTTGCAGCTGGGCAGGACGGGTGCTTTGCAGGCCGGATCCTCGCCGCGCTAAGGCCTCCAACCGGGCCAGTAATTCTTCAAACTCAAAGGGCTTGCACATGTAATCGTCGGCCCCCATGCGAAGACCTGCCACTCTTTCTTCCAAGGTGTTCAAGGCTGTGAGCATGAGCAAAGGAAACGTGATGCCTTTTGCACGCAGAGTTTGGCAGATTTCCATGCCGTTCATGCCGGGGAGCATCAAATCCAAAATGACCACGGTGACAGCGTTTTCGGTTTTGTTTTGCCGGGCTGTCTCCAGTACCAAGGCCAGCCCTTCTGGACCTGTTGCAGCTCGTTGCACCTGCAGCCCTTCGGCCCTCAAACCGCGTTGTAAAAAGTCGGCAATTCGAGTGTCATCTTCGATCAGGATGATGTTCATGTTTGAGCTTTTTGAGGGGTTTCTAAGACGGGGCGGGTCAACAATGGCAAGTTCAAAACCACGCAAGTTCCCGTGTTTCGAATTTCATCGGCAGGGCTTTGCAGCGTTAAATTGCCGCCGTGAGCCAAGACCAAGGCCTTGGCAATGGGCAGACCCAAACCACTGCCTGCTGCTCGGTGCAAGCGTGCCAGGCTACCCCGAAAATGGCGGTCAAAAACTTGGTGCAGCTCCTCAGCAGGGATGCCAATACCTTGGTCGATGACCTGCAGCATCAACATGGGTGGAAAATCGGTGCTGCGTTCCCAGCGGACTGTGACCGTGCCATTGCTGTGCGAATAGCGCACGGCGTTGTCCAGCAAAAGCAGTAACAGTTGACTCAGGCGTTGCCCATCCCCCATCACCTTGACCGTGCCTTTGGGCATAACAGGGCAATCGATGTGGATACTCCTTTCGCCCGCCAGGGCGCTGGCCTGAGACAAGGCATCGGCCAAGGGTTCGGACAGGTCGACTGTTTGGTGCACGATGCTCAGCGTCTCCATGTCGCTGCGAGCCATCGCGAGCAAGTCGTCAATCACCGATCCCAGTTGGCGCGAAATCGCCACAATGCGTTGCAACGCTTCGCGGTACTCGGGGCTGGGTCTTTCACCACCGCGCAGGGTGATTTCGGCTTCACCTCGAATGGCGGTGGTTGGGGTGCGCAACTCGTGGCTGATATCGGCCAGCAGTTGTCTGCGCCTTGTGTCGGTTTGCTGCAAAGACTTGTTCGCCTCATGCAAGGCGCTGGTGCGTTCGCGCACTTCAGACTCCAGCCGATGACGCTGTTCGGTTTCTTGCTGGCTGTGCATCTCTAAGGCTGCAGCCATGGCGTTCATGCTGCGTGCCACGTCCGAAAACTCATCCTGACCATTCAGCGGAATGCGGTGCTGCAATCGCCCTTGTCGGAGTTTGTGCGCACCTCGGGCCAATTCGTCGATGGGGCGTCGCAGGGCTCGCGCAAAATAGACCGTAGCGCCCAATGCCAACAAGGCCAGTGACAAGGCCATGCCCACCCATAACCAACGGATACGCGCCAGTGTGGCATCTGCGGCTTGGCGCTCTCGCAGCATGGCGGCACGTTCACGAACAATGCTTTGACCAATCAACTCGCGCAAATCACGCCCCTCCGACTTTTCGAAAACCTCGCTCAAGGTGTCCCACCCCAAACGGGCCGGAATATCGGCTGGCAGGGTTTTAACTTGTCCAACGGCGTCTCCGAGTGTTTTGACGTTTTGCCCTAAAACATGCAAAGCCTCTTGTCTGGCTGTTTGCTCCTCGCCATCGCTGCGGTCCATGCCCAAGCTGGACGCTGTTCGGGCCAGGTTCGCCAAATCGGCCAAGGTTTGGTGCATCTCGTTGAGCAAGGCCTCGCGGGCTGCCGGGTTGCCTCCGGCCCCAATTTTGTGTTGAGTCACCCATGCACGCAGGTGCTGCTTGGTGGCCGACAGTTGCACAAACCCTTGGTGAATATCGCTGGCAATGCGCCCGCGAACGACTTGACGTTCTGCTTCACGCAGCGCAAAAACTGCCCCAACACCCTGCAACACAATGCAGGCGGCCAAAAAGAGTAAGACCCAACTGAGTTGTTTTCTGAACATTTTCCTATTGTCGCTGTCCGCATCCTGTGCTGATGGTTGTCATCTCTTGTTAATGCCACTCCCAATAAAGAGTCATTAAATATTCAAAAAAAAGACCATCAAAGTCTTTTTTAATGCGAAAGGACACCTGACGACTTGCCGGATGTCTAAAACTTTTTTTATCTCAATGATTGGGAACGCAGCCATGAAATCTAAGCATTTGATCGCCACTTCAATGGCTCTTATGGGTTTGTCCAGTGCCTTATCGGCATCCGTGGTCGTTAACCAAGGCATCACCGAAGCCGAAGTGCGTGGTGCTCAGACCGCTTGGTGCAAAGCCTTGGTCGACATCAGTCAAACAGGCGCGACCAAAGGCCAGGCAGCCGCCAAAGCTTTGGCCGAGCAAGTGATTGACTCGGCTTACGGTTACCAAATGGGCGCCGTATTATTTAAGCCCACACTGACCGTGGTGCCCCAAACCTTCCGCACCACGCGGGCTGGCGCCTTGGCATACTTTGTTGGCGGCGACAGCAATTTCCCAAAAGACAAGGGTTTTGCGCTCAATGGTTGGACCGCTTGTGAATCGAAAAATGCTGCCATTTTCATTGCGGGCAGTTCCGCCAGCAGCATGGGCAATGTGATGATCACCGACAAAGCGGGCAAGGTCACCACCGTTGACAAGACTTGGACTTACGTCAAAGATTCCGCCGGCAGGCTGCGCATCGTGGTACACCACTCTTCATTGCCATTTGGTGGCTAAAGCAACTGAGAGGAGATGCGAACAGCCTCACCCGACCGGGCAAGGGCTGTCGCTTCACATGCCCAATGCATGCCAAACGCGAATGGCTGCATAGGCGTCGTTGGCGGCGTAGACCAGTTGCGCCTCGCTCAGGCGGGTGTTGGCCCAATTGCTGGTGGCCGCTTTTTTGGATTTGATGAAGCGCTGGTTGAACAGCACCGCCACCGCACCTTTTACGCCCATGTCTTTGCGGTAACCGCGCTCCCTAAAGATGGTGTTGAGCTCCAAGATGCCCTGCGGGTCGATGCCCAGTTTGTCCACGATGCGTTTACGGTCGTCGCCCAAGCCGAATCCGGCTTTGGCAATGCCGCCTCGGGCCAATAAGTCGGCCGCCACGGCGCGGCATTCGGGCTCGTGCAGTTGAAACACCCATGCCCGTTCGGCCGTGGCCAGCTGCAAAATGTGCGGCCCGTCAGACTGCTCGCCCACCCGAAAGGTGGGTTTGGACTCGGTGTCAAAACCCCAAGCTTTGGCCACGATTAACTGGTCATGCGCTTGGTGTGCCTCGCTGCCCGTGCTCACCAAGCTGATGCGGTCCAGCCCCAGGCGCTCGAATTCTGGCAACAGGGCGATCGCTTCTTTGTCGGGCGTGGGTTTGTGGGCTTGCATTTTGGGCTCAGTCTTTCAAGGCCTTTTTGGCTTTTTTGCCGCCTTCTTTGCGCACAGCGCGCTCGGCATCGGCTTTTTTGCCTTCTGCCAGCCAAACGGAAAACTCTTGGGGGGTCTCTAGCGTCAAACGGCCTAACGCGGCAGATCTGAAATCGTAGATCACGATTTCGGCGGCTTTGGTGGTGTTGACCCGACCGCCGCTTTGAATCGCACCGCGGTATCGGGCAATGGCTTCGAGCAAGGTTTCGTCGGTGTGGCTGGCCACGTTTTGCACTTTGTAGCGCTCGGTGATGGCCTGCGGGTAATGCGGAATCAGGTAGTTCAACAACTCCAGCGCCACCACCTCTTCGTCAAACGCGTTGACACCAATCGCGCCGCTGGCGGCCAGGTTGTAGCCACTTTGCTCGACGATGATGCGCGGCCAAAGCACGCCGGGCGTGTCGTACAAATAAAAATCATCGGCCAAGGTGATGCGCTGCTCCAGTTTGGTCACGCCTGCTTCGTCACCGGTCTTGGCAGCGCGTTTGCCTTTGAGGGTGTTGATCAGAGTCGATTTGCCCACGTTGGGAATGCCGCAGATCAGCACCCGCATGGGCTTGACCATACCGCCCCGGTTGGGGGCCAACTGGCGGCTGGCGTCGATCAAGGCTTTGGCGGGAGACACCACGCTGGTGTCCATGCCCAAAGCGCTCACGCCGGGCAGGGCGTTGTAGTGGGTCAGCCATGCCGCGGTTTGTACCGGGTCGGCCAAGTCTTGCTTGCTCAGGATTTTCAGGGCGGGTTTGCCTTCGATCAGATCGGCCAGCATGGGGTTGGCGCTCGAGCCCGGCAGGCGGGCGTCGAGCATCTCAATGACGACGTCAATGTCTTTGATGCGCTCCCCAATCGCCTTGCGCGTGAGGTGCATGTGTCCGGGAAACCATTGAATCGCCATAAATGAAGCCGCTGCTGACAAAAGTGCAAAGTGGTGATTGTGGGGCAGTTCGTCCTCTGGCCGATTTGAAACCTGCCATCAGTTTTTTAGACTGCGCGGTACCTCGTCGGCCAAAAAGTCAAATACCGCCCGAATCAGCGCACTGGTACGCAACTCGCGATGCACCGTGAGCCAAACGGGCAAGACTGGCAGCTCGATCATGGGCAGGATGGCCTGGACTGTCGGGTCTGAGTCAATCAGGTGCTCGCTCACAAAACCCACGCCCAACCCGGCTTGGACGGCTGCCCAACGGGCGATCAGGTCATCGGTGCGCAGACCGTAGCGCAAGCCGCTGGGCGGAAAACCCAGTGCCGCGAAGCCGTCCTCGATCTCGGTGTTGTGGTCGCCCGTGATGAGGTCGTGCGCCAGCAGATCTGCGGGTTGCAGCGGCGTACCTTTGCGCTGCAAATAGCCTTGGCTGGCACAGGCTCGCAACGCCACTTGGCCAATGTGCTGGGCCACCAGGCTGCCCTGTTCGGGCCTGACCATACGCAGCGCCATGTCGGCCTCGCGCATGAGCAGGTTGCTCACCGAGTTGCTGACCAGCAAATCCACCACCACATCTGGCAGCGCCTGGCGCATGCGGGCCAGGATGGGCGGCATCAAAAAGCAGGCCACGGGCTGGCTGGCCGACAGCCGCACCCGGCCTTGCACCGTTTGCCCAGAGCCCGAAGCCATCCGCGAAAACCGCGCTGCGCCGTCTTGCATGGTGTGGGCCGCCTCGGCCAGCGCCAATGCCTGCGCGGTGGGCTGCAGGCCACGCCCAGTGCGCTCGAACAGCACGAGTTTGAGTTGGTCTTCCAGCTCGGCGATGTGCCGTCCCAGCGTAGGCTGGCTCACCCCGGTAGCGCGGGCCGCGCCCATCAGGCTGCCGTGTTCGAGGGCGGCCAAAAAAGAGGGGATGAGCGCCCAGTTGAAATGTGATGTATTCATGAATGAATGGCTGGTATTTGGTTGCATGCAATTGTGTAATGTCTCTGAGGTTCAGACAATCGAATTTGGTTCTTTTGAATGATTTTTTTAATCCGGAGGAGTACCCCATGAACAGACGACACATGTTGCGAATCGCAGGCGGCGGACTCATCGCCGCTGCCACCGTGTCCAGCTTGACCGCGTGCGACAGCAGCATGCCGCCCGAGGCCATTGCAGCCTGGAACCCGCCAGCCGATAGCCTGGACATCCGCCGCTGGGCGCTCTCGCACGCCTTGCTGGCGCCCAACGCGCACAACCTGCAGTCGTGGCTGGTGGACTTGGACACGCAGGACACCATCGTGCTGCGCATGGACATGACGCGTTTGCTGCCCGAGACCGATCCGCTGTCGCGCCAGTTGGTGATCAGCCAGGGCACCTTCATCGAGGTGCTGGACTTGGCGGCACGCCAGCGCGGTTACCGCACCGAGGTGGCGATGTTTCCTGAAGGGGAATACAGCGCCCAAGCGCCCGATACCCGGCCCACCGCCTGCATTCGGCTGGTGCGCGACGCGCAGGTGCAGCCCGACCCGCTGTTTGCGCAAGTTTTCAAGCGCCACACGCACAAGGGCGTGTACGAAACGCGCACGCCCGATGCTGCTGCCTTGCAGGCCGTGCAGGATAGCGTCAAGGGTTTGCCTGTCAGTTTAGGCATCGTCACCCGGTCGCAAGAGGCGGCCATGGCTCGCCACGCGCAGATCGCCATGGACGCTTGGCGCACCGAGCTGGTCACGCCGCGCACCTTGCTGGAGTCCTACCATGTGCTGCGCATCGGCCCCCAGGAGATTGCCCAGCACCGCGATGGCATTTCGCTGAATACGCCCATGCTGCGAGTGATCAACGCCCTGGGTTTGTTTGACCGCACCCAAGCACCGGCTCCGGACAGCTCGGAAATCAAGGGCCAGCTGGAGCGCTTCAATGTCGCCATTGCCAGCACTCCCGCGTATTTTTGGCTGAGCACCGAGCGCAACGACCGCAGCTCGCAGCTGCTGGTCGGTCGCACTTATGTGCGGGCCCAATTGGCGGCTACGGCGCAGGGCTTGTCCATGCACCCGTTGTCGCAGGCTTTGCAGGAATACTCCGAGCAAAAGCCGCACTACCAAGCGGTGCACCAGTTGCTGGGCGCTGCCGAACGTGGACACACGGTGCAAATGTGGACGCGCCTGGGCCACGCCCCCGCCATCGGGCCTTCGCCTCGTCGGGGGCTGCAGGCGCATCTCCGCCAGGGCGTTCTGCCTTCGTAGGTCAGACCTGCAGCGGTGAACCGGGTGTTCACCCCGCCCATCGGCATTGCACAATCTCCCATGATCAAAAAACGCCAAACTAGGCGTGCAAGGGGAGTCCATGAACACATTCAGCCAGGCGCAGCCGTCGCACACCCGCGACTTCGCCGAGCAACACACGTGCACCATCCTGGTCCGTCTGGCCGGGCCGGGTGCAGCCCCCCGCACCGATCAGGTGGATGCGGTTCACGCGGTGCTGCAACCGGCGTCGCGCGTGCTGGTGGTTCAGGCCACGGGCTGGGGCAAGTCGGCGGTGTATTGGACGGCCACGCACGCGATCCGCAGCACAGGCGCTGGTCCCACCTTGGTGGTGTCGCCGCTTTTGGCGCTGATGCGCGACCAAGTCAGCGCCGCCGAGCGGGCTGGCTTGAAGGCGGCCACCGTGAACTCCACCAACATCGACGACTGGGACGAGGTCTTTCAGCGGCTCGATGCGGACGATATCGATGTGCTGCTGGTTTCACCCGAGCGGCTGGGCAACCCACGATTTGCGGCGCGGCTGGACGTTTTGCTGGCCCGGGTGGGCCTGATCGTGATCGACGAGGCACATTGCATCAGCGATTGGGGTTTTGATTTCAGGCCCGATTACCAGCGGCTGGCGCGGGCGCTTTTGTCGACACCCACGGCCAGCGTGCTGGCCACCACGGCCACGGCCAACGAGCGGGTAACGCACGACATTGGTCAGCAGTTGGGCGCGGGCACCGTGACCTTTCGGGGCACTTTGGCCCGCACCTCGCTCACGCTGTCGGTGGTGCCGGGTTTGACGCCCTTGCAGCGCTACGCCTGGATTGCCGATGCGCTGGAGCAGCTGCCCGGCTCGGGCATTGTGTATGTGCTGACGGTGGCCGAGGCCGAGCGCCTCACGGCCTTTTTGCGCGGCTGCGGCCATGCGGTTGAAGCCTACAGTGGGCAGACCGATGCCGACACTCGACTGAAGGTCGAAGAACTATTGCGCCATAACCAGGTCAAGGCGGTGGTGGCCACATCAGCGCTGGGCATGGGTTACGACAAGCCGGACCTTGGTTTTTGTGTGCATGTGGGCTCGCCCTCGACCCCGGTGGCCTATTACCAACAGGTGGGGCGGGCGGGCAGGGCAGTGGCGCATGCCGAAGGGGTGTTGTTGCCGTCTGATGCCGACGAACGCATTTGGGATTACTTTGCCACCGCGTCAATCCCTGACGCGTCAACGGCCGCCAAGGTGTTGCAAAGCCTGGGCAAGGATGGGCGCAGTTTGCTGGAGATCGAAGCCGACACGGGCGTGCGCCGGGGGCGGCTGGAAGCGCTGCTCAAAATTTTGGCGGTGGAGGGCGTGGTGGACAAAGACGGCCCGACTTGGCGCGCGACAGGCGTGCCGTATGAGCACGACACTGGCAAATGGACCGCGCTGGCCCAGGTTCGCCAGCAAGAGGCCGACATCATGCGCCAGTACGCGCATGGTCAGGGTTGCTTGATGGCGTATTTGCAGACCGCGCTGGACGATCCTTCGCCCGCGCCCTGCGGTCGCTGCTCGGTATGCACCGGACATTTGCCGTTTCCCGGCCATGCGCCTTCATCCGAGAAACTGATCGCTGCCCGTAACTTTTTGCGTGGCATGGACGTGGACATCGAGCCGCGCAAACGTTGGCCAAGCGGGGTGGGGCGCAAGGGCGCGATTCGCGGCTTTGAGGTGGGCCGCGCCGTGGCCTATGCTGACGACCCGGGCTGGGTGACCGAGCTGCAGGCGCTGCGCAGCGCTGCGCCCGGGGATGTGCCTGCCGAGATCTTGACTGGGGCCGTCGCCTTGCTCGGGCGCTGGGCTAAAAATTGGCCCACCCGCCCGGTGTGTGTGGTGCCCCTGCCTGCGCCCGACATGGCTTCGAACAGGCGCGTGGCCGAGTACATCGCCCAAAAGGGGCGACTGCCTTTGCACGATGTGTTCATTTGGATGGGCGGGCATGCGCCGGATGACGCAGCATCGACTCCCGTGGTGGCGCATCTGGAGTCGGCCATTGGCCTGGCACCCGATGCCGCCATGCCTGTCGGCGCGGTGCTTTTGGTGGCCACTGATGTGCGCACCCGATGGACAGCCACGGTGGCGGCAGCGCTCTTGCGCGAGCAAGGGGCCAGCCAGGTGCTGCTGTTGGCCTTGCACCTGCGGCCTTGAGGCATGATCGGCGCTTGATTTGAAGAAAATGATGAACGACAACTCCCCGGTGAACGACAAAACCCCAGACATGCAAGAAATGCAAGACCGGCCCTTGCTTCAGGAGCCCCGCCTTTGGCAAAACGAGCAATGGACCGCTCAGGTCATCAAAAATGACGATGATGACGGTTGGGCTGTGGCCATGTACAAGGCCGGCGAGAGCGAACCTGCGCTGGTGGGGCCGTGGACCATGGGGCGCGACAAAAAGAACCCCAAGCCGCTCGATGGCTCTGCATTCATCACTTTGGTCAAAACCGCCAGCGAGTTTGTACGCCGAAGCGAGCAGCAGTTGCACGCACAGCTCAACCAAAGCGTGACCGTCAACGGACAAGACAGCCGCATCACGGTGCTGTTGCGCATCGTGCCCGACGAGGACAACCCCTATGCCATGTTGAGTGCGCAGGAAGAGGGCGGCGCCGCCTTGGCCGAAGTCAAGGTGGCGGCAGGGTTCAAGTTCAATCGACAAACTGCCCAGGCTTGGGTGGATGCAGACTTTGTGAAACCATGACCAACGCAAAAGCTTTTTCACCCTCTACCGGCCCTTTGGCGGGCCTCAAGGTCCTGGAACTGGGCCAGTTGATTGCTGGTCCTTTTGCGGCCAAAACCTTGGCCGACTTTGGGGCCGATGTGGTCAAGATCGAGCCGCCCGGCGCGGGCGACCCTTTGCGGCAATGGCGCTTGATGAAAGACGGCACTTCGGTGTGGTGGCAGGTGCAGTCGCGCAACAAGCAGTCTTTGGCGCTGGACCTCAAGCAGCCCGCCGCGCAAGACATCGTGCGCCAGTTGGCTGCTGAAAGCGATGTGCTGATTGAAAACTTCCGCCCCGGAGCCATGGAAAACTGGGGTTTGGGTCCCGAAGATTTGATGGCTTTGAATCCGCGTTTGATCGTGCTTCGCGTGAGCGGTTATGGCCAGACTGGCCCTTACCGCGACCGTCCCGGCTTTGGGGTGGTGGGCGAGGCCATGGGCGGCATCCGTCACCTGACAGCAGAGCCAGGCCGTGTGCCTGTGCGCGTGGGGATCAGCCTTGGCGATACGCTGGCGGCTTTGCATGGGGTGATTGGCATTTTGATGGCCATACATGAGCGCCAGAACTCGGGCAGGGGACAGGTGATCGACGTGGCTTTGTATGAGGCGATGTTCAACTGCATGGAAAGCTTGTTGCCCGAGTACAGCGCCTTTGGCGCTGTGCGTGGGCCTGCTGGCAGCGCATTGCCGGGCATTGCACCGAGCAACGCCTACCTGTGCAAGGACGGCGGCTACGCCCTGATTGCGGGCAACGGCGACAGCATCTTTAAACGGTTGATGGCCGAAATTGGCCGAGACGACCTGGCACAAGACCCCGCCCTGAAAGACAACACCGGGCGTGTGGCCCGAGTGGCCGAAATCGATGGGGTGATTGGTGATTGGACGGCGCAGCACACGGTGGACGAGGTATTGGCTGCGCTGGACCGCGCCAGTGTGCCAGCTGGTCGCATCTACACCGTTGCCGATATCGCGCAAGACCCGCATTACCAAGCGCGTGACATGCTGCAAACCGTGCGCATGGAAGACGGCAGCGATTTGATGGTGCCGGGCATCGTGCCCAAGTTGTCACGCACACCCGGCGGTCACCGTCGCAACGCGCCCCGAGTTGGTCAAGACAGCGATACGGTGCTGGCGGGCATGGGCCTGAGCTCAGAGCAGATCAAAGCCCTGCGTGATCAAGGCATTGTGGCTTGAGGGCTAAACGTCAGACAGGTCACCCGGGTGTTGGCCCGGGAGCCTGCTGGTTTGGCCAGATCACTCGGCCTTGGCGCCCGAGTCTTTCACCACCTTGGCCCACTTGGTGATTTCAGTGGCTTGGTAACGCGCCAGTTCATCGGGACTGGACAGCACGGCATCTAATCCCAAAGTTTTCAGCCGTTCTTGCACGTCCGGGAGCTTGAACACCCGCAAAACTTCGGCGTTCAGTCGGTCAATGACAGGGCGAGGTACGTTGGCGGGAGCGAACATGGCAAACCATGTGGTGGCCTCAAAACCAGGCACCGATTCGGCCACGGTAGGCACATCGGGCGCAGCGGGTGAACGCCTGGCCGTGGTTTGGGCCAAGGCGCGAATTTTGCCCTCTTTGGCCATGGGCAAGGCCGACGGCATGTTGTCAAACATCACCTGGATGCTACCGCCGATCAGGTCGGGGATGGCGAATTGACGACCTTTGTAGGGCACGTGCGTCATGGTGGTGCCCGTGAGTGACTTGAACAACTCACCGGAGACGTGCACCGAGGTGCCAATGCCAGGAGACCCAAACGACAACTTGTTGGGGTTGGCCTTCATGTAAGCGATGAGCTCGGGCACGTTTTTGACGGGCAAGGCATTGTTGACCACCAGCAAATTGGGAGCCGATGCGATCAACGAGATGGGGCTGAAATCCTTGACCATGTCATAGGGCATTTTTTCGTAAAGCGCGCCATTGATCGAATGCGTGCCTACGGTGCCCATGACGATGGTGTGTCCGTCACCGGGTGACTTGGCCACATTGTCAGCCCCGATGTTGCCGCCTGCGCCTGGCCGGTTGTCGACCACCACCGGAAACCCCAATTGGGCTTTTTCACTGAACAGACGGGCCAAAATGTCGGGCGCTCCCCCCGAAGGAAAGGTGACCACCAAGCGCAAAGGCTTGTTGGGAAAAGCTTGGGCCGCTGCGCCTGTGGCGCTCAATGCACCCAGGCTCAGCGCCAAAAGGCCAAGGCTGCGCCTCAGGGGCGATGCCAAACGTTTCGGCGCAGTGGTTTGATCGATGGATCCAGATTGAAGGTGGGTTGTCATGACAGTCTCCTTGTGGTTTTGGATTCACTTTAGGGTTCTGTGCCAGGCTGTGGCATGGTGAAAACCCTGCACAACACGGGCGTTCTGTCGTCTGAGCGACGTCAACACCCCCCACCACAAGATTCATGGCAAAGCCCCCTTGATGGAGTGCGAGCCCACAATCTCGCGTTAACCTATGACCATGACGACAACTACCAGCTCTTCAACAACGCGGCCTTTGCAGGCCTGGCAAGTGATGCTTGGCGGGATTTGCGGATTGGTTTTGACCATTGGTCTGGCCCGTTTTGCCTATACGCCCTTGTTGCCTGCTCTGCAAACACAAACCGGTTTGAACGATGCCGCTGCCGGTGGGCTGGCGGCCATCAATTACGCGGGTTACATCGTTGGGGCCTTGGTCACGGCTTGGATGGACGATGTGCGTTGGCGTCACCGTTTTTACAGTGCAGGTTTATGGATGGCTTTACTGACGACAGCGGCCATGGCGATGTCAACCTGGTTGCCAGCCTGGGGCCTGTGGCGTTTTCTGGGTGGTTTGTGTGGGGCTACCGGCATGTTGTTGGGCTCTGGCTTGGTATTGGGTTGGTTGATGCGGCAAGGCAGAAGGCCTGAGTTGGGCGTTTTGTTCATTGGCCTCGGACTGGGCATTGTGGTTTCGGCGTTGGGTGCTTGGGTCTTGTCGGGCATCTGGTCCCTTTGGTCTGACCAGTGGCTGGCTTTTGCTGCTTTGGGATTGTTGTTTTTTGTGCCCGCTTGGCTTTGGCGGCCACCCGTGCCCCCCGCACCAACGCCTCAAGTTTTGGCGCAAGCGCAGCCGTTGGTTTCAAAACGATGGATGAGGACCATGGCCTTGAGTTATTTCGCGGCCGGTTGGGGGTTTGTCATCAGTGCCACGTTCACGGTGGCCATTGTTGAGCGTGAACCGGCTTTGGCCGGGCAGGGCGCTTTTGTTTGGGCTTTGGTGGGTTTGGCCGCAATGCCCGCTGTGTTTTTGTGGGACCGAGTGGCGCGCCGGTGGGGTGACATACCGGCTTTGCTGCTGGCGTTTGGGCTGCAAACGGTGTCCATTGTGCTGCCGGCTTTATCAGGTTCCTTGACTGCGGCGCTGGCCGGTGCCATTGGTTATGGGGCTACTTTCATCGGTATCGTGAGTTTGACATTGGCCTTGGTAGGGCGGCGTGCACCCCAAAACCCGGGCAAGGCCATGGCGCGTTTGACCTTGAGTTACGGTGCTGCACAAATGATTGCGCCAGTGGTGGCTGGGGCCATGGCCCAAGCCACGGGCAGCTTCAAAGGCGCTTTGTGGTTGACGGCTGCGGTGATGATGGCGGGCATGGCCCTGTTGACCACGTTGCCCAAAGACAGTTGATCAAGCGCCCAAGCTTTGCAGTTGTACCAAGCCCTTGGGCGTTTGCAGGGTGGCCACCAAATTGGCGGGTCCCGTCAAGACCTCCACACCCGTCAGGCCAACGGCATCCAGTGCGGTCTGCAGTTTGGGGCCGCTGGGGTGGTGAAGGGTCAGGCTTTGCAAAGTCACACCAGAGCGGGGCAAGCTGTTGCGCGGGTGCAAGCGCAAGGGTTCTGCGGCATCGGGTTTGCCCCATTGAATCAAAGTGGGCAAGCAGCCGTTGAACAGGCGCTCGCCATCCTCGCGCACGGTGATTTGCCAGTGGAGCATGCCCTTGCTTGATTTGCGACTGGCATGCACCACTTGCCCGCGCTCAATACCTTGGGTTCGCAAGGCGTGGCGCGCGGCCTTGATGTCATCGGTGCTGCTGACAAAGTGCACCAAGCGTGGTTCTTGGGCAATGGTTTTTTGCAAGACTGCGTCATCCATGTCAAACCAGCGTGTGACCTGCAGCCGCTTGGGAATCACGGCTTCGGGGTTGATGGCAATGATTTCAAAATAGGCCAAAGGAAATTGGGGTGTGGCGATTTTGAAGAGGCGGTTGTGGGTGCCGTATTTTTCGTGTTCGCCACCAGCAGAAGGGGTGATGCCCAAGGTGGCTTCGCACCATTGCACGCCCACGTCCAAAGAAGGAGCCATCACCACGAGGTGGTCAATTTGGGTTTTCATGGTTTGGCGTTTTCAGTGTCGAGGGGGACACGGCGTGCGCCGTTGAACCTTTTTTGCCAGTAGGCGCTGCGCATGTCTTCTACCTGCACGGATTTGCCAGCACGGGGTGAGTGGATGAATTGGCCATCACCGACATAAATTCCGACATGGCTGAATGCTCGGCGCATGGTGTTGAAGAAAACCAGATCACCGGGTTTCAGTTCTTCTTTGTCGATCACTTGTGTGGCGCGTGCTTGTTCTTCAGCGCGTCGCGGCAACAGGCGGCCCACCGACTTTTCATAGAGGTGACGGACAAATCCACTGCAGTCAAAACCGGTGCTTTCGGTGTTGCCGCCCCGTCGGTAGGGAACGCCCAAGAGGCTCATCGCCTGGATGACCATGCCTGTTGCTTGATCGCTCGCCTTGTCTTTGGCCAAGCTCAGTTGACCAGTGATTTGCGATACAAAGCCTTTGTCAGGCAGCGCAGTGACCACCGCTTCGTCGGAAGGGGCAGACCAAGAGGGAGCGCTTAAAAACAAGCCGGCTAAAAATAGGAACTTCCATCGCATAAGCTTTGAGCATAACGGATGTGGCCCGTGCACTTGATTGGGTGCAAATTGGGCCAGGCCAAGTCTTGGCGATAGTGCTCAGTTGTGCTGCGACAATCCATCCACAATTTACCGAGGACGAACGATGTTGATGCAAGTGGACGAGAGTCAGTTGGTGTTGGTGGATTTTCAAGCGCGCTTGAAGCCTGCGATGCTGGATGCCGATGGGGTGTGGGCCAATGCTGCGCGACTGGCCACTTTGGCCAAAGCGTTGCAGGTGCCGACCTGGGGCACGGAGCAAAACCCCTCTCGCTTGGGCGAGATGCCCCCCGACATCCGAAACCACTGTCAACAGATTTTGGCCAAGATGCATTTCAGCGCGGTCGAAGAAGGCCTTGGCGAGTGGTTGAAACCCGAACCCGTTCAATCGCCTCGCGGCAACGCCCGCAGCCTGCCTCGCCATTTGCAAAAACCCCAGACGGCTGCCCAAGCGCGTCAAACCATTGTCTTGGCGGGTTGTGAGGCGCATATTTGCCTGCTCCAAACAGCCCTTGATTTGTTGGAAGATGAATACGAAGTATGGGTAGTGACCGATGCCTGCAGTTCGCGCACCGAGCGCAACCGGGATGCCGCCTATGACCGCTTGGCGGGGGCTGGGGCTGAATTGGTCACCTCCGAGATGGTGGCTTTTGAATGGGTCCGCACAGCTGAGCACCCTGACTTCAAGCTGCTGCAAAACCTTTTTAAATGAGTCTTTGAGTCAGCTTCCAGCAAGTCGTTTGGCCATAATTATGAATTCAGAAGAGGGGGGGCATGTGCGCCCCTTTCGTTCAGACGCATTGACTTAGCCGGTAAACAGGAGACTTTCATGGGCAATTTTGCTGATTTCCACGCGCGATCTATCCATGATCGTGATGCTTTTTGGGCCGAGCAAGCCAAATTGGTGGACTGGAAAGTCCAGCCGCAGCAAATTTGTGACTACAGCCATCCACCATTTGCAAAATGGTTTGTAGGGGGCCAGACCAATCTGTGCCACAACGCGGTGGACCGCCACTTGGCAGAGCGCGCCGACCAGCCGGCCTTGATCTTTGTTTCGACCGAGACGAACCAGGAAAAGACCTACACCTACCGCGATTTGCATGCCGAGGTGCAGCGCATGGCCGCTGTTTTGCAAGATTTGGGCGTGGTCAAGGGCGACCGCGTGTTGATTTACATGCCCATGATTGCGGAGGCTGCTTTTGCCATGCTGGCTTGCGTGCGTTTGGGAGCCATCCATTCGGTGGTGTTTGGTGGTTTCGCCTCCCATTCTTTGGCCACCCGCATCGAAGACGCTTCGCCCAAGGTCATCATCAGCGCTGATGCCGGTTCTCGGGGTGGCAAGGTGGTGCCCTACAAGCCCTTGCTGGACGAAGCCATCCAGTTGTCTGCACACAAGCCCGCCAATGTGATCATGGTGGATCGCCACCTCGCTGCTTTCACGCCTGTGGCCTTGCGTGACGTGGACTATGCCACGGAGCGTGCCAAGCACATGGATGCGGTCGTGCCTTGTGAGTGGGTCGAATCCACCCACCCCAGCTACACCTTGTATACATCGGGCACGACCGGCAAACCCAAGGGCGTTCAGCGCGATACCGGCGGCTACACCGTGGCTCTGGCAGCCAGCATGCCGCATGTGTTTGAAGGCAAGCCGGGTGGCACCTTCTTTTGCACCAGCGACATCGGTTGGGTGGTGGGCCACAGCTACATCATTTATGGCCCGCTGATTGGCGGCATGGCCACTGTCCTTTATGAAGGACTGCCGATCCGCCCAGACGGCGGTATTTGGTGGAGCTTGGTCGAGAAGTACAAAGTCAATGTCATGTTCAGCGCGCCCACGGCCATTCGGGTGCTCAAAAAACAAGACCCGGCATTGCTCAGCAAATACGATTTGTCCAGTTTGCAAGCCTTGTTCTTGGCCGGTGAGCCGCTGGACGAGCCCACGGCCAAGTGGATTTCTGAAGGCTTGAATGGCAAAGCCATCATCGACAATTATTGGCAGACCGAGACTGGCTGGCCCATCTTGAGCATTTGCAATGGCGTTGAAAAAGCGCCCAGCAAGTTTGGCTCGCCCGGCAAGGCCATTTATGGCTACAACGTCAAGTTGGTGGATGACCAAACCGGCGAAGAGCTGACCGGCGCCAACCAAAAGGGCGTTTTGACGATTGAAGGCCCATTGCCACCCGGCAACCTGCAAACCATTTGGGGCGATGATGCACGGTTTGTCAAAACTTACTGGAAAACGGTGCCGGGCAAGCTGGTCTACAGCACCTTCGACTGGGCGGTTCGAGACGAAGATGGTTATTACTTCATTCTTGGCCGTACCGATGATGTGATCAACGTGGCTGGGCACCGCTTGGGTACTCGTGAGATTGAGGAGAGCATTTCCAGTCACCCCAACGTCGCCGAAGTGGCGGTGGTGGGTGTGGCCGACCAGCTCAAAGGGCAGGTGGCCATGGCTTTTGCCATTGCCAAGGACACCTCTGGTTTGACGGATGCAGCCGCTCGCCTCAAGTTGGAGTGCGAAGTCATGAAAGTCGTGGACTCACAATTGGGTGCAGTGGCCAGGCCTTCAAGGGTGTTCTTCGTGTCCGCTTTGCCCAAAACCCGAAGCGGCAAGCTGCTGCGCCGGGCCATTCAGGCTGTGGCCGAGGGCCGGGACCCTGGTGATTTGACCACCATGGACGATCCGGCTGCTTTGCAGCAGATCGTTGAGCTGATCAAGGGCTGATCCTTCTGACCCCGCCTTGGCGGGGTTTTTTGATCCCAACGTCATATCCCTATAAGCGTTATGTAAGTTGGCGGTTGGGCAAGGCGTGGCACAATGTGCGTTGTACTCAGGCCCTTCCCATGCCACAGTCGCATCCGCCAACCGGTTCAGCCGTGTCGCGGAAGGTAATTCTCAACCAACTAATGTTTCCCTGAGGGGAACGGAGGTCAGCGAAATATGAGCGAGACTAATTCCGTCTACGCTGCCTATTCAGGCAACACCCACCTTTTCGGAGGCAACGGCCCATACGTCGAAGAGATGTATGA
>NZ_CALPTI020000009.1:0-105305 GCF_943326455.1 Limnohabitans sp. Rim8
GGCGGCGAGGTGGGCGGCCCCGGCAAGGCGCTGCAAGGCAACATCGACCCGAACATCTTGTTTGCGCCGCCCCAGCAAATCGCCACTGAGGTGCGCCGCGTGCTCGACAGCTTTGGCCGCCCCCACACCGACCGGGCCACCACGGGCCCTACGCACATCTTTAACTTGGGACACGGCATCAGCCAATACACCCCACCCGAGCATGTGACCGCACTGGTCGAAGCGGTGCACAGCCATTCGCGCCATTTGCGTCAAGGCTGACGAGGCAGCTGCAGGCGCCCTGTGCAAGTGGCCTGCAGCCCGTTGTCAACGACCGGAAATCTGAAGCACCACGCCTTGCACGCCCGTCTTCACACCGGGCAGTTCGACCTGGAAATCACCCTCTTGCTTTTGCGCCGATCCCGTTTTGGAGATGCGGGCCACCAAGCGAACTTGGGTCAACGATGACAACAAGGGCGGTGCGCCCATGCCCATGCTGTCGCTCAAGCCAAAGCGCACAGGCCATGCAGCAGGCGTACCGCGCCAGATGGCCACGGGTCGACGCGAGCCGTCTTCGGCCAAGGCATAGACAAACAAAGTCGCACCTGCGCCAATTTGGGTTTGCACATCAGAGGAGACACGAACTTCGCCTTGAATGAGCGGCCGCTCATCGACAGAATTGGCTGGAGCTTTCACCTCAGGTCTTTGCGTCTGAGCTTGGGATGCAATCTGGGTCAAGGCTTGCTGGATACCCTGCGCCGCCTCGCTGTCATCGGGCACCAAAGCCAAGGCACGCTGCCAATAGGCTTGCGCCGCTTCGTATTTTTTTTCTGACAAAGCCGCGCTACCGGCCAAGACCAAGGCGTTCAGATGCAGCGGTTTCTCTCGCAAGACATTTTCAATCCACTGCCAAGGCTCTCCCGCATAGATGCCGCCCAGACTCAAGGCTTTCATTTGTGCACGCTCAATCCACAAATCGGGCTCAGGCGCCAAGCTCAGCACACGCGCCAAAGCTTGATCGGACAAGGCGTATTCGTTTTGTGCGGCATGCAAGCGCGCCAAAGTCAGCCATGCCACTGCATCTTCGGGGCTTTCTTGCGTGGTCTGCAACCAATAACGGGTTTGCTCGACCAATTTTTCAGGTGTTGTGGCACTGATCTTGACGCGCTGGCTCAAAGGCGCAGCCCACCAGCTTTGGGGTGCGCCCAATTGCAAATAACTCAGCCCACTGAGCAACACCAAAGCCACCACGATCCATAGCCATGACACGGCCAAGCCGCCACCTGAGCGGCTGCCAACGGCTTGCGCCGCATCGTCGAGCACATGGCGCAGCAACTCATCCCGTGCTGACCGATGTTGCTCAGTGTTCAAGCGGCCTTCGCGCAAAGCACGGTCCACATCGGCCAAGTGTTGTTGGTGAATCTGTCGGTTGATCTGGGACTGCACATCGCTGTCATCGGCAAACACTTTTCGCTTCAAACCACGCTGCAAAACCCAAGCCGCCAAGCCACCCAAGCACAGCAGCAGCAAGATCAAACCCAGCCAAGGCGGCAAAAAGGACATCAAGACTCCAGCAGTTGGCGAACGCGCTCGCGCTCGCTGTCGGTCAAGGGTGTGGGCACAGCGGGTGTGCGGCGCATCAGGCGCAGGGCCAAAGCCAGTGCACCCAAGAGCAAAACAAAGGGGCCAAACCAGAGCAACCATGTGACGGGTTTGACTTCTGGCTTGTAAAGCACAAAGTCACCATAGCGTTTGACCAAAAAACTGCGGATGTCGGTGTCGCTTTGACCTTGCTCGATCAGGCTGCGCACCTCGCGGCGCAAGTCGACTGCCAACTCGGCATTCGATGAAGCCAAAGACTCGTTTTGGCATACCAAGCAGCGCAGCTCGGCCGCGATGTGGTCCCAACGCGCTTGAATCGACGCGCTCATGGGCGCATCGCTTTGGGCCGATACAGGTGAGCTCACGTCCGGCAAAACTGCTTGGACACCCAGTGAAGCCGCTGGAGCACCCGAGACCACGGCTGCACCCGTGGTCACACCACCAGACAGCGCGGGCACTTGCGCCCCGGCACAAGCAGCCCACAACAACCAGCTGGCCAACATGCATTGCGTCGCCATACCCGGCAAGTCAAACGCCATGCGCTTCACTGCAGGCTCCGCATCAGGGGCAGCAATTTTTGCTGCAAAATTTCCGGCGTTAAAGCCCCAGCATGCTTGAAACGCACCACACCTTGGCGGTCCACCAAATACGTCTCAGGCAAGCCATACACACCAAAGTCCATGCCCACCCGACCATCCAGATCGAGCAGGTTCACGCCAAAAGCTTGGCCTTGTTTTTGCAACCAGGCTTGGCTGCGCGCCGTGGCTTTTTGCACCGCATCAGGACTCAACGGGTCTTGACCCGAAAGCTCTGAAGCCTGCAGCTCTTTGTAATTGATGCCTACCATTTGCAAACCGGGTTGACGGGCCAAAGCCATCAAAATGGGATGTTCTTCTTTGCAACCTGCGCACCAAGTGGCCCACAGGTTGACGAGCGTCAGCTGCCCCTTGAATTGCTCGGCGCCAAACACCCCCGGACCACCCACGACTGACAACCGGAAAGCAGGCGCCGGTTGACCGATGAGCGGCGAAGGAATTTCTTGTGGGTTACGCGTCAGCCCCACCGCCAAAAACACCGCCATGCCCAAGAACAGCGCCAGCGGCACAAACACCCAACGCGGCATGCGCCGGGTTTGGCCAACGCTTGTTGGCATGCTCATGCCAGTGCCCCCAACTTGCCAGGGGCCACTTTTGCAGCGCTCGCACTGGACTTCACAGGCGCTTGGCGGTAGCGCTTGTCAAAAGCGGCCAAGCCACCACCCAAGACCATGAACACCGCGCCCAGCCAAATCCACGACACAAAAGGCTTGTGGTAGACCCTAAAGCTCCACTGAGGTGGCTCGCCTGCCAAGGGCTCGCCCAAAGAGACATAGCGGTCACGCCACAGGTTGCGGTCGATCCCGGCTTCGGTCATGGGCATGGCACTGGAGACGTAGCGCCGTTTTTCTGGCAGCAAAGTGCCCACCTGCCGCTCACGGCCTGGCTCGCCTTCAAACAAGTGCACTTCTGCGCGCAAGGCCAAATAGTTGGGGCCCAAATGGTTGCCTACGCTGATCAGTTGGTAACGCACGCCAGCCACTGTGACCGAATCACCCTGGCCTAAACGCACGTCACGCTCCACCTCAAACGACTTGACGCCGGTGATGCCCAGCACCAGCACTGCCACACCCAAGTGCGCGACCTGCATGCCCCACCAAGCCAAGCCCGGTGAGCCCGCCAAACGCAGGCGCTGCACGATTTGCCAAACACCTGACAACACAATCCAGCCGCCCAACGTGCCGCCCATCACCGTGAGCCAACCACCGGCGGTGGTCACGGCCTCGGCGTCCTGCGGCGCGGCGCCCCAAGTGGCCCAAGCACTGGCCAACAAAAGCGCCAATGCCCCAGGAACCAAGACCGAGCGCACCGCAGCCCAGCGGGCCACATGCCAAGGCACCACCGTGCCAGGCACCATCGCCAACAACAGCGGCACCATCAGCGGCACAAACACCCGGTCGAAATACGGTGGGCCGACCGACAACTTGCCCAGGTTGAGCGCGTCAATGATCAAGGGGTACAAAGTGCCCAGCAACACCGCCGCCATGGCCACCACCAAGAGCACGCTGTTGAGCAACAAAAACGATTCACGCGAACCCACCACGGGCTGCGAGGCATTGGCCCACTGCGGCGCGCGCCAGGCAAACAAAGCCAGCGACACGCCCACCACCACCACCAAAAACAGCAAGATGAACACACCCCGCCCTGGGTCGGTGGCAAAGGCGTGCACCGAAGTCAAAACCCCAGAGCGCACCAAGAAGGTACCGAGCAAACTGAGTGAAAAGGCCCCAATGGCCAGCAGCACTGTCCAGGCCTTGAACTGCCCACGCTTGTCGGTGACCATGAGCGAATGGATGAGCGCCGTGGCCACCAGCCAAGGCATGAGCGAGGCGTTTTCCACCGGGTCCCAAAACCACCAGCCACCCCAGCCCAATTCGTAATAAGCCCACCAAGACCCCAGCGCAATGCCCAGCGTCAAAAAGCCCCAGGCCGCCACCGTCCAAGGCCTTGCCCAACGCGCCCACGCCGCATCAAGCCGCCCCGACAGCAGCGCCGCCATGGCAAAAGCAAAGGCCACCGACAAACCCACATAGCCCATGTAGAGCATCGGCGGGTGAATGACCAAACCCGGGTCTTGCAGCAAAGGTGTCAAGTCGCGCCCCTCGGCAGGGGCCGGGAACTGCCGGGCAAACGGATTGGACAAGGCCAAGATGAAGACCAAAAAGCCCACCGACACTGCGCCCATGACGCCCAGCACTTGCGCCACCATGGCTTGCGGCAATCGCTTAGAAAAAGTGGCTACCGCCACCGACCACAGCGCCAGCATCAAGACCCACAGCACCAAAGAGCCCTCGTGACCCGCCCAAATCGCCGAGAGGCGGTAAGGCGTCGGCAGCAAGGTGTTGGAGTTGTTGGCCACATACACGACGCTGAAATCGTGCACATAAAACGCATGCCACAAAGCGCCAAACGACAACACAATCAAGGCCAGTTGCAACTGCGCCAAAGGCCTGGCCAGCGCTTGCCAACCTGCGCGACGTGGCGACAAACTGCCCCACAGCGGCAGCACCGCTTGCGCCAAGGCGACCCAAGCCGCCATGATCAAGGCCATGTGGCCCGCTTCAGCCCACATGCCGGGCTCCTGAAAAAACAGCGCGCTTCATTGCGACACCGCCGCACCGATGCGGGCCTTGGCCGCCTCGTCCAATGCATGCTGGGCTTCGGGCGGCATGTAGTTTTCGTCGTGCTTGGCCAGCACTTCGCTGGCGACAAACTGGCGGCTGGCGTTCAAGCGGCCCTGCGCCACCACGCCCTTGCCCTCTTTGAACAGATCGGGCAAGAAGCCTACATAAGACACCGGCACTTCTTGGTGCGTATCGGTCACCACAAAGGCCACCGCCATGCCGTCGCGCTGGATGCTGCCCTCTTTGACCAAACCCCCTACCCGAAAGTGACCGTCTTTGGGCGCTTCGCCTGCCGCCACTTGCGTGGGCGTGAAGAAAAAAACCAGATTGCTTTGGAAGGCGTTGAGCACAAAAAACAGCGCACCGCACACGAGCAGCAAGCCCAATCCGATGCCAAACAATCGCTTGTGGCGGCTTTTCATGAAGCGGCTCCTGGGTTGATGGGTGAGGTTGACAACACCGTCGGGGCCATCCCGCCGGGTTCATGGGTTTCATCTTGTGCGGCGTCCATGGCCTCGCACACCGCGTCCAGCGCTTGACGGCGGCCCACACGCGCCAGCCACACCTCCAGCAGCATCAAAGCAGCACTCACGCCCATGCTGCCCCAGACGTACACGCCATAGCCGCCCATGGCCCAAAACTCTGAAGCGCTGGTCCAGATCATGCGGCACCTCGCAAAGCCCGGTGCGCCTGCACTTCGGGCAGTTGCTGAACCCAAGCTGCGTGGCTCTCGCGTTCCAAAATCAAACTGCGCACACGCCACAAGGCGATGGCCACTGCGTAAATCCAAACCGCGAAACTCATGAGCAGCATACCAGTCAACATGATGCTGGCCATGCGTGGCGACTGTGTGAACGAGACCGATGCGCCTTGGTGCAAGGTGTTCCACCACTGCACCGAAAAATAAATGATGGGCACATTGACCGCGCCCACCACCGCCACCAAGGCCCCTGCACGGTCGGAGCGGCGCGGGTCTTCGATGGCCGAGGTCAGCGCGATGTAGCCCAAATACAAAAACAGCAAGATCAGCATCGAGGTCAGCCGCGCGTCCCAGACCCAATAAGTGCCCCACATGGGCTTGCCCCACAAGGCACCGGTCCACAGTGACAAAAACGCAAGCATTGCCCCGGTGGGCGCAAGCGCCCGCGTCATCAAGCCGGACAAGCGCGTGTTGAACACCAGCCCCAGCACGCTCCAAAAGGCCATGGCCAGATAAATGATCATGGCCATCCACGACACCGGCACATGGATGTAAATGATGCGGTAGGCCTGCCCCTGCTGCGCGTCAGACGGCGCCACCATAAAACCCACCCACAAGCCCGCCAGCGCCAAGGCACTGGCCAGCACCGCCAGCCAAGGCCACAAACGCCCGGCCAGGGGGTAAAAGTGTTGCGGCGCTGCGTAATGGAAGAGTCTCAAGGTTCGGTCCCTTTCATTCCAGCGCCAGGCGCACAGCCGCTGCACAGGCCCAAGGGCTGAGCGCCGCCGCAGCCAGCAACAGCGCCAGCAAAACAGACACATGGGCCTGCGCCCCGAGACCACGCATTTGGGCATCGACAGCGCCTGTGCCGAACACCAGCACTGGCACATACAAGGGCAAGAGCAAAAGCGACTGCAACACCCCGCCACCGCGCACCCCCAAAGTCAGGGCAGCACCAATCGCGCCGAGCAATGACAACACGGGCGTGCCGATCAAAAGCGTCAAAACCAGCATGCCCAAAGCCTCTGACCCTAAGCCAAATTGCAGGGCCAAGATCGGCGACAACAACACCAAGGGCAAGCCGGAGATCAGCCAATGCGCCAGCAACTTTGCACTGACCAACCAAGACAAAGGCGCGGCCGACAACGCCAACTGCTCCAGGCTGCCGTCTTGGTGATCGGCCTCAAACAAACGGCCCAGGCTGAGCATGCTGGCCAGCAAGGCCGCCACCCACAGAACACCAGGCCCGATCAAGCGCAGCGTGTCCGGCTCGGGGCCGATGGCCAATGGAAACAACGCGGCCACCAGCACAAAGAAAAAAACTGCGCCGAGCCACTCGGACTTGCGCCGCAAGGCCAGGCGCAGGTCACGGCGCAGCACACCGGCCATGGCTTGCCAGGGGCTGGGTTGAATGTGTACGTTCATGCCGCCCGCGCCATAGCGCCCAGTTGAAACCGCTCACCCGGGCCCTGCAAGCCCACATCGTGGTGGCTGGTCATGACTATGGCGCCGCCAGCGTCCACGTGCGATTGCAGCAAAGATCGAGCGATGGCTGTGGCTTGGGTGTCCAAGCCCACCAAAGGTTCGTCCAGCACCCACAAGCGCGCGGGGCTGGTGCGCAGACGCGCCAAAGCAACGCCTTGCCGTTGGCCTTGCGACAGCACGCGAACGGGCAAATGCGCTCGGCTTTTAAGGCCCTGTGCGGCAAGGGCTTGCACCGCCTCTTCGGGGCTGAGCGCCAAGCCACTGGCCTGGGCGTCAAGGCACAGGTTTTCGGTCGCACTCAAATCAGGCTTGAGTCCCAAAGCGTGGCCGATGTAATGCAGCACCGAACGGTCCGGGCTGGCATACGTTGCAGGTGGCAGTCCCTCGGGGGGGGCCAGGTCGGGTGAGGCCCAGCGCACATGGCCTCGCGCCGCAGGTGACAAGCCGCACAAGATGCGCAGCAGACTGGTTTTGCCACACCCATTGCCGCCTTCGATGTGCAACCAACTGCCTTGAGACACAACCAAGCTCACGCCCTCGAACAAAGTCCGCTGGGCCTTTTGACAGGCCAGGTCCATCGCTGAGAGCACCCAAGACGCCATGGAAGGGCTTTCTGGTCGGTTTAAACACCCACAAGTGTAACGACAGATTGACACTTTGTGTGTCCAAACCCTTGAATGACATGGGCAAATCAGGGCAAACACTGAGCATCAAGCCGTCATAGGGCGTAAAAAAACCGCCCAAGGGCGGTTTTGAGGAATCCGACCGGAGAAATCCAGCCGGAGAACCTGAGGCATCAAGCCTTCTTGGCCCAAGCGGAGCACCAGCCTTTGGCAGACACTTGCTTGGCGCCAAACAGCGGGCAACCGCCTGCAGCGGCACCGGCCTTGGCTTGGAACAAGGCGCAGTTGGCGCAGTTGTTACCGGCAGCGTACTTGGGGTTTTTGGCTTTGTCGACCTTGGTCGCGTCGGCTTTGTAAGCCAAACCAACGGCTTGGGGATCTTTCTCGTCAAGCATGGCTTGAGCGGATGCTTGGCCCACAGCCAAAGTGGCTGTGGCGGCCGTGGCCACTTGCATCATGAACACGCGGCGGGTGGAAGAGATTTCGGTAAAACGGGACATGGACTGCTCCTGGATAAGGCTGCCAGAAAATACTGGATAGTTCATTGTGCGCCAGATCAGTCACTTTGTCATTTCAGGCCAGATACCCGAGCAAATCACACAGGAAAGCCCGGGATTTGTAATGTCAATCCAGATGCAGGAGGGCGTGTCAGAATGCGGCGTTATCAACACGGTTCCTGCCAAAGGGTTTTGACATGTTGCAATTGCTGCTCGGTTTGGTCCTTTTTTTGGGCATCCATTCACTTCAAAGCTTGGCGCCACAACTTCGCCAAGATGGTATGGCCCGCTGGGGTGAGCTGGGTTTCAAGGCGGTTTACGCCGCCATCTCTTTGTTGGGACTTTATCTGTTGGTACAAGGCTACGGCCAAGCACGGCTGGACCCGGTGGTGCTTTGGACACCGCCTCGCGGCACGCAGCACGCCACGATTTTGCTGATGTGGCTGGCCATGGTGTTGCTGGTGGCCACTTATGTACCCGGCAACCAGATCAAGGCCAAATTGCGCCATCCCATGACCTTGTCGGTCAAGGTCTGGTCGCTCGGCCATCTGTTGTCCAACGGCAACTTGGCCGATGTGCTGCTGTTCGGCGGCTTTCTCGTTTGGTCGGTGTTGGTGTTCCGCGCAGCCCGCAAGCGGGACCGCCAAAACCTGCACTCTGCGCCCGAAGGCAAGCTGCTGGGTACAGTGCTCGCTTTGGTGGTCGGCACCGGCGTATGGGCGGCTTTCCTGATGGGTGGCCTGCACGTTTGGCTGTTCGGAGTGATGCCCTTCACCCGGGCTGGTGGCTAACGGGTCTTGCGAAAGGGTCCTGCCCCGCGAAGCCTCCACACAAAAATTTGGCATCAAGTGTAAATTTAACTTGACACTTTGCCGCGTCTTTTGGATGATGAGCCAAGAACAGTTTTGCGGAACGCCCATGGCTTTGACCTTCCCTTTTGCGGCCATCGTTGGTCAAGATGAAATGACCCTCGCCATCCAAGTGGTGGCGGTTGATCCTTCCATTGGGGGCGTTCTGGTCCTGGGCGACCGGGGCACCGGCAAATCGACCGCCGTGCGCGCTCTGGCCGACCTGCTGCCCCCCATTTCGGTCGTCAAAGGCTGTCCTTACCGCTGCGATCCGGCCAAACCAGCGGGTGCCTGCCCGGTCTGCCAAACCCGCGACCCCAAAGCCAAAGTCGTGACCGAACGCCAGAGCGTCGCCGTGGTCGACCTGCCTTTGGGCGCGACCGAAGACCGCGTGGTCGGCGCGCTCGATCTGGAAAAAGCCCTGTCGCAAGGCGTCAAATCCTTTGCACCCGGTCTGCTGGCTCAGGCACACCGGGGCTTTTTGTACATCGACGAGGTCAACCTGCTCGACGACCACCTGGTGGACCTCTTGATCGACGTGGCCGCCTCAGGGGAAAACCTGGTCGAGCGCGAAGGCCTGAGCGTGCGCCACCCCGCCCGCTTTGTGCTGGTGGGCAGCGGCAACCCCGAAGAGGGCGAACTGCGGCCGCAACTGCTCGACCGCTTTGGCCTGTCGGTACAAGTGCGCACGCCACAAGACCTGACACTGCGCGTGAGCATCATCAAGCGACGCGACGCCTTTGACAAAGACCCAGAGGCCTTCAAGGCACTGTGGCACAAGGACAACCAGAAGCTGCAAAAACGCATCCTCAAGGCGCGCGACCTGCTCGACCAAGTGGAGGTGAGTGATGACATGCTGATGCTGTGCACCCGCCTGTGTCAGCAACTGGGCACCGACGGCCTGCGCGCCGAACTCACGCTGCTGCGCGCCACCCGCGCGTATGCCGCACTGCAAGGCCACAAAGCGGTGAAGGCCGAGCACCTGCAAAGCATGGCCCCGCTGGCCCTGCGCCACCGACTGCGCCGCAACCCGCTGGACGACACCGACTCGGGCGCGCGCGTACAGCGCAGCTTGCAAGAAGTGCTGGCCGCCTGACCCGGGTGCGCGCATGGCCCGCGAAGCCCCATCACCGTCCACACCTTCGGACCCAATGGCGCGCTGGAACGACGCGCTCACCACGCTGCAACTGCTGCAACTCGACCCCCACGGTTTTGGCGGCGTGTGCCTGCGCGCACCGCACGGCCCGGTGCGTGAGCGCTGGCTGCAAGCCTTAGCCGGTCTGGGCCTGGGACTGATCAAAGTGCCCGGCTCGGTGGACAGCGAGCGGCTGCTGGGCGGCATCGACCTGGCCCACACCCTGCAAACCGGGCAGCTGCACCTGCAAGCGGGCTTGTTGCAACAGGCCGACCAAGGTCTGGTGTGCCTGCCCATGGCCGAGCGCCTGTCGCCCGCCCTGCTCGCGCCTTTGGTGCAAGCCCTGGAACAAGGCCAAGTGCCGCCCACTCGGCACAGCGCAGCCCCCACACCCACCCGCTTTGGCGTGGTGGCGCTGGACGAATCCTTGCCCGACGAGCTCGGCGTGGGCGTGGCTCTGGCCGAGCGCTTGGGCGTGTGGTTGGACCTGCACGAACTCTCGCCCACCGACATCCATGCGGCTTTGCAAGACGACAGCGGGACTGACGGCCTGCAGATTCGTCTCAGCCCCGGCGCTTTGACCCGCGCCCGCGAGCACCTGCCCCAAGTGCAAGCCACCGACGAGCAAATGCAAGCGCTTTGCGCCGCCGCTTTGGGCCTGGGCATTGGGTCCTTGCGCGTGCCCAGCTTGGCGCTGCGGGTGGCTTGCAACCATGCGGCCCTCAACGGGCGAAGTACGCTGGACGCCGACGATCTGGGCTTTGCAGCGCGCTGCGTGCTGGCCCCCCGCGCCACGCAGTGGCCGGCCGAGCCTTCAGAGGAAGAAGCTGCAGCAGAGCCTGCACCACAGGAAGACACCACACCGCCGCCAGATAAACCAGAGCCACCAGAAAATGCCGATCAAGCGCCTGAAAATCAGGCTGAAAAAGACAACCCCCAAGACGCCGACCCACCCCCCGAACAGAACGCCGAACCGAGTGCCGAAGACCTGCAAGAAATGATGGTCGCCGCCGCCCTGGCCAGCTTGCCACCGCACATGCTCGATGCGCTGATGACGCGCCAAGGCGCGGCCAGCCACAACACCTCGGGCCGCAGCGGCCAAACCCGCGCAGGCTCGCAGCGTGGCCGCCCCCTGCCCCCGCGCCCGGGCCGCCCCGGTGGCCAGGCGCGCTTGCATGTGCTGGCCACCTTGCGCGCCGCTGCGCCCAAACAGCGTTTGCGACAAGCGCACAGCACCGGCCGCGTGGCCATCCGCGCGGAAGACTTCCACATCCAGCGTTACCAGCAGCGCGCCTCCAGCTGCCTGATCCTGGCGCTCGACGCTTCGGGCTCGGCTGCTTTGCAGCGCTTGGCCGAAGCCAAAGGCGCGGTCGAGTTGCTGCTGCAGCAATCCTATGCCCGACGCGACAGCGTGTGCATCGTGGCCTTTCGGGGTGCGCAAGCACAGCTGCTGTTGCCCATGACGCGCTCGCTGGTGCGCGCCAAACGCGCCATGACCGGCCTGCCCGGTGGCGGCGGCACGCCCTTGGCATTGGCCCTCAAAATGGCACACGAACAAGCGGCGCAACTGCAGCGCCAAGGCGTCACGCCCATCCTGGTGGTGCTGAGTGACGGCCGTGCCAATGTGACCTTGCAAGGCCTGGGCGGCCGCGCCCAAGCCCAAACCGATGCGCAAAGCTGGGGCCAACAGTGGCGCGCCAGCGGCCACCGCGCCTTGTGGATCGACACCTCCATGCAGCCCGACTCGCAAGCGCAGCAACTGGCGGCCACCATGGGCGCGAGCTACCTGCCCATGCCGCAGGTGCAGTCGCAACGCATGGCGCACGCCATCGAGCGGGTGCGCAGCCCACTGGTCTGAACGGCCATGTTTGACAGCTTCTACCCCAGCATGACTTGGGCCACCCACCAAGCCCAGCCCAACATATGGCCGCATTCGCAGCACAGCCGACAAGTGCAAGCAGGAGGGATCCAGTGGCATGTCCAAACCATGGGTCACGGCCCCTGCATGCTGCTCTTGCATGGCACGGGCTCGGGTCATTTCAGCTGGCGCGACCTGATGCCCACACTGGCCGAACACTTCACCGTGGTCGTTCCGGATCTGCCCGGACACGCTTTCACCAACCGAGGACCTGAAGGCGCCCTCTCGCTGCCCGGCATGGCCGAGGGCCTGCGGGCGCTGATGTTGCAACTGAAGCTCACGCCCCAAGCCATCGTGGGCCATTCAGCTGGCGCTGCGATTGCCGCGCAAATGGCTTTGAACGTGGACAGCCTATCGCGCAGCACCTTGATCGGGCTGAACCCCGCCTGGCTGCCACTGCCTGGCGTGGCCTCGTGGCTGTTCGGTCCGGCGGCCAAGTTGGCGGCCCTCAACCCGCTCTCGGCTTGGGCCACCGCCAAAATGGCGGCCAAGCCTGGCGCAGTTGCCGAGTGGATCGCGCGCACCGGCTCGGCCTTGGACGCTACGGGCCTCGATTTGTACACCCGTGTTCTGCGCGATGCAGGCCATGTTCACGGCGTACTGTCGATGATGGCGGCTTGGCGGCTCAAGCCACTGGCCACACGCTTGCACGAGATTCGCAACCCAGTGTTCATGCACATTGGCGCGCAAGACCAAACCGTGCCCCCAGCATTGGCTGAAGCAGCCTGCGCGCGCTTGCCACAAGCGCGCCTGCATCTGCAAGCCGGCGCGGGTCACTTGGCACACGAACAAGACCCTTTGGGCACGGCCCAGTTCATCTTGCGTTGCTGCCACATTGGATAAAACCATGCCTGAGGGCTGAAGCCCGTCTTGTGGTACTTTCAAGATATGGTTTTGTCGCTTGATTTCCTCTCATTGCCCTTGCTGGCCGGCGCTGCACTGGTGTTCATCAGTGTCTTGGCGGGGGTGTTTTCTGCGCGCATCGGTTTTTCATTCCTTTTGATTTTTTTGGTGGTAGGCATCTTGGCGGGTGTCAACGGGCCAGGTGGACTGGTCTTTGAGGATTTCCGCTTGAGCTTTTGGGTGGGCAACGTGGCCCTGGCCGTGATCCTGCTCGACGGCGGATTGCGCACCCAGATGCGCACCTTCCGAACCGGTCTGAAGCCATCGCTGTTGTTGGCCACACTGGGTGTGGTGCTGTGCACAGGCATCACGGGTGCTGCGGCTTATTGGCTGCTGGATTTGTCTTGGCCTCTGGCCCTTTTGGTCGGGGCCATCGTCGGCTCCACCGATGCAGCAGCCGTTTTTTCCTTGCTCAAGTCTTCCGGGGTGCACCTCAATGAACGCGTCTCCGCCACCTTGGAGATCGAGTCCGGCTTGAACGACCCGATGGCGGTCTACCTGACACTGACTTTCATCGCCATCGCGCTGTCCATGGCCAACCCAGACGGTTTGCCCCTGAGTGCCCCCGAAATCTTGCTGTCTTTGCTGGAACACTTGGGCTGGGGCGGTATCTTGGGCTTGGGCTTTGGCTGGGCCATGGCGGAATTGGTCAAACGCTTGGGACGAGGCGAGGACGGAGGGGGTGGGGTTCGCGCGCTGTTGGTGGTCTCGGGCGGGCTCACCGTGTTCGCTCTGACCACTTGGTTGGGCGGGTCTGGCTTTTTGGCGGTTTATCTGATGGGGGTAGTCATTGGCAACCGTGCCCGCAGGCAGGTCCGTGCGTCCTTGTCGGCCATGGACGGCTACGCTTGGTTGTCGCAAGCGGGCATGTTCTTGTTGCTGGGCTTGCTGGTGACGCCCACCGAGATGATGAAGTCGCTGTGGCCGGCCATTGGGGTGTCGCTGGTGCTGATGTTTGTGGCCCGGCCCGTGTCGGTTTGGTTGTGCCTGAAACCGCTTCACTTTTCCGGACGCGAAATCGCCTTTGTGTCTTGGGTGGGCCTGCGCGGTGCGGTGCCGATTGTGTTGGCGGTGTTCCCGGTCATGGCCGGTGTCGAAGGGGCCAGCATCTACTTCAATGTGGCCTTCATCGTGGTACTCACCTCATTGGTGCTGCAGGGCTCCACCATTGCCTGGAGTGCACGACGGCTGAACGTGGTCTTGCCCGACTTGGACGACACCGAACACGCCCGTTTGGTCTTCGGTGATTTTGTGCTGGCCGCCAGCACCTCCATGGGCGACCTGTGCATGTTTTATGGGCTGGAACTGCCTTGCGATTCAGACAAAACCATTGGCCAATGGTTGGCTGACAGTTTGCACCGCCCACCGGTCGAAGGCGACACGGCGCACCTGGGCAAAGCCGAGGTCAGTGTGCGCGTCACCGAAGGCAACGACATCTTGCAAGTCGGCATACGGATCACCTGAGCAAGCTCAACGCAAAAATTCGGCTACCGCTTGTTGCGACGCCTCAGCCGCTTCTTCTTGTGGCAAATGCCCCACTTGGGGCCAAGACACCAAACGGCTGCCCTGAATCGCTTGCAAATAATCCTGGGCATTGCGCAAGGGAATCATGGCATCGGCCTCGCCCCAGACCAGCAAGGTCGGGGCCTTGATTTGACGCAACAGCGGCACGGGCTCTTCCAGCACCGTTTGCTTCAATCGGTCCAGCATGGCTTGCCGAGCTCCGGGGGCCAAAATCAAATCATGGTACCGGGTGGTGACAACATCACTCAAACTCTCTGCACGGGCATAGGCCGGTTGCAAATTCATGCGCAGCAAAGGCTTGGGCAAGACATGGCGCATGAGGCCCAATGTGGCAGGCACATCCATCGGCTTGCCGTACTCAAAACCAAAACTGGCAAAGCCATCGGGCGCCACCAACACCAGCTTGTCCACACGTTCCGGATACCGGGCAGCCAAAGTCCAAGCGATGCGTCCACCCATCGAATGGCCCACCCAGCTGGCGCGTTGCAAGCCCAAACTGTCCATCAAGGCGATCAGCATCTCAAGGCTGCGCGCGTCTCGGTAATCGTGAGCGGGATCGGGTGGGCTCAAACCGCTGCCGGGCAAATCGATGCGCACCACTCGGTGGGTGGCAGACAAACCCTGGGCCCATGCATCCCAAGTGTGAAGGCTCGAACCAAAACCATGCAACAACACCACCGCGGGGGCGTCGGTCGGGCCGCTTTGGCGGACATGAAGTCTCCACGGACCCACGCTGCGCAGGTCAGCGGGTGCGGCCAGATAGCGCGCCTCCAAGGTCGAGCGCGGCAAGTCCGGTGTCCAGAGCCAAAAGGACAACACGGTCAAGGCAGTCAGGGCCAACACGCTGGCAAGCCTTTTCATGGGGCGCGGGCCACGCGCGTCAAAGAGTTCATGTCAGGGCTTGGGGCCAAAAGGGCCATTGAGCATCACGGTCTGCACATTGAGCACCGCCGCAATACTGACCCAAATCCAATATGTGACGAGCAACAAACTGGCCCAACGCGACATCCGCCACAAGCCCATGACCAAGGCCAGTATCGAGAGCCACAAAAACACCACCTCAAAGAGCGCCCAATCAGGCCGCTGCAACTTGAAGTAGAGCGCACTCCACAAGACGTTGAGGACCGCGTTCACCCCAAACAAATACAACACACGGCGGCGCAAGGCCAGCGTGTCGGCCGCTTGCCAAGCCAGCCAAGCGCTGATGGCACACAAGGTAAAAATCGTGCTCCAGATAGCACCAAAAGCGGCGTCAGGCGGCTTCCAGGGCGGGTGTTTGAGCGCAAAGTACCACGGCCCCAACTCGCTCAGGGCCGCGCCGATGCCCGCTGTGGCGTAGCTGAGCACAAAGGCCAAGAGCAGAGCACGCACAGGCGCTTGGGGCTTGCGCCTCAGGGTGTGCATCAGCAAACCGTGTTCGGGGTGCTGGCTCACCAAAGCCTCATGTGCGTGCCAAACCCAACAAATGGGCCATGTCTTTCAAGAAGATGCGCACGTGTGCCATCGGGTCCTTGCGAGCCAATTCCTTGTTCATGTACGACTCAAAGGTCAGGCGTTGCACATCGCGATCTTCGCAAATCTTGACAAACTTTTCGCGGCGTTTGTCGTTTTGGTACCAGAAGTACTGCATCACGCCCAAGATCCAGAACACGCGGCCATGCTGCTTCATGAAGCTCTTGCGGCCTTGCTTCAGGCAAGCGCTGTTGCCGGTTTTGAGGGCCTGGTGTGCGGCTTGCGACACACGCCGCGCGCAATCCATCGCGTAGTAAATGCCTTCTCCAGAGGACGGGGCCACCACGCCTGCAGCATCACCAATCACCACCACGTCTCGGCCGTTGTCCCATTGGGGCAGCGGTTTGAGCGGGATGGGTGCGCCTTCCCGGCGCAAAGTAGGGGCATGTGTCAGGCCAGCAATCTCGCGCAAGCGCGCCGTGGCACTGCGCAAGGAGTAGCCCTTGTCGGCACTGCCCATGCCCACGCTCATGGTCTTGCCGTGCGGAAACACCCAGCCATAAAAGTCGGGTGACACTTCGCCTTGGTAATACACGTCGCAACGTGCTGCGTCATAACCGGGCTGGCCCACAGGCGACTCAATGATCTCGTGGTATGCGAACACATACTTGGTTTTGTGCGCGTTAGGAATGGCTTGGCGTGCCACCTCAGAGCGGGCACCATCGGCCCCCACGACCATGCGGGTAGACACCTTGATGGGCTGGGCATGTTCGGTCGCCGAATGCTCTTTGGACGTCACAGGAGTGAAGTGCACCCACAGCTGACCACTGTCGTCGTGCTGCAACTTGTCAAAAATAGCTTGGCAACGCACCGCACCCGATTTGGCTGCGCGCTCGCGCAAATACTCATCGAACTCGTCGCGGTCCACCATGCCCACATAGCCGTTGTCGATCGGGATGTCGACCTTGTTGTCGGTTGGAGAAATCATGCGGGCACAACGCACCTTGGCCACCAGCAGATGGTCAGGAATGTCGAAGTCTTTGATGAGTCGTGGTGGAATCGCACCGCCACAAGGCTTGGTGCGGCCCTGTCGGTCCAAGAGCAACACGCGCCAGCCTTCGCGCACCAGATCGTGCGCCGCGGTGGCGCCCGAAGGCCCTCCACCCACCACCACAAAGTCGTAATCGGTTTGGTTCATGAGCTTGACCCACCTTTGAGTAATACGGGACCATCAAAACGCAAGGACTGACGTTGCGTTGGACCAGCGCGAAGGCGCACAGCCACCGCCGCCGACACCGCAAACATCAGCGCTTGCATGCCAAACACAGCCGCATAGGCCGTGCGTTGTTCACCCAACAAGGCATGGGCCAGGTCGCTGGCGGCAGTGCCCAGCAAACCACCCAAGCCAAAGGCCGCCGCTTGCGCCGCGCCCCACAAACCCATGCGCGTGCCTTCGCGGCCTGCGCCGCCCTCACCCGCCAAGCGCATCATGGTGGCAATGGCTGCGATAGAAAACGCACCGTTGGCCACCCCCAAAAACACCACATTGGCCTTCAGAGGCCATTCAGCAGACAAGGCTGAACTGACCAAACCGAACGTGGCCAAAGCCGAAAACAAACAGCCACCCACCATCCAGCTCTGTACCGAGCCCAAGCGCCCAGCCACCCAGCGCGAACCGGCCCCAGCCACCGCCAACATGCCCACAAGCACACCCATGTGGTGCCAGCCAGAGAGCTGCGTGGTCTGCCCCGGTGTGAAGCCGTGGACGGCACCTGCAAAGGGCTCCAGAATCAAGTCTTGGGCGCTGTAGGCCAGCATGGACATGAACACGAACACCGTGAAAGTGCGCGCCGCAGGCTCAGACCAAACTTCTTTGAAGGCTTCTTTGAAATTTTGTTTTTGCAAGCGTGCTTTGGCCAAGCTGTCAGATGTCAGCTGCTCAACAGCTGCGTCCATCGGCTTTTCCAAGCCCCACAAACACAAAGCTGTGATCAAAGCCGTCACCCCACTCAAACCCGCCGACACCTGCAGCAAAATCTGCGGGCTGTAGGGGTCGATCAGCTTCCCCACCACGCCGGCGGTGACTGCAAAACCCACAATCATCATCAACCAGACCGTGGTGGCAGCAGGTGCACGCCGCTCTTCGGGCACGCGCTTTGCCATCAAAGTCAGAAGGGATGTGCCGCAAGCGCTCACGCCCAAGCCAATCAGGCTGAACGAGAACCAAGCCATCAGGGCACCGTAAAAGGGTTCTTCGGCCATCCACACGGTGGCCCACGCAGCCATCACGCCGCCCAGGCCCAGCACCAGCATGCCGCCCATCATCCAGGGCGTGCTGCGCTGGCCTTTGTCAGCGCCAAAGCCCATGCGCGGGCGCACCATTTGCACAGCGTAATGCCAAGCCACCAAAAAGCCTGGCAACAAAGCGGGCAGCGCCAACTCGACCACCATGATGCGGTTGAGCGTGGACGTGGTCACCACCACCACTGCGCCCAAACAAGCCTGAATCAGGCCCAAGCGGATGATTTGAAACCAACCAAACAGGGATGCGTTCACGGCTCTGCTCATGCAATACCCGCCGCTGTTGGCACAAGGCTAAGTTGGCGCAAACCCCATGCACTGACCATCATGCCGCTGACAAACAGGGGCACGCCAAAGGCCGACACATGCAGCGCACGCTCCACCGGCTGGCGAAGAAATTTCAGCATCAATGGGACTTGCGAAATCGCCAAGGCCAAGACGCCCGCTGCGTGCCATGGCAACTGCCAGTGGGCCAACAACAAAGCCACCACCACTTGCGGAACCAGCATGAAGACGCAGGCCATGCGGGCCGCGCCGTGCGCACCCAGCTGCACGGGCAGCGAAGCCACACCCATCTGACGGTCGCCTTCAATCGCCTTGAAATCGTTGAGCGTCATGATGCCGTGGGCACCGACGCTGTAGAGCAGCGCCAGCGCCACCGAATGTGGGCCGGGCCAGGCACCACCCAACATGACCGCAGTGCCCGTCAGCCAGGCCAGACCTTCGTAGCTCAGAGCACAAGCGGAGTTGCCCCACCAGCCGTTTTTTTTCAGGCGCACGGGCGGCGCGCTGTAGGCCCAAGACAAGACGATGGCCAAAGCACAAGCGGCAAAGCCCCAGGGACCCATGAGCGTGGCCCACAGCAGTGACAGCACAGTCCAGGCGATGGCCAAGCCCAAACCCCAGCGGCCGGGCATGCGGCCCGAGGGAATAGGTCGGTTGGGCTCATTGATGGCGTCCACATGTCGGTCAAACCAGTCGTTCACCGCCTGGCTGCTGGCGCAAACGAGCGGACCGGTGAGCACCAGACCCAAAAGCAGCAAAGCCCAATTTGCGCCGATGTCTTGGCCCGAGGCCACCACACCACAGGCAAAAGCCCACATGGGTGGGAACCAGGTGATGGGTTTGAGAAATTCGGCCACCGTGCGCCAAGCCGGTCGGCTGAGCGGCACCGCCCGCGCTGTCAGCACGGCACTCGCGCGAGAAGCCTGAGGAGGTGGCGTTTGGGCCAGTGGCGGGGTGTCCATGCCCCGATTGTGAAGAGAGTTTTTTAAATGTCAACTAGGATTGACACTTATCGTCAATTTTAATTGACAGTCTTCAGGGGTTGTCGCTTTCGGCTTCGGCCACCATGCCGAAGCGGCGCAACTTGACATAGAGACTTTGGCGAGACAAACCCAGCATTTCCGCGGCCGACGCGCGGTTGTTGTGGGTCAACTCCAAAGCCGCTTCGATGCACATGCGCTCAATGGTGTCCACGGTTTCACCCACAATGTCCTTGATCGGGCGACGCCCCACCAGCTGGGTCAAGTCGGCAAAGGGGTTGATTTGGCTTTGCGTGACCGAAGCACCGCCTTGCAAGCGACGGTCCATGTCGCGCACGAAAAAGGCAAACATAGGTTCAGGCCGGGCCAAACAAACCGCCGACACCTCGACGGGCAAAGTCATGCCCGACAGGGTGCGCACTTCGGTGGCGAAGTTACGGACAGGCAATTGTTGGCGCAAACTGGTGTTGAGCACACCCCAATCGACCGCTCCACGCAACAACCAGCGCTCAAGACTCTGGCCCACCACTTGAGACGAAGCCGTCAGCCCCAGCAAAGCCATGCCTTCTTCGTTCACACTTTTGATCACGCCTGTGGTGTCGGTGAGCAACCAGCCATCGGGGAAACGCTCCATGGCTTCGCTCAAGGCAGCCGATGACCCAGGTTCTTGGTGAGACAAAACGGCTGATTCACGCGTGACCAAGCGAACCAGAAACTGGGCCCCGCCCTCTTGACGGAACACGGTGGCAGACACCGTCCAAGTCGACGGCAAACCTGTCACGCGAGCCGCGCACATCTCAATGCGGCCGGTGGCCAGCGCCATCCGCAGCAAAGACTGAACTTCGCCCTGGCTATCGCCTTCAAAACATTCCCGCACGTCACGTCCGACCAAGCGTTTGCCTGCATCTTTGAGCAAGGCCTGGGCGCCCACATTGGCTTCCAAAACTCGTTGGGTGGTGGCGTCCACCATCAAAACAGCCTCAGAGGAGGTGTCGAACAACACGCGGTAGCGCGCCTCAATGTGCCGCAGACGAAGATAATCTCGTTCCATGGACTGCTGGGTTTCAACCAGTCGACGCTGCAGCTCCGCCAGACTTTCCAAATCACGGCCCATGGCCAGCAACTTGCCACCGCTCAAGGGCAACACCACATACTGCAAAGCAACTTCGTTGCCCGCAGGGGACATGTGGTTCACATGCCGCCAACGCATCACCTCAGGGGCGCCTTGCGACAGCAGCATTTCTTGGACTTTGGCGCGACTCTCGCTGGTGACCGTGTCAATCCAGCGGCGTCCCATCCAGGTTTGACAGCCCAAAGCTGCCAATGTGTCACGCCCGGTAGACACGTCCTCGATCACCCCTTGCGGGTCCATGACCAAGGTGACGTCAGACACCACGCCCAGCAACTGGGAAAAGGTGGACGGGTCCAAAGAGGGAAGCTTCATGTTGTAAACCAAACGGGTTTGAGCATCAGGAAGTTGACACTTATATTTGTCATTCAAGTATAGGCTGATGCAGCCCATTGAAGCTTGAGGAAATGTGATTCAAATCAATTAAAAGTTCGTGAATTGACATTTTATGTGGCCCTTGCGGATGACAAAAGCATGCCGCGCGTGACGCAGGCCACGGTCTCGGGTGCATCTTCGGCGATCAGTTGGGCGGGCAGCCCTTTGAGCAAGTCGGGCGCGGTGAAAGCCATGGGCCCGCCGACAAAGACTTGCAAGTTCAGGTTGTCTGATGCCTCACGCAGCTGTGGGAGCAAGGTCTGCAGGGTACCCAAATGCCGGTCGGTGCTGATGGAAATGCCCACCGCATCGAACCAATCGGACACAAACAATTTTTTGAAATCCGCCACGTCTTGGGGCACGGCCACCGTCACCACCCAACCCGAGCGCTTGAAGAACTCACTGAGCATGAACAAACCCATGCTGTGCTGAGCCCCTGGCTCGGTCAACAAAAGCAGGCTCAAGCCATTGGGCTTTTTAGGCGACTCTTGGAAAAACTCCGCACTGAAGTCGTGCAGCAACTGCTGTAGATGGGCAGAAGCGATGGTCGACAAGGCGAAGTCCAACCGGTCCGAACACCACCAGTCCCCCAAGAGGCGGGCACACGGTGTGATGCCTTGTATGTAGATGTCTTCCAGCGACTGGCCTTGGCGCTGCCAACCAAACACCACCTGCCTTGCCGCATCCAGGCCCTGCAAACAGGCTTGGGCCAAGATCTGGATTTGGGCCAGGTCGATGGCCGATTTGCCTGCAAATGAGGTGCCACCCACCAAACGCGGACCCACGGGCGTGCCTTGCCTCAGGGCCTCTGGCAAGGGCATCACCCCCTGCACCAAGGGCGGAGATGGAGAGTTTTCAAGATTGAATTTCGCCATGACAAGCACCGATCATCAAAAGGATACACCAGCGGCAGGCTCCGGGGCGTCGGAGTGCTCGTCGCAAGAAGGCTGGTCAGGCCATGCAAATGACCTCACCAAACACAGGCCTGAGTGTGGTTTGATTTCAGTGCATTGTATCTAGTGTAAACCCTGATTACTTAAAATATTGTCAATTTATGTTGACACACTGTATGTCCAGACTTACATTCACTCCAAGCCCCAACACCCAACCAGGTCCTCCATGTCCACTTCCAGCCCCCAGGTTTTGTACACGCCAGCGCAACGCGCCCGGCGTGACGCGACCGCCTGGACGCTGGTGCAAGGCGTGCTGGCCCCGGTGCAGTTCCTGATCTTTGGCATCAGCCTGTATTTGGTGATCAACAGCCTGCACACCGGCGAGCACACCGACTGGGCACTGGCCTCGGTGGTGATCAAGACTTTGGTGCTCTACGCCATCATGGTCACCGGCGCCATCTGGGAAAAAGTGGTCTTCGGTCAATACCTGTTTGCCCCTGCCTTCTATTGGGAAGATGTGGTCAGCATGGGGGTGCTGGCCCTGCACACCACCTACCTGTGGGTTTGGTGGCAAGGCGTGTGGAACCCCACCGACCAGCTGCTGCTGGCCTTGGCCGCGTATGGCAGTTACGCCATCAACGCCGCGCAATACATCCGCAAGCTGCGTATGGCGCGGCTGCAAAAACAACCCTCATCCACCTCTTTGCCCGACACGGGCGCACAGGCCAGCACATGAGCACTGTCATCCCGATCCGCGCCGAAACCTCGGCGCAAACCGCCGGTTGCACCGACGTCGTGCCTTTGGTCGAACGTGGCCAGCGCGAGGTGTTTTGTGGTCTGACCGGCATCATCTGGCTGCACCGCAAGATCCAGGACGCTTTCTTTTTGGTGGTCGGCTCACGCACCTGCGCCCACCTGATCCAGTCAGCGGCCGGTGTGATGATCTTTGCCGAACCCCGCTTTGGCACCGCCATCATCGATGAGCGCGACTTGGCAGGCCTGGCCGATGTGCACGAAGAACTCGACCGCGTGGTCGGTCAATTGCTGGCGCGCCGCCCCGACATCCGCTTGTTGTTTTTGGTGGGCTCTTGCCCGTCCGAAGTCATCAAGCTCGATTTGTCGCGCGCCGCCGAGCGCCAAAACCAGATCCACCACCCCAAGGTGCGCGTGCTCAACTACTCGGGCAGCGGCATCGAAACCACCTTCACCCAAGGCGAAGACGCTTGCCTGGCGGCCATGGTCCCCGGCCTGCCCACCAGCGCCCCAGATACCGCCCCTGCTCTGATGGTGGTGGGCACCTTGGCCGACGTGGTCGAAGACCAGATGCGCAGCCTCTTTGATCGCATGGGTCTGCAAGTCAACTTCTTCCCGCCGCGCAACAGCCAAGCCATGCCGGTGGTCGGCCCGAACACCCGCTATTTGTTGGCCCAGCCCTTTTTGGCCGACACCGCCCGCGCCCTGCAGTCGCGTGGCGCGCAACATTTGCCCGCACCGTTCCCGCTGGGCGTGGAAGGCACCACCGCTTGGCTGCAAGCGGCCGCCACCGAGTTTGGCGTAGCCCCCGAGGTGTTTGAACTAGCCACCGCTGCGCCGCGCCAGCGCGCCGAAAAAGCCCTGGCCGTACAGCGCCAGATGCTGCAAGGCCAGCGCATCTTTTTCTTCCCCGACTCGCAGCTCGAAATTCCGCTGGCGCGCTTTGTCCACCGCGAACTGGGCATGGATTTGGTCGAAGTGGGCACGCCCTATTTGCACCGCCAGCACATGGCCGAAGAACTCGCGCTCTTGCCCACAGGCACGCGCATCAGCGAAGGCCAAGACGTGGACCTGCAGCTCGACCGCTGCATCGCCGATGCCCCCGACCTCGTGGTCTGCGGCCTCGGCTTGGCCAACCCGCTCGAAGCGCAAGGTATCACCACCAAGTGGGCCATTGAGTTGGTCTTCACCCCCATTCAGGGCTACGAACAAGCGTCGGACCTTGCCGGTTTGTTCAGCCGCCCCCTCAAACGCCGCCTGAAGCTGGCGGCTTAAAGCGCAGGAACTCCCCATGCAACTGACGCTCTGGACTTACGAAGGACCACCCCACGTGGGCGCGATGCGCGTGGCCACCGCCATGACGGACGTGCACTACGTGCTGCACGCCCCCCAAGGCGACACTTACGCCGACTTGTTGTTCACCATGATCGAGCGCCTGCCGCGCCGCCCGCCCGTCACCTACACCACCTTCCAGGCGCGCGATCTGGGCGGCGACACCGCCGAGCTTTTCAAGGATGCAGCACGCCAAGCGATGGCACGCTTCAAGCCTGCAGCCATGTTGGTGGGCTCGTCATGCACGGCTGAGCTCATCCAGGACGACCCGGGTGGCCTGGCCCAGGCCCTGCAACTGACCATTCCAGTGGTGGCGCTGGAGTTGCCTTCATACCAGCGCAAGGAAAACTGGGGCGCAAGCGAAACCTTTTACCAACTGTGCCGCCACCTGGTGCACAAGCCAGCTGATGACACCGCCAAGGCAGCCAAGGCACGCCCCACTTGCAACATCTTGGGCCCCAGCGCCCTGGGCTTTCGCCACCGCGACGACGTCAAGGAAATCACCCAACTGCTGAACCAACTCGGTGTCGACGTGGCCGTGGTCGCGCCCCTGAGTGCCAGCGTGGCCGATGTGCAAAAACTGGCCGAAGCCGACTTCAACGTGGTGCTCTACCCCGAAATTGGCCTGGCCGCCGCCCAGTGGCTGCAGCGCCAGTTTGACCAGCCTTACACCAAGACTGTCCCTTTGGGCAGCCACGCCACCCGTGACTTCATGGCCGAAGTCTGCGCCCTGACAGGCCAGCCGGTGCCTGGCCAAGACCCCGAGCATGCGCATGCGCCTTGGTACGCCAAGTCGGTCGATTCAACCTACCTGACCGGCAAACGCGTCTACATTTTTGGTGACGCCACGCACGTGGTGGCCGCAGCCCGCATCGCCAGCCAGGAGATGGGCTTTGAGGTGGTGGGCCTGGGCAGTTACAGCCGAGAATTTGCTCGCGAAGTGCGCGATTGCGGTAAGCGCTACGGCGTCGAAGCGCTGATCACCGACGACTACCTGGAAGTCGAAGACCAGATCCAAGCCTTGCAACCCGAGCTGATCTTGGGCACACAAATGGAGCGTCATATTGCCAAGCGCCAGGGCATTCCCTGCGCAGTGATTTCAGCCCCGGTGCATGTGCAAGACTTCCCCGCACGCTACGCCCCGCAAATGGGTTTTGAAGGCGCGAATGTGCTGTTCGACACTTGGGTACACCCTCTGATGATGGGCCTGGAAGAACACCTGATCGGCATGTTCCGCGAAGACTTCGAGTTCCACGCCGGGGCTGCGCCCTCGCATTTGGGCAGCACGCGGCCTGCGGCAGAGAACGTGGCTCCGATCGTCGCTGCGCCGCTTAGTGCACCCGTTGTCGCAACGACGCCCATGCCTGTGGCTGCACCCGCTCCCACCGAAACACTGACCACCGACAGCGTTCACAAGGTCGCTGTCCCCGCCCAAGCCGCTTCGAACCAGGCCACCTGGAGCCCCGAGGCCGAAAAAGAGCTGGGCAAGATCCCGTTCTTTGTGCGGGGCAAAGCGCGCCGCAACACCGAGCGATTTGCCCAAGACCAGGGCGTGGCGACCATCACCGTGGAGACGCTCTACGATGCCAAAGCCCATTACAGCCGGTAAACAGGCTTCCTCAACAACACCGCGCATGAGCGTGGTGCTGTTGACCATGGACAGCCACCTGGCCAGCGCGGCCGAGAGCGCGGCCGAGCGTCTGGCGCGCGATGTGCCGGGCCTGCACCTGCAAACGCACAGCGCCTCGGCTTGGCGAGACAGCGACACTGCCTTGGCCGCGTGCCTGACTGCCGTGGCACAAGCCGATCTGGTCATCGTCACCATGCTCTTCATGGAAGACCATTTCCTGCCGGTGCTCGACGCCCTGCAAGCGCGCCGCGAACATTGCGACGCCATGGTCTGCATCATGTCCGCCCCGCAAGTGACCCAACTCACCCGAATGGGCAAGCTGGTCATGGGTCGCGAATCGAGTGGCCTGATGGCCTTGCTCAAAAAGCTGCGCCCCAGTGCCAAGAACAAAGACACTGGCTCTGACACCGGCGCGCCATCGAGCGCCGGGGCCAAGCAAATGGCCATGCTGCGCCGCCTGCCCAAGCTGCTGCGCTTCATCCCCGGCACCGCGCAAGACCTGCGCCTTTTCTTCTTGACCATGCGCTACTGGCTGGCCGGTTCGGAGCACAACATCGAGCACTTGGTCAAAACCCTGGTGCACCGCTACGCCCAAGGCCCCCGCGAGCCGCTGCGCGCCCTGGCACAGCCAGAAGACCCGATTGAATACCCCGAGGTGGGCCTGTACCACCCGCAGATGAAAAGCCGCATCAGCGAACAGCTGAGCGATCTGCCCGGCCACGGCCGCAAAGACCAACCCGCCGTGGGTCTGTTGCTGCTGCGCTCGTATTTGCTGGCCGGCAACACCGCGCATTACGACGCGGTCATCGCCTCGCTGCAAGCGCGCGGCCTGCGCGTGATTCCAGCCTTTGCCAGCGGCCTCGATGCCCGCCCGGCCATGGACCGCTTCTTCAAGCCAGGCACGGGAACGCCTATCCAATCCTTGGTGTCGCTCACTGGCTTTTCGCTGGTCGGTGGCCCGGCCTACAACGACGCCAGCGCCGCCGAAGTGGCGCTCAGCGAACTCGATGTGCCCTACATCGCCGCACACCCGCTCGAATTCCAATCCATCGAGCAATGGGGCGACTCGACCCGTGGCCTGCTGCCCGTGGAAAACACCATCATGGTGGCCATTCCCGAACTCGATGGCTCGATCTTGCCCATGGTGTATGGCGGCCGCCCCGGCCCCGCCGGTCAAACCTGCCACGGCTGCGACAAGCGCTGCACCTTTCCCAGCGGCCCGCGCAGCCAGGACATGTTCACCTGCAGCGAGCGCACCGAAATGCTCACCGCCCGCGTGGAACGCCTGGTGCGCCTGCGCGACAAACCGCGCGCCGACCGCAAGCTGGCCATCGTGCTGTTCAACTTTCCACCCAACGCGGGCAGCGTGGGCACTGCTGCTTACCTGTCGGTGTTCCAGTCGCTGTTCAATACCTTGCAGCGCTTGTCGCTTGAAGGCTACCAAGTCACATTGCCGGACAGCGTGGACGACCTGCGCAACCGCCTGCTGCACGGCAACGCCAGCCAATACGGCACGCAAGCCAATGTGCTGCACGCCATCGACACCGGCCACCATGTGAAAAACGAGCGCTGGTTGAACGAGATCGAAGTGCAGTGGGGCCCCGCCCCCGGCAAGCACCTGACCAATGGCCAGTCGATCTTTGTGCTGGGTGCAGACTTTGGCCAGGTGGTGGTCACGGTGCAACCGGGCTTTGGCTACGAGGGTGACCCGATGCGCCTGCTGTTTGAGACCGGCTGCGCCCCCACCCATGCCTTCAGCGCGTTCTACCGCTACCTGCGTGAGGACTACGCTGCCGACGCGGTGCTGCACTTTGGCACGCACGGCGCGCTCGAGTTCATGCCTGGCAAACAAACCGGCCTGTCGGCCCAGTGTTGGCCCGACCGCCTGATCGGCGCGCTGCCCAATGTTTACCTCTACGCCGCCAACAACCCGTCCGAAGGGGCCCTCGCCAAGCGCCGTGGCGCGGCCACGCTGGTGAGTTACCTCACGCCCTCGCTCACGCATTCGGGCCTGTACAAAGAACTGGTCAGCTTGCAGCAATCCATCGAGCGCTGGCAGCAAATGGGGCCCGACCAAACCCAAGACCGCGAGAGCATGACCGAGCTGATTCACGAACAGGCGCGAGGCATTGACCTGGCCGTGCCGCCGCTATTGAACACGGCTGCAGGCACTGACCATGCGAGCTGGATCGAGCCGCTGCAAAACCAGTTGCTTGAACTCGAATACGCGCTCATCCCCGAAGGTCTGCATGTCATGGGTCAAGCGCCGACCCGAGAGCAGCGCCTGGGTACGCTCCGGGTCATGGCCGATGCCATGGGATTGAAGGCAGCCCAAAACACCACTTTGATGGACGCCTTGGTCGACGGAGCCAGTGAAGCGGAACTGAACGCACAATTCAGCGCCGACCTGATGGCTGGCGACAAAGCCCAGGCCGAGACCTTGCGCCAGCTGGTGCGCAGCAACCGCCTGCTGGGCGAAGACCACGAAATGCAAGGCCTGATGCGCGCCCTGGACGGCCGCTATTTGCAGCCCGCCCCCGGTGGCGACCTGATCCGCAACGCCAATGTGCTGCCCACCGGGCGCAACCTGCATGGCCTAGACCCCTTCCGTATGCCGTCCGCCTTTGCGGTACGCGATGGCCAGCGTCAAGCGGAGAAACTTTTGGCTCGCTACCAGCAAGACCACCAGACCATGCCCGAGACCGTGGCCATGGTGCTGTGGGGCACCGACAACCTCAAGACCGAAGGTAGCCCGATGGCACAGGCCTTGGCCTTGATGGGCGCAGCACCCCGATTTGACAGCTACGGCCGCTTGGCTGGCGCTCAACTGATCCCCTTGGCAGAATTGGGCCGCCCACGCATCGACGTGGTCATCACCTTGTCCGGCATCTTCCGCGACCTGTTGCCCATGCAAATTCGCTTGCTGGCCGAAGCCGCGTTTTTGGCCGCCAGTGCTGACGAACCGGTGGAACAAAACTTTGTGCGCCAACATGCGCTGGCCTACCTGGCCGAGCACGAAGGCAGCACCCTGGAAACCGCTGCACTGCGCGTTTTTGGCAACACCGAAGGCGCTTATGGCGCCAACGTGAACCAACTGATTGACAGCAGTTGCTGGGAAAACGAAAACGAACTCGGAGACGCCTTCACCCAGCGCAAGGGCTTTGCCTACGGCCGTGAAGGTCGCCCGGTGCGCAACACTGCCGTGCTCCAAAGCGCGCTGGCCAGTGTGTCACTCACCTACCAAAACCTGGATTCGGTGGAGCTGGGCGTGACCAGCATCGACACTTACTTCGACACCTTGGGCGGCATCAGCCGCGCCGTGCTGCAGGCCAAACACCAGCGCGACGGCAACGCCGCCGAAGCCCCGCCAGTGTTCATCGGCGACCAAACACAAGGCGATGGTGTGGTGCGCAGCCTGACCGAACAAGTGGCGCTGGAAACCCGCAGCCGCATGCTCAATCCCAAATGGCACGAAAGCATGCTGCAACACGGCTACGAAGGCGTGCGCCAGATTGAGGCGCACCTGACCAACACCATGGGCTGGTCGGCCACCACAGGCCAAGTGCAGCCCTGGGTCTACCAGCAGCTGGCCCAGACCTTTGTGTTGGACCCTGCTATGCGCGAACGCATGGCCCAACTCAATCCCACCGCATCGGCCAAAGTGGCCAACCGCCTGCTGGAGGCCACCCGCCGCCAGTACTGGCAACCCGACGCCGAGACCATGTCAGCTTTGCTGCGTGCCGGCGAAGAACTTGAAGACCGCCTTGAAGGCATACAGGAAGGACTCCCAGCATGATCGAAACCACCAGCATCCCCGTGAACAGCATCCAGAGGGTACGCGGCGCAGATGGCGAAGGCAGCGTGCAGTTCCAGATGGACCCCACCGTCAAGATCGGCACCGCCAAAGTGTTTGCGGTCTACGGCAAAGGCGGCATTGGCAAGAGCACCACGTCTTCCAACCTGTCGGTCGCCTTCAGCAAACTGGGCAAGCGCGTACTGCAAATCGGCTGCGACCCCAAACACGACTCGACCTTCACCTTGACCAAAAAACTCATGCCCACCGTGATCGACGCGCTCGAAACGGTGGACTTCCATGCGGAGGAACTTCGCCTCGATGACTTCGTCTTCAAAGGCTACAACGGCGTGATGTGCGTGGAAGCCGGTGGCCCGCCCGCAGGCACTGGCTGCGGCGGCTACGTGGTCGGCCAGACCGTCAAATTACTGAAAGAACACCATTTGCTCGAAGACACCGACGTGGTGATTTTTGACGTGCTGGGCGACGTGGTGTGTGGCGGTTTTGCCGCCCCGCTGCAACACGCCGACCGTGCGCTCATCGTCACTGCCAACGACTTCGACTCCATCTTTGCGATGAACCGCATCGTCCAAGCGATTGGTGCCAAGGCCAAGAACTACAACGTACGCCTGGGCGGCGTGATCGCGAACCGCAGCGACGCGACCGACCAGATTGACAAATACAACGCGGTCACCGGCCTCAAAACCATGGCGCACTTTCCCATGCTGGACGAGATCCGCAAGAGCCGTCTGCAAAAGTGCACCCTGTTCGAGCTGGAACCCACACCCGCTGTCAAAGCCGTACAGGACGAGTACTTGCGTCTGGCTGCCGCGCTGTGGCTGGGGGCCGATGCACTGCCCTCCATCCCCATGAAAGACCGCGACATTTTTGATCTGCTGGGTTTCGACTGAATCCCACACGGAAAGCACCCGATGAACACCACCGCCTACGAACAACGCCGCAGCCAGATCGAGCACTACTTTGACCGCACCGCGGCCGATGCTTGGGCGCGATTGACCTCGAACGAGCCGGTGGGCCGCATCCGCGCCACCGTGCGCGCCGGGCGCGACACCATGCGCGAGACCCTGCTGTCGTGGTTGCCGCAAGACCTGCGTGGCCTGCGCGTGCTGGATGCCGGTTGTGGCACCGGCGCGCTGGCCTTGCAAGCGGCCCTGCGCGGTGCCCACGTTGTGGCCATCGACCTATCGCCCACCTTGGTCAAGTTGGCTGCCGAACGCATGGCTGCCGAGCACCCCACCCTGCCCGGCTCAGTCGAATTCATGTCAGGCGACATGCTCAGCCCCGACTTAGGCCACTTTGACCATGTGGTCTGCATGGACTCGCTCATCCACTACGACAGCGACCAAATCGCCGAAGCTTTGGCCGGTTTGGCCCAGCGCACCCGCAGCTCCATGGCCTTCACCTTTGCGCCGCGCACACCGCTCTTGGCCCTGATGCACAGCGCGGGACGCTTGTTTCCGCGCAGTGACCGTTCGCCATCTTTGTCACCCGTTGCGCATGCCGACTTGCTGCAACGCATGCAAAACCACCTGGATTTGCAAGGCTGGCAAGGCGCGCGCATGCAGCGCGTGGCCAGTGGCTTTTACACCTCTCAAGCCTGGGAGTGGACACGCTCATGAAACTGCGCGTCCCCATGCCCCGCTGGTTTACGGCCTACGGCACGCGCTTCATGCCGTTTGCCGATGCGGCCTCGCCTGAGCTGCCCATGGCGCGCCTCTTGCGCCTGTCGTTGTTCCAGGTGGTGATTGGCATGGTCACGGCGCTGCTGGTGGGCACGCTCAACCGGGTCATGATCGTGGAGCTGCAAGTGCCCGCTTGGTGGGTGGCACTGGCTGTCGCCATTCCCATGGTCTTTGCGCCCTTGCGCACCCTGATCGGCTACCGCAGCGACACACACCCCTCGGCGCTGGGCCTGCGCCGCATTCCTTATTTGTGGACCGGTACCTTGCTGTTGTTTGGCGGTCTGTCCATCATGCCTTTTGCCTTGCTGCTGCTGTCCGAACCCGAAGCCGCCAATCTTTGGGTGGGTCAGCTGGGCGCGTGCCTGGCTTTTGTGTTGGTGGGCACCGGCATCCAGGTCACGCAAACCGCGGGCATGGCCTTGGCGCACGACCTGGCCACCGACGACAAACGTCCTCGAGTGGTGGCCTTGCTTTACAGCATGCTGCTGGTGGGCATGATCGCCAGCAGCGCGGTGTTTGGCTGGCTGCTCGCTGACTTCAGCCCGCAAAAACTCATTCAACTGGTGCAAGGCTGCGCTGTGATGGTGGCGGTGATGAACCTGGCCTCGCTGTGGAAACAAGAGGCTCGAGGTGCCAAACGCGGTCGCCGTGAAGCCGGTGGCTTTGCCAGCAGCTGGCGTGACCTCATGGCCCAGCCGCAGATGCGCCGCTTTTTGTGGACGCTGGCCTTGGGCACCTTTGCCTTCAACATGCAAGACATCGTGCTCGAGCCTTATGCGGCCGAGATCCTGAAACTGGACGTGGGCGCGACCAGTGCCCTCACGGCTTTGAGTGCCGGTGGCGCTTTGCTGGCTTTCCTCTTGTCAGCCCGGTGGCTGTCGGGGGGCATGCACGCTTGCCGTCTGGCCAGCTTGGGTGTGCTGCTGGGCCTACCCGCATTTGCGATGGTGATTTTTTCAGGCCCGCTCGAAGCGGCCTGGTTGTTCCGCATCGGCGTAGGCCTGATCGGCTTCAGTGGCGGCTTGTTTTCTGTCGGCATGCTGGTCACCGCGATGGGGATAGCCCAAGACGGCAGCCCCATGGGCAAACTCGGTGGCTTGGTCATTGGCACTTGGGGCGCTGTGCAAGCCACCAGCGCGGGCGCGGCCATGGCGCTGGGCGGGGCTTTGCGGGACGGCGTGTCGGTGCTGGCCATGTCGGGCGCTTTGGGCGAGGTGCTGGTCACCCCCATCACCGCCTACAGCTTCGTCTACCACCTGGAAATGTATTTGTTGTTTGTCGTGCTGGTGGCCTTGGGCCCGATGCTGCGCGCCAGTCGTTTGGCCGCGCGCGCAGAGGCGCAAAAAGCCAGTCCCCCCCAACCCTTTGGCCTGGCGCAGCTGCCGGGCTGATGCACCGATTTTTTGAAGGAGAACAGCCATGGAAACAGGCGCAATCACACAGTACATCGATGTGGCCCAAATCGTGTTGTACATGTTCTGGGCATTTTTTGCCGGTCTGATTTACTACCTCGTGCGCGAAAGCCACCGCGAGGGCTACCCCATGGATTCAGGCCGTGAAAACGGCCCCAAGATCCAAGGCTGGCCACCCGTGCCAGAACCAGTGACCTACAAAACCGAGGACGGCCACACCTACCTGTCGCCCGACCTGAATCGCCCAGATGGCGAGTACAGTGCCAAGCCCATGCATGGCTGGAACGGTGCACCGCTGGAGCCCGTGGGTGACCCCTTGCTGGCGGGCGTGGGGCCTGGTGCTTGGGCCATGCGTGCCGACGTGCCCGACATGGAACACGGCCACCCCAAAATCGTGCCCATGCGCATTGCCACCGACCACTCCGTGGCCAAGCGAGACGTGGACCCTCGCGGTCTGCCCGTCTGGGGCGCCGACAAAATCGTTGCGGGCACTGTGGTCGATCTGTGGGTAGACCGCATGGAAATGGTGTTTCGCTACGCTGAAGTGCAACTGGTCAACTCCGACAAGCGCGTCTTGCTGCCCATGAACTTTGCGCGCATCAAAAAAGATGGTTCGCATGTGCAAGCGATTTTGGCGCACCAGTTTGCCAACGTGCCGCAAACCAAATCGAACGAGCAGATCACCTTGCTCGAAGAAGAAAAAATCACCGCCTATTACGGCGCAGGCACCTTGTACGCCACCCCTGATCGTCAGGAACCCATCATATGAAAGCCACCCACGAACACGAGTGGGAAGCCGCCCCCGGCCTGCCCAGTGCTTTGCCGCCGGGCGAGCGCGTGGTCTGGCAGGGCGCACCCGATTGGAAGCGCTTGGCCATTCACGCCTTTCATGTTCGCAAAGTCGCGTTGTACTTTGCGCTGATGTTGGCCATACAGGCCATCAACCTGACTGCTCCAGAAGGCCAAGTCGACTGGAAACCCATGGTGGTGGCCGCTGGCCTGTACGCCGTGGCACTCGGCTTGCTTTTGGGCACAGCTTGGTTTTCTGCACGCAGCACGCTTTACACCCTGACCAACAAGCGCGTGGTCATGCGGATTGGCATCGTGCTCACGCTGACTTTCAACCTGCCCTTCAAACGCATCGCAGGTGCGTCACTCAAAACCCAAGGTGCGGGTACAGGCGACATCGCCTTGGCCTTGCACCCCGAAGACCGCATCGGCTGGGCCCACCTTTGGCCGCACCAGCGGGCTTGGTATGTGACGCAACCCCAGCCCACCCTGCGCTGCGTCCCCCATAGCGCGCAAGTCGGCGAGCAGCTGTTGGCCCTGTGGCGCGCGGAACGTGCAGGCCAAAGCTTGCACTTGGGTGATGCCCCTGTCGGCGAACCCGCGCGCGCACCTAACCAGGGCATGTTGGCATGAACACCTTGCCCAAGCATGGCTGGCAGGTTCACAGCCTGAACCGACCCATGGCCTGGATCGGCGTGATGCTGCTGTCCATGCTCGTGGCTGTGGGCCTGGCCCGCTGGTCGGGCCTGGACCCGCGCATGCCCGATGCCGCCGTGCAATGGCAACGCGACCTGCAATTTCGTGATCTGCCCAACGGCGACATCGCCGTGCTCGACGTCAGCACGGGCCAACAGGTGGCCCAGTTCTCAGGTGAGCAAGGCTTTTTGCGAAGCACCCTTCGGGCCTTGGCACGGGAGCGTCAGCGTGAAAACCTGGGAAAAGAAGCCCCATTTTTATTGATCGGCCGCACCGATGGCCGCATGACTCTGCAAGACCCCAGTACAGGACAACGCATTGACCTCGAATCGTTTGGTCCCAGCAACGCCGCCGTATTTGCCAGCCTGCGACTGGCTGGCTACAAAACCCCCTGACATTGAATCATTCCGTACCGGAGAAACCCATGACCGCCAATGCCGTCCACACCATCGAAACCGCTGAAGATGCCAACAAAAAGGCCGTGCACGACGACATGATCAGCCCGCGCTTTTACACCACCGACTTTGCGGCCATGGACCGCATCAACATCGAGCCGGTGCGCGCCGAATGGGACCGGATGATGGCCGAATACGAAGGCGACAACAACCACGACCACTTCCAGCGCGACGAAGCCTTTGCCGGCGAAGTGGCCTCGGGCATGGCCAGCCTCTCGCCCGAAATGCGCCAGGAGTTCATGGACTTTTTGGTCAGCTCACTCACATCGGAATTTTCCGGCTGCGTGCTTTACAACGAGATCCGCAAAAACGTCAGCAACCCCGACATCAAGCAGCTGATGACCTATCTGGCGCGTGACGAATCGCGCCACGCGGGCTTCATCAACCTGTCGCTGCGCGACTTCAATTTGGGCATCGACCTGGGCAACTTGAAGCGCACCAAGAAATACACCTTCTTCAAGCCCAAATACATTTACTACGCGACCTACTTGTCCGAAAAGATTGGCTACGCGCGCTACATCACCATCTTCCGCCAACTCGAAAAGCACCCCGAAAAACGCTTTCACCCGATCTTCCGCTGGTTCGAGCTGTGGTGCAACGACGAATTCCGCCATGGCGAATCGTTCGCCCTGATCATGCGCGCCAACCCCAAGCTGCTCAGCGGCGGCAACAAACTGTGGATCCGCTTTTTCTTGTTGGCTGTTTACGCCACCATGTACGTGCGCGACCACACCCGCCCCATGCTGCACGAGGCCATGGGGCTCGACTCAAGCGAATACGATTACCAGGTGTTTCGCATCACCACCGAAATCACCAAGCAGGTGTTCCCACTGGCGCTGGACACCGACCACCCCGACTTCCGCCGGGGGCTCGAGCGCTTGTTTGCCATTTCGCAAGCCATGGAAAAAGCCAAGGCCCGTGGCGGTCTGGTGGGCAAGCTGCAGCAAGGTGTTTGCGCCGTCAAGGCAGCCGCCACCTTTGCCCGTCTGTACTTCATGCCGGTGATTGAACAAGACCTGTCGCCCCAGGTCCGCATGGAACCGGCATGGTGACTGAAGTCGTTTGGGCCTGCGTTTTCACGGCACTGTGCTGGTGGCTCGGCACGGGCGTGATTTTGTGGCTCGACCGGCTGCCTGCGCGCAGCTTCCGTTTCAGCCTCGGCGGCTGGACGGTGCTTTTGGCTCTGAGTTTTTGGGGCGTGGCCCACAGCATGCAAGAGGTCAGCGTGTTCAACGCCTACCTCGCCTTTGGCAGCGTGATTGTCATGTGGGGCTGGCACGAGCTGGCCTTTTTGACGGGTTGGATCACCGGCCCTCGCAAAACGCCATTGGACGCGGGTGCCACAGGTTGGCTGCGCTTTGTGCAATCGGTGCAGGTCATGCTCTACCACGAGCTGGCCTTGCTGGCCAATTTCGCCGTGCTGTGGTGGATGCAAGAGAGTCAGCCCAGCCATGTGGCCATTTGCACCTTTGCCCTGCTGTGGTGCATGCGCCTGTCGGCCAAACTGAACCTGTTCTTTGGCGTGCCGCAAAACGGCGCGCAATACCTGCCTGAGCACTTGGCCTATTTGGCCAGTTATTTCCGCACCACCAACGGCATGTCGCTTTGGTTTGTTCTGTCCATGAGCGTGGCCATGGGCACCTGGTTTTGGCTGGTCTGGCTGGCACAACAAGGTGCTGTGGCCATCACCACCGGTTGGGTCATGCTGGCCACGCTGCTCGGGTTGGCCATCGTTGAACACGTCATCATGATTTTCCCTTGGCCACTGGAGCGGCTGTGGGGTTGGGCCATGGGCCAAACCAGCAAACCGGCTTTGACCACACCCCCTTGAAGGCCCCCATGAACACCCAGACGCCCACGCTCACCCATGCTTACCGCAGCGAAGGTTTCGGCATTCCAACTGCGCCCAAAGGTCCAGATCTGAGCACCCCAGCGACACTGCGTCAGCGCCCGCTGGCGGTCATCATTGGCAGCGGCTTTGGCGGGCTGGCGGCGGCGATCCGCCTGAGCGTCAAAGGTTACGAGGTCAAGGTTTTTGAAAAACTCGATGCCCCCGGTGGCCGCGCCTATGTGCACCACCAGGATGGCTTCACCTTCGATGCTGGCCCCACCATCATCACGGCGCCTTTTTTGCTCGAAGAACTTTGGGCGCTTTGTGGCAAGAATTTTGCAGACGACGTGAAGCTGGTGGCCATGGACCCCTTTTACCGTGTGCGTTTTGCAGATGGCACCTGGTTTGACTACAACGGCGACGCCGAGCACATGCGCGCCGAAGTGGCCCGGTTTGAACCATCAGACCTGCCCGGCTACGAAAGATTTTTAGAAGAAGCCGAGCGCTGCAAAACACTCGGTTTTGAAGGCATGGGCGATATGGCTTTTGACAAAGTCAGCGACCTGATGGCGGCCATTCCCGACTTCTTGCGCATGGGCGCTTGGCGCAGCCTCTACAGCTTGGTGGCCAAACACATCCGCAACGACAAGCTGCGCATCGTGATGAGCTTTCACCCGCTGCTGATTGGCGGCAACCCCTTTGCCGTGACCTGTGCCTACGCGCTCATCAACTCGCTGGAACGCACCTGGGGTGTGCACTCGGCCATGGGCGGCACGGGCGCCATCGTCAAAGGCCTGGTGAGCCTGCTGCAAGAGCGCGGTGTACCGCTACGCTGCAACGCACCTGTGACGCAAATCCGCATTGAAAATGGCCGTGCTTGCGGTGTCGAACTGCAAAGCGGCGAATTCGTGCCCGCCGACATCGTGGTGAGCAACGGCGATACCGCCTGGACCTACAAAAATCTGGTGGCCCCTGAGCACCGCCGCGTGTGGACCGACCGCAAGATTGCCAACGGCAAATACTCCATGGGCTTGTTTGTCTGGTATTTCGGCACCTCCAAGCAATACAAAGACGTGCCGCACCACATGATGGTGCTGGGTCCACGCTACCAAGGCCTGCTGCAAGACATCTTTCAAAAGCACAAACTGGCCGATGACTTCAGCCTGTACTTGCACCGCCCCACGGCCACCGACCCGTCACTGGCGCCAGAAGGTTGCGACACGTTTTATGTGCTCTCGCCCGTGCCACACCTGGACAGCGGAACCGACTGGCCCGCCTTTGCCGAGACTTATCGCGCCGCGATTGCAGAGAGTTTGGAGGCCAGCGTGCTGCCAGGTCTGCGCGACTGCATCGTGACCAGCAAGGTCAGCACACCGCAAGATTTCCACGACAACTTGTGGTCCTACAAAGGCGCGGGCTTTGGCCTGGAGCCTTTGCTGCTACAAAGCGCCTGGTTCCGCCCGCACAACCGCAGTGAAGACGTGCCGGGCTTGTTTGTGGTGGGTGCCAGCACGCACCCAGGCGCAGGTGTACCGGGCGTTCTCATGTCGGCCAAAGCTCTGGAAACGGTGGTGCCCCATGTCAAGGCCTGAACCCGTAGCCAGCACCGCAACTCACTTGAGCGCCGTGGCCACCCATGCAGCCAATCAGCCCATGGCGCCCGTGGTGCTGCATGAGCTCGATTTCGATTCGCACGACCTTCAAGCCTGCGTGGCCATGATGCAAGGTGGTTCCAAAACATTTTTTGCGGCCAGCCGTTTGCTGCCGCCGCGCGTGCGCACCGCTGCGATCGCGCTCTATGCGTTTTGCCGTGTGGCCGATGATTTGGTCGACGAAGCCGCACCGGGCGATACGCCCTTGGTCGTGTTGAAAGAGCGCTTGGACGCCATCTACAACAGCACGCCTCACGACCATGTCGAAGACCATGCACTGAGCTTGCTGGTGCAGCAATACAAATTGCCACGCCATTTGCTCGATGCCCTGATCGAAGGTTTTGCCTGGGATGCTGCGGGTCGGACCTATGACAGCATCGAAGACCTGCACGCCTATGGCGCAAGGGTAGCCGGCAGCGTGGGTGCGATGATGAGCTGGATCATGGGCCCGCAGAGCATGGACACCCTGGCCCGCGCCTGCGAGTTGGGTGTGGCCATGCAACTCACCAACATCGCTCGCGACGTCGGACATGACGCCAGCATTGGCCGCCTGTACCTGCCGCGTCGATGGCTGGTCGAAGCAGGCGTCAATCCTGAAGCATGGATGGCAGAGCCCGTTTTTTCACCGGCCATCGCTGGCGTGGTGGCACGCCTTTTGGAAGAGGCCGACCGCCTGTACAAGCAAGCCCACTCCGGCATCGCGGCCTTGCCGCCAGATTGCCGCGCTGCCATTTGCGCTGCCAGCATGATCTACGCCGAAATCGGTCACCAACTGCGCCGCGATGGCTTGGATTCAGTCAACAAGCGCACGGTGGTCAGCACCACACGCAAGCTCATGCTGTTGGCCAGCGCCTGGACCCAGGTGCACTGGATCCGCGTGAGCGCGCACACCCCAGAGCCACTGGAGGCGATCGTGGGCTTGGTGCAAGGCTGCCGCGATGCCGTTCAACAGAAAGGCAACAAGGCTTATTTTCCAAACCGCGCCATGCCCCAGCGCGTGGCCTGGATGCTCGACCTGCTGGAGCGCCGCGAAGCAGAGCGCCTTGGCCGCAACACATGAATGCAAACGCCATGACTTGCCCCTCGACACGGAGCGCCTGATGAGGGTCCCCAGCCACGGCATCAACGTTCGCTTGCTCTACGTGAGTCGCGCTGCAGGCCCGCAGACCACCACCATGACCACCAGCATCCTGTCGCAAGCCCAAGCGCACAACCAGGCCCAAGGCATCACCGGTGTGTTGTGTCAGGGTCAGGGGTTTTTCTTCCAGGTCATTGAGGGCCAACGCAGTCGGGTCAATGCGCTGTTCCACAGAATTGCTGCCGATGCACGCCACAAAGACGTGGAGATTCTGCATTACGAAGAAATCAACGAAAGGCGCTTTGGCCAATGGTCCATGGCGCTGATCCACTTGTCTGTGGACGACCCCATGGTCAGGTTGCAGCACCCAGACTTTGACCCCTACTCGGCCTCAGGTCCACAGGTCATGAAGCAGATGATGGATTTGCTGGAAGCGGGTCAGCCGATCAAATTGCCTGAGGGCTAAGTTCAGCTTGGCCAAACCACTTTGGCCTTGGCCAACATCGCATGCAGCAACACGTTGCAACCTGCTTCGATGTGCTCAGGCTTGGCATCTTCAATTTCGTTGTGACTGATGCCATCCTTGCAAGGGATAAAAATCATGCCGCTGGGCGCCAATCGCGCCGCATAAATCGCATCATGACCAGCCCCTGAAACCACAGGCATGTGGCTGTAACCCAGATTGACGGTGGCATCCGAAATGGCCGAAATGCATTCCTCATGAAAGGCTGTTGCAGAAAAACTGGACACCAAGGTCAATTCAACCGACAAGCCCGTGCTGGCTTGCAAGCTTTGGGCGACCGATCTGATCTCATCGGCCATCGCGTCAACCCCCGCGTCAGTGTTGTTGCGCAAGTCAATGCTGAACTTGACCCGTCCGGGAATGACATTGCGGCTGTTCGGGTGCACATGCACCATGCCCACCGTACCCCGGGCGTGCGGAGCATGCTGGTGGGCCGTGCTCACCACGGCTTGCATCAAGTGTGTGGCCACTTGCAGGGCATCCCGACGCAGAGACATGGGGGTGGGGCCGGCGTGGGCCTCCATGCCTGTGACGGTGCAGTCAAACCAACGGATGCCCAAGGAACCGCTGACCACACCAATGGTCACGCCAGCGTCTTCCAGCACCGGGCCTTGCTCGATGTGGGTCTCAAAGTACGCCCCAATGGGGTGCTGGCCCGGCACCTCGGCGCCGATATAACCAATACGCTGCAACTCCTCCCGCACGGTTTTACCCTCTTGGTCTTGGGCTTTGTAGGCGTGCTCCAGCGAAAACGCGCCCGCAAAAACACCCGAGCCCATCATCACCGGCACAAAGCGCGAGCCTTCTTCATTGGTCCAAAAGGCCACCTCGATGGGGGCCTCGGTTTCGATGCCGTGGTCGTTCAGGCAGCGCACCACCTCCAGTCCGGCCAGCACGCCGTAGTTCCCGTCGAACTTGCCCCCTGTGGGCTGGGTGTCGATGTGGCTGCCGGTCATGATGGGGGGCAAGTCAGGCTGCCGCCCGGCTCTGCGCATGAAGACGTTGCCGATTTGATCGACCGTGACGGTCATGCCTGCTTCGCGTGCCCAGGCCGTGACCAGGTCACGGCCTTGGCGGTCAAGATCGGTCAGGGCCAAGCGACAGACACCGCCTTTTTCGGTGCCACCGATTTGGGCCAACGTCATCAGCGATTGCCACAAACGGTTCGCGTCGATGCGCAGGGAGGGCAAGGTGTCGGGTCTGAGCTTCATGGGGTGATCTCCAGCGGGGTTCATTCGGGGTTGTCCCGGTAGGCTTGAAAGACATCGCGTAATTGTCGGCGAGGGGCTGCTGGATCCGTCAAGGACTGCTCCAGCTCGTTGAGGTGTTTGCGCATTTCAGCGCCAGCCGCTGCAGGATTCTTTTGCAGGGCCGCAATCAAGTCGACATGGCGGTGGGCCACACACACTTGCCCCCCTTGGCGTTTGAAACGCGACATGAGCAATGAGGTGGTCGGCAGCAAGCCATTGAGCCAACGTGACAAGACCGGGTTGCCATGCATCTGCGCCATGGCTTGGTGAAATTCACCTGAAAGACGAATCGCCAGTGCATGTTCGCCTTGCCGATCGGCCTCGGTTTCATGGGTGGCCAAATCTTGCAAGGTCTGCAATTGCTCGGCGCTGAGTCGCCCGGCCAGTTGCCTGGCCACTTCGCACTCCACCACCCTACGGGCATCAAAAACACTGCCCGCATCCTCCAGGCTGGGAATAGGGACACGGGCCCCTCGGTTGTGCAGCAATTCAATCACCTGCTCTTGCGCCAGACGCTGCAAGGCCTGACGCACCAAGGTACGTGACACGTTGAACTGCTCAGCCAACTCTTGCTCGCGCAAGCGCTCGCCAGGGGACAGTCGGCGCTCCAGAACGGCCTGATAAATCGCCTCATACACCCGATCAGCACCTGTGCTGGGCACCCCTGCACGCGCTTCGGGAACACTTGAGTCCTCAGGGATGACGGCCAACCCTGTCAAGGTCTGAATGGGCTTGTCAGGCTTGGTTTTGCGAGGCAGCGGAACGCCCATTCGACGATCATCTGTCATGATGACTACTTGGTAAACGAGTCATTTCATGAACACTGAACAATCCCTTGGCATCCTGAGTTGTCAGCCCCTGACTGCACAATCTTTTTCGCCCTATGGCGAGGTGTTGAATTTGTTTGCACCGACCCATCAAACCATCAACCAAGGCACCAGCGGCCGACTCAATTTGCCCGGCGGGCTGGACTTGATGGGCGATGATGGACAGGCGGTGTTGGCGGTTTTCCACGCGCTGGCGCAAAACCCCGAGGGCCCTTGCCACATGCTGGAGCGGCACCAACGCGGCAGCCAGACCTTTGTGCCATTGACAGGTGCGCGCTGTCGTTTGCTGGTGGCCTTGGGCCAAGACCAGCCCGACCTGCGCACGCTCAAGTGCTTTGAGGTCACGGGTCAGCAAGGCTTCACGCTGCACAAAGGCACTTGGCATCACCCTCTGATGGCCTTGGACAAGGGTGCCTTTTTGGTGCTGGAGCGCCAAGGCCCGACCGAAGATTGCGAGATTCATTCACTGCCTTTGAGTCTGCGCCTGAGTCCCCTTTGATGCCGTTTCCACGGGATGACCCTGCGGGTTTCAGGACCAGGCGTGGTGGATGTGTTCGGCCAGTTTGACCAGACTGCGGTCTGAGCCTTCCGGTCCCACCAAAGAAATACCCAAGGGTGCGCCCTGATGGCTGGCCAATGGCAAGCTCACTTGCGGCAAGCCCGCCATGCCCGACACACACAACAAGCTGGTGGCCCGGTTGCGGTAGTCCTCCAGCTCGGCATCGGTCTGACGGATCCAAGGGGCCACATCGGGCATGGTGGGCATCAAGAGCACGCCATCCGTCCCCAAAATCTGCTGCATGTGCGTGCGCCAGTCTTCGCGGAAAGCCCGCGCCTTGGCCACTTGCTCGTCCGTGACTTTGGAAGACCAGTCAAAGCGCTGGGCCACCGCAGCGCCCAACACCGGCTGGAAACGCTGAAGAAAGCCGCCATGCACATCCCAGGCCTCACGTCCCTGAATGGCGCGGAAATGCCAGTACATGGTGTCCATGTCACCCTGCATGATGCGAACCGGTTTGGCCTTGCCCAAGCATTGCTCCACTTTTTGCCGCACTGGTTTGAGGGCTTTGAGGGCCCCTGGCGTGGCCAGTGCCCACATATCAGTCGGGGCCAACACGCGGATCTGATCGGGCAAGGGCTGCGCATCCTGACCCAACAAGACATCCGCCACTCGGGCAAAGGTGGGCACATCGCGGGCAAACCAGCCACAAGTGTCCAGGCTGGGCGACAAGGCCATGGTGTCTTGCAAACTGATGCGGCCATGGCTGGGCCGCATGCCCACCAAACCACAATGGTTGGCGGGGGCGCGCACCGAGCCGCCGGTGTCCGAACCCAAAGCAAAATCACACAAGCGGTTGGACACGGCAGACGCCGAGCCCGAAGAGGACCCGCCGCTGATGCGCTCGGCCACCGCGCCGTTGATCGGCGCGCCGTAATGGGCGTTTTGACCGTTCATGGAAAACGCCAATTCGTCGGTGACGGTTTTGCCGACAAAACGGGCACCGGCGTCGAGCAGGCTTTGCACCACCGGAGCCGTTCGGTCTTGAACGCCCCACAAGGCCATGAGCATGGGTTGACCGCCACTGGTGGGGTAGCCCTTGACGTGGTAGATGTCTTTGGCCGCAAAGCTCAGACCCGACAAAGGACCCGTGGCAGCGTGGCCCACAAGGCTGGAGGGGTATGGCATGAAGGCGTGGGCTGGGTCCCACAGAACGTCGGTGTGTCGGCTCATGTTCAACTCACTTTGAAAAAATAATCAGGCCCCATGGATCAGGCCACGGGCTGAGGCTGGGCCAGCAAGCAACGAACACTGTGGCCATCGGCCAGCCAGGTCACGTCCGGGCGTGTGGCCGAGCATTCAGGCACAGCCATCTTGCAACGGCTGGCAAAGGCGCAGCCCTCTGGCAGGTTCGTCAAATCAGGCGGTGAGCCGGCAATCGTTTCCAGGCGCTGGCCTTTGGCCAAAGCGCCGTCGGCACGGCTTTGCAGCAAAGCACGGGTGTAGGGGTGCCGAGGCTCGCGCATCAGGGTTCGGGCAGGCCCCTCCTCCACAATGCGACCGGCATACATCACGGCAATCCGATCGGCCACCTCTACGGCGGCGCCAATGTCGTGGGTGACAAAAATCACCGACAAGCCCATTTCTTTTTGCAACTCACGCAAGAGCAGCAAGATCTGGATTTGGACGGTCGCGTCCAATGCGGTGGTGGGTTCATCGGCCAGTAGCAACTGGGGCTGGCAAGCCAGGGCCAGGGCAATCATGGCGCGCTGGCGCATGCCGCCTGACATCTCATGCGGATACGCCTGCAAACGACGCTCAGGGCTGGGAATGCGCACCCGCTCGAACAAGGCCAAGGCCCGCTGCCTGGCCGTTTCCTCGCTCACATTTTCGTGACGGCGAATGGTTTCGATGATTTGCTGGCCCACGCTGTAAACCGGGTCCAGCGCCAACAAGGGCTCTTGAAAAATCATGGACGCCACACGCCCACGGAAGCGGCTGAGCTGGTCCTGCGACAGTGCGAGCACATCCTGATCGCCCACCCGGATTTGCCCTGAAATTTGGGTTTTCTTTTCGGCATGCAAACGCAGCACGGTGCGCAAGGTGACGCTCTTGCCAGAACCTGACTCGCCAATCAGGGCGACCACTTCGCCGCGTTGCACGCGCAAGTCCACGCCCGAGACCGCCTGAACGGGTTTTTTGCCGCCGGTGAAGGTGACATGCAGCTGGCGGATATCCACATATGGGGGGGTTGGCGTATCGGGTTTCATACCGCGACCTCCAAAGGTGTGACCGCGCTTTGCAATGCGGGTGCCCCGGTGTGCGCAGCGCCGGCCACATGCATCCAGCAGGCTACCTGTTGGCCATGTTGGGCTTGGGCCAAAACCGGCATCTTTTCGCTGCAAATGGCTTGGGCATGCACACAGCGGGTGTGAAAACGACAGCCACTGGGCGGGTTGATCGGGTTGGGCGGGTCACCTGCCAAAGGCGGGGTTTCGGTGCGCCTGTCAGGGTCCAGAGTCGGTATCGACGAGAGCAAGGCTTGCGTGTAGGGGTGCGCAGCATGCTTGAACAGGGTTTCACTGTCGCCCACTTCCACCACTTGCCCCAGGTACATCACCATGACCCGGTCGCTCATGTAGCGCACCACATTCAGGTCGTGGCTGATGAAAATGTAGGTCAGGCCGAACGCCTCTTTCAAGTCGAGCAAGAGGTTCAGAACCTGCGCTTCCACCGACTTGTCCAGGGCAGAAACCGCCTCGTCCAGGATGATCAAACGCGACTGCAAAGCCAAGGCGCGGGCAATGTTGACACGCTGCCTTTGCCCGCCTGACAACTCATGGGGGTAGCGCTCGGCAAAGCGTTGCGGCGCCAGCCCCACCCGTTCGAGCAAGTCACGCGCCCGCTCTATCGCCTCGCGCTCGGGTAATCCGTGCACCATGGGGGCAAATGCGATCGAGTCTTCCATGGTCAGGCGTGGATTCAAGGATGCGTAGCTGTCTTGAAACACCATCTGGGCCTGACGGCGATAGTCCTTCAAGGGCAGGGACTGGCTGCCTACGGTCTGGCCATCGAACACCAGCTCGCCTTGGTCGGGCGTGATCAACTGCATGAGCAAACGCGCCGTGGTCGACTTGCCGCAACCGGACTCGCCCACCACGCCCAAGGTCTCCCCCTTGAACACATCAAAGCTCACCCCATCGACGGCGCGCACCACGCCGGCGCTGCGGCCCAACAAGTCTTTCTTGAGTGGAAAGTGCTTGACCAAACCACGCACCGAGAGCATCGGCTGACTCGATCCGTTCGCCTCATCATTGGCCATTGTCATTCGGACCTCACTGTTTGATTTCCATGGCCGAGCGCAAGCCGTCGGCCAGAAGGTTGAAAGCAATCGATGTCATGAAAATCATCGCCCCAGGCAAAGCTGCAATCCAGGGTTGCGTGTAAATGGCGGTGCGCAAGGTGTTGAGCATCAGACCCCACTCCGGCTCAGGTGGTTTGACCCCCAGACCCAAAAAGCTCAGACCCGAGGCCAAGATCATGGACACCGCAATCAAACTCGTGGCGTACACAAAAATCGGCCCCAGCACATTGCCCAGCACATGCACGCGCACGATGGTGAAAGCGGATGCGCCAGAAGCCCTGGCTGCCTCGACAAAATCACGCCCACGAATCTGGGTCGTCACGCTTTCAGCCACACGGGCCAAAGGCGGGATGAACACAATCGTCAAGGAGATGAGGGAGTTGGTGATACCCGCCCCTAAAGCGCCTGACAAAGCGATGGCCAACAAGACCGATGGGAAAGCGTAAAAAACATCGATGGTGCGCATCATCACGCTGTTGACCCAGCCACCCATGTAACCGGCGGTGATACCGATCAGCGAGCCGATGACAAAGGCACAAATGACGGGGGTGATGCCCATGAACAAAGACAACCTGGCCCCCACCATCAAGCGGCTGAGCATGTCGCGGCCCAACTCGTCGGTGCCCAAGGGGTGGCCTTCAAAGCCAATCGGCTTGAGGCGTTTGAGCATGGCGGACTGGTAGGGATCCATGGGCGCCAGCCAAGGCCCTAAAACAGCCAGCACCATCAACAACAGCACCACCAAAGCGGCACCCACAGCCACCTTGTCACGTAAAAAACGACGCCACACGGTTTCCCAATAACCGGCAGAGCGCTCGTACACCAGCGGTAGCACGGGGCTGGCAGCCGCATTCAATAAAGTCATGTCAATTCCTTGGGGTCGTGATCAAGCGCGTGCAATGCGAGGGTCCAGCAAGGTCTGGATCACATCCACGATGAGGTTGAGCACCACAAAAAACATGGCCAGCACCAAGATCGTGCCTTGCAGTAAAGGCAAGTCGCGCTGGAAGATGGCCGAGTTCAACAAGAAGCCCGTGCCAGGCCAAGAAAAAACCGTCTCAATCAGGATCGAGCCCCCGAGCAGATAACCCAACTGCAAGCCCATCACCGCCAGCGCCGTGGGGGCGGCGTTTTTGACCACATGCCAAAAAATACCCAAATTGGTCAAGCCCTTGGCGCGCAAACCGACAATGAACTCTTGCGCCAAGATATCGGCCACCAAGGCCCGCACCGTGCGCGCAATGATGCCCATCGGGATCACGCTCATGGTGATCGCAGGCAAAAGCATGTGCTTGACATGCTCCCAGTCCCAAACCCATTGGCTGGACCCCCCCGGCCCAGCGCCACCGGGCGGCAGCCACATCAGGATCGAAGAAAACACAATCACCAGGACCATGCCCAGCCAGTAGTGCGGGACGCTGACGCCCAACACAGACAGCAAAGAAGCGAACTTGTCCAACCATGAGTTCTGGAAATACCCCGCCACAAAACCAAAGAAACAGCCCAGCACAAACCCGATCAGGGTGGCCAGCATGGCCAGTCGCAAGGTGTTGCCCACGGCAGTCATGACCTCGGTCGCCACCGGGCGGTTGCTGGCAATGGATGTGCCCAGATCACCCTGCAATGCACGCCAGACCCAAGTCACAAATTGCTCAGGGTACGAGCGGTTGAAGCCATACAACTCGATCAGCTGCGCTTGCAAGTCGGCCGATGCGTCCGGCGGCAAAATCGAAACCAGAGGATCACCCGGTGCCAGGTGCACCAAGCCAAAACAAACCAGCGCCACCCCGAGCATGATGGGCAAGGAATAAATCAGACGCCGCAACAAAAAGCCGAGCATGCCATCACTCCAAAACTGCATTCAAAACGATGCGCAGCCAAGCATGGCTTGGCTGCGCACCCTGGGGTGTGGGCATGAAGGCCCACACCTGGACGATCAGTCCATCGACACTGGCGCCAAATCGACAAACCAGCTTCGGGGTTGCACAAAGCCTTTGACTTTGGCGCTCATGGCGCGGGGACCCACGTCATGGGCAATCCAGACAAAGGGCGCCTCTTCCACAATGCGCGCATGCAACCTGGCCAGCGCATCGTCGCGCCTCTTGTCGTCAAACTGGGTGCGGGCATCTGCAATCAGCTTTTCAAACTCGGGATTGCCAAAGTAACCCCAGTTGTTGGACACCGGTGGGAAAGTGCCTGTGCTGGTGAAGCGCACCATGCCAAAGAAGGGGTCCATGGCGGAGTAACTCACGTTGATGGCGTCAGCACCGTTGGCAGTCGGGTCTTTGGCACCACGACGCCAGTTGGTGAACAAGGTGTTCCATTCGATCACATCAAACTGCACATCAAAGAAACACTGTTTGAGCGACTGCTGAACAAACTCGTTCATGGGCAAAGGCTGCATCTGGCCAGAACCCGATGCCGAAATTTGCACCTTGACTTTGAGGGGTTTGGCGGCGCTGTGGCCCGCTTGGGTCATCAAGGCCTTGGCCGCATTCACGTCGTACTTGATGTCAAATTTGGGATTGCCCCACCATGGGTGGCCCGGTGGCACGGTGCCTTTGGGCGCAGCCATCATGCCGCCCAAGAGGGTTTTCAGACCTTCCCGGTCGACACACAAGTTGGCCGCATGGCGAACCCGTCTGTCCAACCAAGGTGAGCCTTCGGCAAATGACAACTGCCAAGGCCAGACATGAGGCTGGGCATTGCTTTCAATTTTGAAGCCGCGCTGGCGAATTTGCGGCATGGCATCGGGGGCGGGCGCCTCAATCCAGTCCACTTGGCCGCCGAGCAGAGCAGCGGTACGGGCATTGGCCTCAGGAATGGGGACGAGCACCACGCGATCGACCTTGGGCATGCGCTTGGGATCCCAGTAGGTTTTGTTGGCCACCATCTCTAAGCGCTCACGCGGCACGAATCGGGCCATCTTGAAGGGGCCGGAACCGGAGGCATCTGCGGCAAATGCAGTCCAGGCTGCCCTGGATTTGTCAGCAGGCGTGGCACCTGCAGCGGCATCAAATTTCTTTTGCCAATGGCTGGGTGACGCAATGAACAAATTGGTCAAGTTGATAGGCAAGAAAGCATCGGGCTCGCTGGTGGTCAATTCCACCGTCAGGTCGTCGATTTTTCGGGCACTGCGCAGCGTGGGCATGCGCGAAGCGGTCACGCCCACCTGGCTGGCGTCAAAGTGAACCGCGTCTTTGTCCAACACCTTGCGCACGTTCCAAACAATGGCATCGGCGTTGACAGCCGAACCGTCATGGAACCTCACACCAGGACGCAGCTTGAAGGTCCATTTGGTTTTATCGGTCGCCCCCACGGTCCAGGAAGTGGCCAAGCCAGGCCCGACCACACTGGGTGCATCGGCTTTGGACAAGTCCCAGTGGGTCAAGGCGTCGTACATCGGGATGCCGGTGAACCGGTTGCCCTCAAAGCCTTGGTCAGGCTGCCCCAGCGTTCGGGGAATGTCCGCCGCCGTCATGGCAATGCGCAAGACTTTTTCTTGCGCCTGAACCGCCATGGAGATGGCGCTGAGCCCCATCCCGACAGCCATGGTGAACGCCCAAGATGTGGGCAAACGAGTGGAAAGGATAGACCGCTTCATCATCAAGACTCCAGAAAAAAGTGCGTTGAAAAAATGTGCACCAGACCTAAGGAACCAACAGATCGGTTCGCTAAATTAACATACGCTTTCAAAGTCTGGCAAGCACTTTTTGTATGCAATCACCGTGCCCGTTATGACGTTCAAATCATCCGTCTGTCGAAAGAAGCCAAAGCATTGAAAGGTCCATACAGCTATGAAAATAAAGCACAAAAATGGTGTTTTCTGGCACCATTCTGGTTTGCACCTATGGAGTCTCACCCCAATTTGGTGTTCCCTTTGTATGCAATGAATCTAGCTTTCATCGTCCAAACGCCAGCACCATGACCCATCAATCATCGGCCTCATACCCCTTGCATACGGACTTCAGGCATGGCGAATGGTTTGACCCAGAGACTTTGCTGACGCCACTCCAAAAGGCCGCCAACCCTGCGCACGGGCACTGAAAAGGAATATGCATCATGGACATCACCGCACAACGCCGCTATTTGCTGATCAACCCCAACACCAATGCCTTGACCACTCAGCGCCTGCAAGATGTTTTGCTCCCCTTATTGCCGCAAGGCGTTCAATTGGATGTGCGAACCGCCCGCTTTGGTGCGAAGTACATCGCCTGCGAGGCCAGCCATGCAGTGGCTGCACATGCTTGCCTGGATGCTTGGGTAAGCCAGCAAAGCGCCGTCTCCGGTTCGCTCAATGGCGTGCTGATTGGCTGCTTTGGCGACCCGGGTTTGTTCGCGCTGCGCGAAGTCAGTGGCTGCCCGGTGACTGGCCTGGCCGAGGCCTCCTTCATTCAGGCCGCATCGTACGGTCCGTTTGCCATCGTGACCGGCGGAGAGCGCTGGAAACCCATGCTGCACCGTTTGGCGGGTAGCCTAGGCTATGGGGCACAACTGCGGCACATCGAGACCGTAGCGCCCAACGGGGCGGCACTCCAGGCAGATCCTGACATGGCGATTCGCTGTTTGACTCAGGCTTGCCAGCAAGCAGCGCAGTCAGGTGTGGCCGCCATCATCCTGGGCGGCGCAGGCTTGGCAGGATACGCCCGACTTTTGCAGCCGCACGTCCCACTGCCCTTGATTGACAGTGCCCTGGCGGGCTTGGAAATCATGCTCAAACAAGCCTCACCGCCAGCGCCCCACACCCAAGACGGATTTTTTGCGCAATGGCAGGGCATGCCCGAAGCCTTCAAAGCCATTCCTACAAGAGATACTGGATGAACAACAGCACAGGCGCTGTCATCCGATGAACCGGCCCCGCGACATTGACATGGACGATATCGTGCGCATCTGTCGATTCGCTTCACGCTCGCAGCGTTAAATCAAACTCCCCCGCGCCGCCTGCACCACCGCACGACTCAGGCCATCCAGCAGGGCAGAGGCAGCGCGGGTTTCTTGCCAATACAGTGGCACATCCAGCGGAGTTTCTGGCACCAGCTCAACCAAAGTGCCGTGCTTCAGGTGCGGCGCGATCAAGGTTTCGGGGTGCAGGCCCCAGCCCATGCCGGCCAGACCTGCAGTGATGAAGGCTTGCGTGGAGGGCAAGCTGTGCCGGGGCAGCTCCACATGCCGGTGGCACAAGCGCCTAACCCAACGCGCTTGCAGATCGTCTTGCGGGTTGAACACCAAGCTGGGTGCCACTGACAAACGTCCGGCCGTCACACCTTCGGGAAAATAACGCGCCACATAAGCCGGGCTGGCCGCAGCCAGGTAGCGCATGGCGCCCAGTGAGCGACTGTTGCAACCGGTGGCGGGCCTGGCCGTGGCGGTCACAGCCGCCAGCACGGCCCCGCTGCGCAGCCAACCCGTGGTGTTGTCTTCGTTGTCCACCGCCACATTCATCAGCACCGGGGCTTCGGCGGCAAATGCCGACAAAGCCGGCGCCAGCCAAGTGGCCAGGCTGTCGGCATTGACCGCAATGGGCAGCGCCACGCGCGTCACCCCCTCCGGAGCCAAGGCGGGCAAGCTGCCTTGTAGCTCCTGTTCCAGCAAGCGCACCCGGTCCATGTGCTGGCACAGGCGACGCCCGGTGTCGGTGGGCTGGCAGGGCTGGCCCCGTACCACCAAGACGCAGCCCACGCGCTCTTCGAGCAGCCGAATGCGTTGAGACACGGCAGAGGGCGTCACATGCAGCGCGCGTGCAGCACGTTCAAAGCTGCCCTCACGAACCACAGCGGCCAGTGCGGCCAATGAGAAATAGTCGAGCATGAAATTAGTTTTTCTAAAGTTGATTAATGAAAGACAGTTTGTCTTAATCCACAAAGGCTGACAAGCTCGCGCTCCATGAGCTTGAACGACACCATTTCCGGCGTGGGTACTGTCTTTGTCCAAGGCCTGTTTTTGAGCTTGGGCCTGATCGTAGCCATTGGGGCGCAAAACGCTTTTGTGTTGCGCCAAGGTCTGCGCCGCGAGCATGTGGCCAGCGTGGTGGCTTTTTGCGCGTTGGCCGATGCGCTGCTGATCACGGCGGGCGTGCTGGGCATGGCGCAAGTCGTGGGTGAGCGGCCTGCGCTGGCCAAAGCGCTGGCTTTGGGCGGGGCGGCGTTTTTGGCCGTGTATGGTTGGCGAGCGCTGCATCGGGCGCGCCAGGCCAGCACGCTGGATGTGACGGAGTCAGGCCAAAGCCTGGGCCCAATAGCAGCGATGGCACAAGCGGCAGCTTTCACCTTGCTCAACCCGCATGTGTATTTGGACACGGTACTGCTGGTGGGCAGCATCGGCGCGCAGCAGCCTGCACCTTTGCAAGGATGGTTTGCGGCCGGGGCCAGTGTGGCCAGTCTGTTGTGGTTCAGCGCCTTGGGCTTTGGGGCCCATTGGCTGGCCCCCTGGTTTGCCCGCCCCCGCGCCTGGCAGGTGCTGGACGCGCTGATCGGCCTGACCATGTGGGTCCTGTCGCTTCTGTTGGTGCGCCACGTTGTGAATGGGCTCTGATGTCTTTAAAACTGATTGAAATAAAAAATTTGACTTTTATTTCTATTGAGAATATAATCACAAATTGTTCTGCACCACCCGTATGAACAACACGCAGAAGGCTCACAAGGCGTTTGCATTGGCATCGATTGACTTCGAACACCGTCTCCTGTTGAGCTGCAGGCCTCGGCATTTTTCACACAGCTCTGCGCAAACCCCTGGATGGTTGGCGACCCGATTGATTTTGATCTCTCCGATAAACACCCGCACGGGCTCCCCAGTCGCTTCGCCCTCGACACACCCTTTTTGCACCGGCCTTGGCCGAACAACAGCTGCCACAGCTTTGCGCCAAGCCCGTCCTGCTCTGCAAGGCCTGGACCTGACGCCAGCCCTGCACCGCTCGGCTTGTGCTTTCACCCAACATGCTGCGCGCGGCGTCCTAGACACCACGCGCGACTGGCTGCAAAACAGCCCCAACCCGGAACAAATGCGCTGAGGCCTCAAGGCCCCTGGCGCTTTTCCCTGCGGCATCTCGGCATCGCCAAGAAACCGCTTTTTCCTGCATGTCGGCTTCGTTATGAAGCTGCCACGCCACCTCTCTGAAAGGCTCAACCATGAGCAGCAAAATTTACGTGGGCAACTTGCCCTATACCATCGACGACGCCAGCTTGCGTCAAAACTTTTCTGAATTTGGCGGCGTTCTGTCGGCCAAAGTCATGATGGACCGCGACACCGGCCGCTCCAAAGGTTTTGCCTTTGTGGAAATGTCCAGCGCCGAAGAAGCCCAAGCCGCCATCACTGGCCTGAATGGCATGTCGGTCAGCGGTCGCTCCATCGTGGTGAACATCTCCAAGCCCAAAGAACCCACCACAGGTTACGGCAGCGGTTACCGCGACACTCGCAACTGATCAAATCAGTTGCGGACAAAAAAGCCACCTCGCGGTGGCTTTTTTCATGGGCGCAAACCGTGCTGCCAGAGGTTCACTTGCGTGGGCGGTTGAACCAGTTGGCCAGCATGAACAGGCAGAAAACCGCGAACATGATGATGAGAATGTGTTTGATTTCCATGGTAAGTCCTAGGGTTGTGGGTCGAGGTGAGGGGTTGTGAAGTTGGTGATTATGCAGAGTTGGCATTGGGCCGCACCGCAGCGCGCATCAAAGGTCCCATGGCCCACAAGGTCAGCGCAAGCAACAAGATTTCGATCAGGTAAACCGCCGAGTAACCCATGACCGGGCTGCTGACCAGGGCGACGGAGTCCCGCAAAATTCCACCCAAGGCCATGCCCAGACCCGCTGCGGTGCCTTGCACCGCACCCCAAGCGCCCATGGCCAAGCCGACCTGACTGGGTGGGGCCAACTGCATGCTGGCCGTCAAGGTGCCGTGGGCAAACAAACCGCCGCCCAGGCCAATCAAAAAGATGCCCAACACAAACACCGTTGGCGAAGCCAGTGGCGCCGAAGCAATCACCGCCGCAAAGGCCGGCAAGCCGATCCAGGCGCCCCATCCGGACATTTGGTACGCGTCAGCCCCCCGCCCCAGCACCCGAGAGGCCCAAGCAAAACCAAGCAAGCCCCCCAAGGCCAGTGTGGCCGAGAGCAAAGTGGTGCTGGACACGCTCATGTGCAAAATCTCGCCACCATAGGGTTCAAGAAGCACGTCCTCCATGGTGAAGGCCATGGTGCCCAGGCCCACCGCCAGCAAGCGCCGAACGGTGTCGGGGCCTTGGCAAAACAGTTGCCAGGCTTGCGCAAAGCTGTGTTCGATGGGTGTTCCGGGTTTGCGCAATCGGCTGCGCGGTTCTTGCTTCCAAAGCGCGATCACATTCAGAACCAGTGTGGTCACTGCCACGGCTTGCACCACCCGAATGAGTTGGCCGGGGCTGTAGTCGTGCAGCAAATAGCCCAAGGCCAAAGCGCTGCCGATCATACCGACCAACTGCATCACATACATCAGGCCCACCACTTGGGGTTGACGCTCTGGGGGGGCCAAGTCGGTGGCCAAAGCCAGGCCTGCGGTTTGTACAGTGTGCATGCCCAAGCCCACCAACAGGAAGGCGCCTGCAGCCCCCACTTGCCCCACCCAGGCCGGGGCCTGACTGGACTGTCCAGCACCGGCCAAGACCAGCAACGCAAAAGGCATGATAGAAAACCCACCAAACTGCAGCAAGCTGCCCATCCAGATGTAGGGCACCCGACGCCAACCCAGCTGCGAGCGGTGGTTGTCAGAGCGAAAACCAATCAGTGCGCGCAGCGGCGCAATGAGCAGGGGCAGCGCCACCATGAAAGACACCAGCGTGGCGGAGACTTTGAGTTCCACAATCATCACGCGATTGAGGGTGCCCACGAGCATGACCATCGCCATGCCCACAGAAATTTGAAACAAAGACAGACGCAGCAAACGCGACAGTGGCAAATCTTCACTTGCAGCGTCGGCAAAAGGCAAAAAACGTGGCCCCAAATTGGCCAGCGATTGCGTCCACGATGTGTTTGTTTTGTTCATAGAGGAAGGACCAGGCGCTTGCGCGCCTGGCCTTTCGGCGGGACAAGCCCGTTACTTCTTGACCGCCGCATCCGCCGGAGCGGTTGCAACGACTTTGGCGCCACCATTGAGGAAGCCCTTCACCCAGGTGGTGTTCAAGGTCAGTGCCAAGTGCACGCTGAAGGAAGCAATCGCCACCGCAGCAATGAACACTGGAATACCAACCGAAGGTTTCACCACCAACCACATTTTCGAATAGATCATGAGGTGTCCCCTTTACTTGAGCCAGGGTGAATAAATATAGGCCAACAGGTGAGCAAATGCGGCAATCATGCCGAAAATCTGCGTACCCTGGATGAGATTGCGGTGAATCTCTTCCGATTCGGCCTGGGTCAGTCCCGTTGGCCAGACTTTGTCTGAATTAGACATAGTTTTCTCCTTGCAGAAGACGTGCACGGCCCGCACGAGGGCTATTCTTGGCCACCACGGCCAGGAATGGGGTTGCCTTGAAATCAGGTTCAAGGTTGTTCATCTCAAGCCCGCCTTGGCATGCGAAAGGGCAGCATGGCTTGAACCACCGGTGACACCAAACGTGGCACCGACAGGGTTTCGTGAAAGGCGAGCAAAGGCTCACCGGCGTAATCAAATTGCAGCAAAGCACGCTGATAAAAAGGCGTGTCTTCAAGTTGTTCTTGCACCTGCACAGGCTTCGAACTGCGCATGCGACGGTCAATGCGCCAACCGGTTTTGGGCAAGCGCTGCACCGCAGGCGTGGTCATCGGCTCCACCTGGCCTTTGGGGCTGAAGCGCAGCGACAACACGCGGTCTTCGGTGTCTGGCGCTTGCATGTCATAAAACACCACCGTGCTGCCGTCGCGCGAGCGGGCCCTTGACCAGTCCCAGGTATGAAAACCTTGGTCCACAGGCTCATCGCCCTCGTTGGAATCCAGGTAAGCGTGACCTTGCCACTTCAAGTCAGGGGCATTGAGGTTGACCTCGATGCGCGAAGATGGCGCAAGTGGACCCCAACGGTGACGACCATTCACATCAAGCGGTGTGGAATATCCAAACAACTGCTGTGGCCAGAGCTTGATGCGGCCCCGAATGCGGCGCGGAATAGGCACACACACTTCGTCGATGTCAATGTTCAAGCAATCGCCATCCCAGCTCATTTGGCTAGGTCCAATCTTGAACTGGCGCTCAGTGCGCGAACAGTGGCGCTGACCGCGCTCGGTCATGGCCCAGCGGCCTTGACCTTTGCTGTAGATGGCCACATTCAGCGCGCAATGGTTGTCTGGATTGGCTTGGCCTCGGCCACGCGACCAAGCGTAGTAAGGCGAGAAAACACTGCCCACAAAAGCAATGAGGGTGATGCCGTGTTGGCCGTCGTCACTCATGGCGTCGACATACCACCAAAGGTAGCCCCCGTCTGGAACGTTCTGGTCGAAACGAGGCTCGCCATCACGGCCTCGGCCGCCCGTTGCCCGGACAAGGCTGCCATCGGCACGCCCGGCCCCGGATGCACGCTGCCCCCCGCTAAATACAGGCCCTGTAGGGGCGTGGTGGAGCCAGGTCTGCTGAAGATACTGGTCCAGCCGTGCGTCGCCTGCCCGTACAGCGCCCCCCCGCTCGCCGGAAAGCGCTGATGAAAATCTTGCGGTGTCGTGCGGATGCTGTTGGCCGGCGTGGGCTGCAGTGACAGACCCAGCTTCTGAAGATGCTGAAAAGTGTGGGTTTGGCATTGCTCTATAGCCTCCTCAGTGATGCCGTTGCCATCACCACAGGCGGGGGCGTTGACCAAACAAAAAATACGCTCGGCCAAGCCGGGCGCCAACTGAGCGGGTCGGTCTTGAGCGCACACATACACCGTGGGGCTTTGCGGCAAAAGCTGGCGCTCAAAGATGTCTTCAAACTCGCTGGCGTAAGTGCTCTGAAAAAAGACGTTGTGACGGTCAAGGGTGACGCCCTCGGTGGGGGTGTGCATGGACCAAGTCACCGCCGACAAAGAGCGCGGCGGGGCTTCAGAGGGCACTGCACGGCGCACACCATCGCCCAATAAACCTTGGCGCAAAGCGCCTGCATCGCCATTGAAAATCACTCGGTCTGCAGGTAAAAATTCACCCGATTGCAAGTGCACACCACTCACCTTGCCTTGGCGCTGCTCGATGCGCTGGCAAGTGCTTTGGTAACGGAACATCGCACCATGGCGTTTGGCTACACGGGCCAGCGCTTGGGCCATACCGACCATTCCCCCATCCACCGACCAAACCCCGTCCATCTCAACTTGCGCGATCAACATCAAAGTGGCGGGAGACTGCCATGGTGATGAGCCGCAGTAGGTGGCATACCGGGCGAACAATTGACGCAAACGCGGATCTGAAAATTGTTGACCCAACTGCTGCCATAGGCTGCGCATGGGACCGAGTTGGGCCAGAACACCCAAACCACGCAAGCCCAAGTCGCCCATGAAGCCGCCCATGCTGGGGCGCTGGGCGCGGATCATGGGGCCTTCCAGTGTGGCGTAAAGCTGGCGCGTGGTTTTGCAAAATTCACGAAAACGGCGGGCTTCATCGCCACTGGACCAAGCGGCAATGGCCGCTTCGCTTTCGTGAGCGTTGGCCGACAAATCGAGCTGGCTGCCATCGGGCCAAAAATGCCGTGCCAAGACCTTCAAAGGCGCAATGCGCATTTCAGACTCGACACTGGTGCCTACGCTGCGCAACAAGTCATCCAAGACCCAGCGCATGGTGAACACTGTGGGGCCGCTGTCGATGTGTGCGCCATTGACCTCCCGGCTGTGCACTTTGCCACCGGGGGCATCAGAAGCTTCAACCACGGTCACATGCAAACCTTGATACGCCAACGAAATGGCACTGCACAAACCGCCCATTCCGGCACCGACGATGACCACACGGTGCTCAGACATGGCTGGGCTCCAGCTCAGGCACCAGCGCAGCAGATGGTGCGTCGAAAGGTACTTTGATCACCTGAGGTTCATAACTGCGGCCCAACCAAACGCCGGCCATTTGCAAAACCTGCATGCGAACAAAAAGCGATTCCGAGAAAAACTGGTGTTTGTAAGCAGCGGCACTGGCCACTTGGTGCGCACCTTGCCGGGCGTACTGAAGCATGCTGGCGGTGTCTTGCCACAAACTGAAGGTGCATTGACGCACCAAGGGCGCTTCGCCCAATCCCATGGCCAAAAGACAGCCAGGGGCTTTTGACAGATCGGCCTGTGCCGCAGGTGCATAACGCCAAAAGGCCATGGCCTTGGTGGGCACAATGCTGGCCCGTGTCAGCACCGCCAAAGGTGCACGCCCATCCTCTTGTCTGTCGGCATGTTGGCCCAAAGATTCTGGGCTGCTGGTTTGCCAGGCTTGCTTGTCCCAATGGCCTCTGGCCGACTGCACCGACAGTACGCCCGTCCAACACTCGCGGGCGCGGCTGCGGTAGGCCTGCACGGCCGGACTGTCCAAAAATTGAAGCGCCAAATCGAGATGGCTGAAATTGCAGATCAGACCTTGGTGCGTGGCGCTGGGCCTGAGGCTAAAGCCCCCGCCATGCCCGCTGCCCATGACCTTGACCATGGTCAAGCCGGGTACATCTTTATAAGGCGTCGCTCCAGCCACCAGGCGCAACCAACCCCAACCTTGGTGTTGTCGCAAAAAGTCGGCCAGCAGCACCACCACCACGCCGGACAGCGGGTCATGAAGTGTAGGGCTGGCTTCCATGACAAGTGTCCGGTTTGGCGCTGGTGAGACTACTTGGCCGCCACTTTGGCAGCGGCCAAAGCGGGCTTGAGTAGCTCAGGGAAGTCTTTGGCCATGGGTGCACCATTGAGCGGTTTGTAAGCGCCTTGGTGGCAAGTGGCGCAGTTGAGCTTGGCCACATCACCCAACGGTCCCTTTCGGTGCGCCGGGAACACCTCGGTCAAAGGCTCCATGTAAGTCAGGTTCAAATCGCGCGCCATGCGGATCCCATGCCAAGCCGTCGTCCTTTGTGGGGGGCTGATTTCCCAGTTTTGGAACGATTGCGTGTTGTGGCAATACGTGCAATTGACACCCAAGGCGGTCGACATGTGGGTCATCAAGCCATAGGTCCACTCGCCCTGCTTGATCGACTGGCGGTTGCCCGATGGCAGCGCAGTGGGACCATTGAGGCGGATGTTTTCATTGCCCAGCAAAAATGGTGTGAACGGGTCGTTGGGCAAAGAGGACAAATTGACCACCGGAGAGGGCTCGTTTTGGCCCGCCTTGTCACCCATGAAGTTGGATCCGTAAGGCTGGTGGTTGGCTTTGAACCAGATGGCACTTGGGACCGGCTCGCCGCGGTGGCAGGTGTAGCAAGTCACCCCTGTTTGTGCAACGTGCGGCTGCCAATCCGAGTTGATGTGTTGCGTCATCTCGACCATCCGACGTGCCACCACCTTGGTGTACTTGCTGTCATCTTCAAAGTTAGGCAAGGCGTGGCAATAGGCACAACCCTCTTTAGGAGCCACCCAGTTGGTCATCGAGACCATCAGCCGGTTGAACTCGCCCACGCTCAAGTTGCCCAGCACCTTGACGTTTTTGTAAGCCTGCGAAGCCTTGGGGCCTTCGGATCCAGGTGACGGGATGACCGCTGGCGGTTGGTTGAGCTCGGTTTTGACTTCGAGCAGGCGAGGGTTGTAGACCTGCGCCATACCGGTGCCCCGGTAGCCGCTTTGTACGCTTTCGGGAATCGGGCGCTCACAGCCGGCCAGCACCAAACCCGCCAGTGTCAGTCCCAAAGCTTTGACCATGCGGCCGGTCCAGCCAGAAGAGAAGGAAATAGTCATGTTCATGGCTTGGCTCCAGTGCTCAGCGCAGGGTCAACCATCCCTGGGAAAATTTCGGGGTAAGGTGGTGCCACACCGTGCTTGATGGCCCACAGGTACCAGTTGTCCACCACCGTGCCGGTCAGCAAGATGCCGATACCGCCTGTGATGGGACACAGGACTGCAAACCACCAAGCCCAACGGTGGATCGATTCCATCGTGGCGTTGAAGCCCATGGTCCAGCGCCAGAACAGAGCGGCGCGCTCAGAAGCCGTGCCGCGGTCGGTGATCTGCTCGATTTCGCGCTCGCCGCCAAAGCGGGTCACCGCCAAAATGGTGGCACCGTGCATGGCGAACAACAGGGCCGAGCCATACAAGAACACGATGGACAAGGCATGGAACGGGTTGTAGAACAAGTTGCCGTAGCGCAGTGAGAAAGCCGCTGTCCAATCGAGGTGGGAGAAGATACCGTAGGGCACAGCCTCGCCCCATGAACCCATCAAGATGGGGCGGAACAGGCCCAGCACCAGGAACAACCAAATGGCTGCAGCGAAGGCCCAAGCGATGTGCGTGCCCATGCCCAACTCCACCGCACGGCGGTAAGTGCGGGCCCACCAGAACAACACCGATGCTGTGAGAAACAGGCCCACTATCAGGAACCAGCCACCTTGGTTAAGGGGCGGCATGCTCAAGCCGTAACTGGGAGCAGGCGGCTCGAGTGACAACCAGAACAGCTGACGCACAAACTGGATCGGATCGTAGTTGACCGAAGCCAGCATGTTCATGCCAATCAGGGTAAAGGCGATCAACCCCAAGATCAGCGAGATCAAACCCAAACCACCCAGATAAATAGGACCCAGCTGCGCATTGCCCAGCTTGCCCACCCAGTAGTTGATCAGGGGTTGCCCCGTCCGTGGGCTGTTGCCGTGTCCGAGTGGCACCCCTTGGTGCACCGGACCCACGGCTTGTACCGTGGTGAACAGGTTTTGATAGTCGGCCATTTGCTTAACTCCTCAATTCTTTGGATTCGGGCTGTGTGCGTTCAGACCGTCTCAGACGGGCCACTGGGACCAGATCGGCATGTTCAGCCACCAGCTCCACCACTCGGGCCAACCACGGCTCCAGAACGGACCACTGAGCACGATGCAAAGGGCGCTGAACAGCACGGCAGCCAAGGCCAAGAACAAACCCAAACGGTGGATGCCCAAGGTGCCAATCGAGTAGCCGATGATGTCGCGGAAGAACGTGTCCTCGTGCTCAGGTGTTTTGACCACGGTGCCCGGCGCCGGGTTGGTGGATGACAGGATCAGACCGCCGTGCAAGGACAAAGCAAACACGCTGGCAAAGAAGAAACTCACCGCAATCATGTGCGCTGGGTTGTAATGAAAGTGCAGGTACTGGTAGCCCACGTTGGAGACCCAGTCGAGGTGGCTGTAAATGCCATATGGAAAACCGTGGCCCCACGCACCCATCAGCACGGGACGAATCACCACCAAGGTGAAATACGCGGAGATCGCCACACCAAAAGCCACAGGCACATGAAAGCCCATGCCCAGCTTGCGGCAGATTTCGACCTCTCGCATCATCCAAGAGCCAAAAGCGCCCAGTGCACAGACCGTGATGAGCTGCCACAGGCCGCCTTCCATCAGGGGTGCAAAGCGCAGGCCATACGACAAATCAGGCGGTGCGATGCTGATTTGCCAAAGGTTCCAGGTCGGGCCTTGTGAGGCTCCCCACAAAATGAGCGCCGTGCCCAGGAACGAAAAGAACAAGGTTGTGACGCCGAAAAAACCGACGTAAAACGGGCCGACCCAAAAGTCGAACAAATCACCACCCAGCAGGGTACCACCGCGAACACGGTACTTTTTCTCAAAATTCAGCATGGCCATGGTTGGGTCCTCCTGCCTTCAGTGGATGAACAGGTGCTGCATTGAGCGGAGTTCAATGACAGCACCTGGACGGCAAGTCCTGGATCAGGACTTGGGCGCTGGGAGCGAAGCCACAGCAGCGGGCAGCGGCGAGTTTTGCGCCGATGCTGCTACGGGTTTTTTCGCGCCGTCGAGCCAGTTGAATTTGTTGGTACTGAGCAAGATGAGGTGAATCATCGCGGCCAGGCCAAACAAGAAAATACCCTGCAGCACCATGGCACGCAAAGGGTCGTAAAGTCGCCAAATTCTCCACATGGTGAATCTCCTAAATGATGTGGGACATGAAGGTGTACACAGCAGCTCGCACGCCTTGACTCATGCTCTTGGCATCTTCTGCACCAGGCAACAGATCTCGCCAGTGAACGCCGACCAGTTTGGCCAGTACGACGACCACGAACAGACATCCGAATCCGATGAGGAAAATGGACCAGTACGCAGGAGACTCATCCGCACGCGAATGGGTCTCATTGAGGTGGCTCGTGTTTTGCATGACAGTGACTCCGTCAATCTATGGTTGAAAAATCAGGCTCTGAATCAGAACCAGGGACGCCACGCCCAGACCAGGATGTGTGCCAGCACAGCAACTGCTGTAAAGCCCACTGTGCCCTGCATCCAGTAGTGGTGGAACTCCTGGGCTTCCTCATCGGTCAGTCCGGATATAGATGTCTTTGTTGACATTTTTTGCTCCTGTTAACAAGGCCTTGCGACCCGGGGTGCGCACAGCCCGCGCAGATGGGCATCCGCAGCCAAAGGCCACGACATCCTGGTCAAGGCACCGAACATGTCGGCCCCTGCTGTTGTGTTGTTCCGGGTGTAGCTCATGCCGCCACCCCCAAACCCAGCTCGCGGCTGGCCGCGTTCACATGGGCTTCGGTCACCTCGTTTTGGCCTTGTGCCTGCGAGAGTTGCTCGGCTTGATCGCGCAAACGCTTGGCCGCAGAAATCTGCACCAGCACCGGCTGGCTTTGCACCACATCACGCAAACGCTGCTGGGCCTGGTCTTGCCAACTGGCGTTGGGGGCCACCACGCCTCGCGCTTGCGTCGCCTCGACTTTGTCCATGTCGGTGCCCAAAGGCAGGATGTGGAACAAGGCATCGAACAAGGCGTTGCACACCTCTTGGATCAGGTAGCTCGCACCGCTGTAACCCATGAAGGGCGTGCCGGTGTGGCGGCGGATGATGGCGCCGGGAAACGATGCGGGAATGAAAGCAGCTCGCATCGGACTGCCGCCCGAGATTTCACTCAAGTACATGCGTTCGTTGTAGCTGCCAAACATGATCAAGGGCGTTTGGGTTTTGACCAGTTCGCGCACAGCAGCGTTGTCGGTTTTGTTACCAGCGGTGCGAGAAATACTGAAGCGGCAGGGCAAGCCCATTTCGGTTTCGAGGAAGTTTTTCAGGCCTCGCGAATAGGTCTCGCCCGCCACCACAGCGAAGCTGGCGGTGGCAAAGAAGTCTTGCGTGACAGAGCGCCACAGGTCCCACATGGGCTTCAAGGTGGTGTGCTTTTCGCGCTCAATGAAGGGCTCGGGGTCCAGGTGCAGCAACTCGCCCAGCTTGCGCAAAAAATGCGTGGTGCTGTGCAAACCGATGGGTGCTTGCAAATAGGGTCGCTCCAGCGCCTCGCAGAGCATGCGGCCGAATTCGCGGTACATGCAAATGTTCACGTCAGCCTCGACCAAGCGCGATACATCGGCCAGGTGGCTGCCCAGCGGGAAGACCATGTTGACCTCAGCGCCGATGCCTTGCACCAAGCGGCGGATTTCAGCCAAGTCACTGGCACTGTTGAAAGTGCCGTAGCAAGGGCCAATGATGTTGACTCTGGGCTTTTCGCCTTCAGGGCGTTCTTCAAAGGGCTTGCGAGCCGGCACTTTGCGCAGGCCGTACTCGCTCCACAGCCAGTACATGGCGCGATTAGCGCATTGCCACTGGTCTTCGTCGATGGTGCGCGGCAAAAAGCGTGCGATGTTGGTGCCTTCGGGCGTCACGCCGCCACCGATCATCTCGGCGATCGAACCGGTCACCACCACAGCGGGCAGTTCGGGATCAAGGGTGGCGTGGGCGCGCTTCATGGCGCCTTCGGTGCCTTCACGACCGAGTTGCTCTTCGGCCAGGCCGGTCACCACAATCGGCAATTCATGCGGGGGCAAGGCATCGGTGTAATGCAGCACCGAAGTCACAGGCAAGTTTTCGCAACCTACCGGGCCGTCAATCACCACTTGCAAACCCTTGATGGCGGTGAAGACATACACCGCACCCCAGTAACCGCCTGCGCGGTCGTGGTCAAGGATGAGTGGCGACTTGGGCTTGGCCACAGTGCTGGGCGGTGGAGACACTTGGTTCATGAGCCCATCTCCTCGGCTTTGCGCTTTTTCAAGAGCTTTTCTATTTGGCGACGGGTCTCGGCCTTGAACTCAGGACGGTCTTTGGGCACCGACTCCCACACGCCTGCAGCATGTCCTGCGCCCACATCGCCAAAGAAATCCTTCATGGCGTCAAAGCGGGCTTGGTTGCCCATGGCCGCCTGCACCACTTGAACCAGCGAACCAGCACCGGCGACACCCATCAATGGACGCGCAGAGATCAAGTTGGTGAAGTACAGCGAAGGCACACTGTTTTGCTTGGCGATCTGCACCACCGGGGTGGTGCCAATGGCCAGATCCGGCCGGTATTCGTACATGGCGTTCAGGTCTTGCTCCAGCGAGGCGCGCATTTGCACCTGCACACCTTTGGCTTGCAGCCAGGCGATGTCTTGCGCATTCCACTCGGTAGCAGGGCAAGCCGAGCCCACGTATCTGAGGTCAGCGCCGCATTCGATGAGCAAACGGCCGACCAACAACTCTGAGCCTTCATAGCCGCTCAGGGTGATGCGGCCATTGATCGGTTTTTGCATCAAGAGGCCGCGCATTTGTGTCAGCACTTGGTTGCGGGCCACATCGATCTGCGACTGCGCGATGCCAGCGGCTCTCCCGATGTTTTGCAACCATTCTTGCGTACCCTCCAAGCCCACTGGGGCCGAACCCACCACAGGGCGACCTGCGGCTTTGAATTCGCGCACGCTGGCGGTGTAAAAAGGGTGGATGGCAGCGGCCACCGAGCAGTCGAGTGCGGCGTACAGCTCGCGCCACTCGCGGGTGGGCACCACCGGACCCGCGGCCAAACCCATGGGGGCCAACATCTGGCCGATGATGACCGGATCGGCCGGAAACATCTCGCCCAGCAAGGCCACCGTGGGCAAGTCACCACGCCCAGCACGCGGCGCGGCCACTGGGCCGCTCATGATTTCCTCACGGGCGTATTTCAACATCGCACCTGCCAAGACATCTTTGGCTTCGGCATGGGTGGGCACACCAAAACCAGGCACGTCAATGCCGATGATGCGCACACCATTGATCTCTTTGGGCAACAACTGCAACGGCACGCCACTGGCCGTGGGCACACAGAGGTTGATGATGATGACCGTGTCGACCTGCTTCGGATCGGCCTCGGCGTGCACCGCTTCGCGGATGTCTTCAAACAGCTTGCCTGTGACCAGCGATTCGGAGTTGAAGGGCACATACCCGACGCTGCGGCGCGCACCGTAAAAATGCGATGTGAACGTGAGTCCGTACACGCAGCAGGCTGAACCCGAAAGAATCGTGGCGGTGCGCTTCATGCGCAAACCGACACGCAGCGAACCAAAAGCCGGGCACATGCTTTGCGGCTGGTCGTGCGGACCGGCATCGGGCTGACGCGGGTAATCGCGGGCATATTGGTCCAGCACCTCTGACTTGCCCGCCTCTTTGGCCGCAGCCACCATGGCATCGGTCCCGGCGTGGCAACCCATGCCATCACCTTGCAGGCTCGCAGGGTTCACAGCCGCTGATGGGCTGGGGTGAATCGGGATGGTGCGTGTCATGGCCGTGTCCTGGGTTTTCAGCATGTGGGGTGCATCAAGTCTCAAGCCGCGTCATAGACGACTTCGAGCGAAGGCTTGATGTCTTCGTGCTTGCCCACCATGTCGAACACGGTGGCAGGCTCGAGCACCACATTGCGGCCCACCACATCGGCACTGAACAGACCCAGCAACTGGTCTTGTGTTTGAGGTTTTGGACGCATGGGCGGGGCTTCGGCCACGTTCTTGGCCAACTCGGCAAACAGCGGACCCCATTCGCCATCCGGGCGGCCGATGATTTCGTAGCTGGCGCTCTTGCGGCGGATGTCTTCGTTGGCCGGAATGGCCGCCAGCACAGGGATACCGGCATGGTTGGCAAAGGCCTGGGCTTCGCCGGTGCCATCGTCTTTGTTGATGACCATGCCGGCCACGCCCACGTTGCCGCCCAACTTGCGGAAATATTCCACCGCCGAGCACACGTTGTTGGCCACATACAGCGACTGCAAGTCGTTGCTGGCCACCACGATGACCTTTTGGCACATGTCGCGGGCAATGGGCAGGCCAAAGCCGCCGCAGACCACATCGCCCAGAAAATCGAGCAACACGTAGTCAAAACCCCAGTCGTGGAAACCGAGTTTTTCGAGCGTTTCGAAGCCGTGGATGATGCCGCGTCCGCCGCATCCGCGGCCAACTTCCGGACCACCGAGTTCCATGGCAAACACGCCATCGCGCTTGAAGCAGACGTCGCCAATGCTCACAGCCTGTCCAGAGAGCTTGAGACGCGAGGAGGTCTCGATGATGGTGGGGCAAGCCTTGCCACCAAACAGCAAGCTGGTGGTGTCGCTCTTGGGGTCACAACCGATCAGCAGCACTTTTTTACCTTGCTGGGCCATCATGTACGACAGGTTGGCCAGCGTGAAGCTTTTGCCAATGCCGCCTTTGCCATAAATGGCAATGATTTGGGTTTCTTTGGTCACTTCGGAAGTGCTGACGGCGTCGGGTTCGACGTCGGCCTCGCGGCGCAACACTTCAACAAATTTAATGGGCTGAACAGTGGTGTCGGTAGTCATGCTGTGGCACTCCAATCAAGGATCATCTTGAGACAGCTCGCATCTCCGAAGGCGGTCTCGTAGGCGGAACCAGCTTGTGTCGATGGCTGGGTGTGGGTGATCAAACCGTCGAGCGACAAACGACCGGTGTGCACCAGTTCGTTGACGGCCAACAGGTCGGGGCGCTTCCACTCGGCGGCGATGCGCATGCGCGCTTCGCGCATGAAGGCCGGGGCGTAAGCAAATTTCAAATCTTGTTTGTAAAAACCTGCCAACACCAACTCGCCACCGGGGCGCAGACGCTGGATCAGGCTGTCGAGCAGGCTACCGTCGCCGCTCACGTCATAAATGGTGTTGTAGTCACGGCGTGGGTCGTCTTGCGGCTGCATGACGGTGTAACCCTCGGCTCCGGTAAATCGGTCGGTCTGGGTTTCCCACACCGTGGGGGCCGGCAAACCAGCCGCCACCGTGAGGCGCGCTAACAAACGGCCCATGACACCGTGGCCAATGATCAGTTCAGGGGCGGCAAAAGGCTCTTGCTTGCCGCCACCTGAGACCGCATGGTAAGCAGTGGCTGCCAAGGCCAGCAGCACGGCTTGGGCACCCAGATGCTCTGCCACCGGCACTACTTTTTGCTCGGTGACCATCAAATGCGAAGCGGCACCACCGAACAGGCTCTTGACCCCAGAGAAGCAATTGGCGCCTGGCACAAACACGCGCTGACCCGCTTGGATGCCCGTGTCACTGGCGCTGCGCACCACCCGACCCACGGTCTCGTAGCCGGGCACCAAGGGGTAACCCATGCCCGGAAAGGGAGGCATGCTGCCGTCCCAGAGCATGCGCTCGGTGCCGGTGCTGATGCCGCTGAACTCAACCGCCACTTCGAGCTGGCCAGTTTGTAATTCGGGCAATTCGAGCGCTTGCAGAGACAAATGCCTTGGGCTGTTGAAAACGACGGCTTGGGATTTCATGGTTGTATTTTTTGCTTTACATCAACACATGTCAATGTTAACTGACACTATTTTGATGAATTAAGGGTAAACACTGAGATTTACGCCCCACAAGGATGCGCGCATGGATGGGCATGGCGTTGGGCACCTGCTCAACATGGGTGAAACCAGCCTCTTCCATCATGGCTTGCAGCTCCTGGGGGGTGCGCAGGCGCCCTGCCCCCATGGCCAACAGGTAAAAGTGGAAATAGGCATCGACCGATGCCTCGGGCTGCCCGGCTTCTTCTTCGGGCTGCGCCATGGGTTCGGCCAACAGCAAGACCCCACCCAAAGGCAAAGCCGCAAAGGCTTTTTGCAAAATTTGCTTGACCACTGCATCGGGATGGTCGTGCGCCACACGCACCAGAGTGATCAGATCGGCCCCTTCGGGCAAGGGGTCGTCCAGAAAACTGCCGGGGTGCAAGACCACGCGCTCGCTCAGACCTTTGGCTTGCAGGCCTTCACGTGCCAGAGCCAACACAGGGGGCAAGTCAAACATCTTGAAAGTCAGGTGAGGTGCGTGGGCCGCCAACTCGCTGACAAAGCGACCCTTGCCCGCCCCCACATCGAGGACGCAGCGGTGCTCGTCAAAGAAGTACGACGACAAGATCTCTTGCACCACAAAGCCTTGCGAAGCAGCCATGAGATGCGAGTAGCGGGTGAACTTGTCCACTTCCGACGCAGGCATGGCGACAGCAGGTTTTTCGTGGGCGTAAGGCCAGTACTCGGCCATGCCACCGCTCCAGGCGTTGCTCAAAAACTGCAAAGGGTCTTGCATGTCTTGGTAGAGCAAATGGTTGTGCTCGATCATTTGGGCAATGCCGTCGTGCTGCGCCAAAGGCACGCCCAGCGGCCCCAACCCAAAACGACCTTGGCTGCGGTGCTCCAACAAACCCAGTGCCACGGCCGACAGCAACAGTCGCTGCAACACCGCTGGCGCCAAGCCCGTGCGCTGCGCCAAATCGGTCAATTGGGCCGGGGCTTGGTGCAAAGTGCGAAACAGGTCCAAGCGCACACAACCGAGCAACACTTGGCTATGCACAAAGCCCGCCATCAAATCGAACAACTTGCGGGTGCGCCGTTGCGTCAACCAACGCGTGAAGGGGTTGCCCAGCGACCAGCGGTACAAACCGGGGTGCGCATACCAGCGCTCCAAACGAGCTTGCCACGCATCTTTGAAAGAGGTGGCAGAAGAAGGGGCCTGCAGGGCGGCCAGATCCAGCGGTTGGGACATGGGGGTTCCTTGGCTTTTTTCGGTCTGAGCGCTCAATGCGGGGCACTGTCGCGGCGCGTGGCCACCTCAGGATGGGACTTGAAATAACCGTCGCACAGGGCTTTGGGCACCAAACGCTCGGCTTCGACCTGCACCAACTGGCGCAACATGTCACGGCATGAGCAAGGTGGAATCGAAGAAGCGGCTTGGTCAATCAGGAGGTCAAAGTGGGCAATGGCCCCTTCCAACCCCAGCGCCTGCGCTGAACTGGGGCGGGCATGCAGCGCATCTTGGCCTGAAGGCTTGCCCAAGGTCGCGGCATCGGCGATCACATCACGGATGTCATCGGCCACTTGGTAGGCCTCACCCAAGTAATTGCCCAAATGCGCCCATGGCTCGGGCTCTGCACCGCAACTCAGGGCCCCTGCACAGGTGGCCGACACAAACAAAGCCCCCGTCTTGGCGCGTTGGTATTGGCCCAGATCGGCGCTGGTTTCACACTCCCAAGCTTGCCCGGCGACGATACCGTGCGGCAAACCCACACCGGTGGTCATGTTGTCCATCAATCGAATCAATCGATCAGAGTGGGGTACACCGGCTTGCAACAAAACACGGTAGGCCATGACGATCAGGCCATCACCAGCCAACAAGGCCAGCGGCTCGCTGAAGGCCTTGTGCACCGTGGGGCGGCCGCGGCGCGTGTCGGCGTTGTCGAAAGCCGGCATGTCGTCGTGCACCAAAGAAGCGCAGTGCATCAACTCCAAGGCCACCGCGGCGGCATTGGTGAGTTGGGGCGCGTTGTCGCCGCAAGCGGTGGCCACAGCCATGCACAGCTGCGGGCGGATGCGGGCCCCACCCGAAAAGACCGCATGCCGCATGGCCGCCACCAGCCGAGGCGGAGCGCCCACACCGGCGGCCAGCTCAAAATGCGTGTTCAGGGCTTGTTCAGCGCGTGTCAACAGACTCATGGGACCTCCGACAGAAAACCCTGTCAACTTAACCTGACGGGCATGAGTGTCAATATAACCTGATAATTGAAGCTGTCAACCTTTATTGACACACCCACAATTGGAGGCAACGCCATGGGAATCTGGTTGGAATTGGGGATTTTTGGCTTGGTGTTCGTGTTCGCTTTTTGGCAAATGCACGATGTTCGCAAGGCGCAAGAACAAACACGTCAACAACGGGCGCGGGAAAAAGCGGCCCAAGAAGGGCGTGATGCACTGGATCAGGAAGCGGCTGTCCAGCAAGCAACCGACCCCACAGACAAAAAGTCGTGAGTCAAGCGCAAGTACCTGAAGATTTCGGGGCGTGTGCCACGCCCATCGCCCGCGAGATGGGCGCTTACAAAGGGCTGAACTGCAGGGCTGCCAGGCTGGCGTAGAGGCCGCCTTTGGCTTGCAGCTGGGCGTGTGTGCCCTGCTCCATCAAGCGGCCGCGCTCCAGCACCCAGATCACATCAGCACGTTGCACCGTGGCCAGGCGGTGGGCAATGACCAAGGTGGTGCGGCCCACCATGGCTTTGTCGAGGGCGGCTTGCACCATTTTTTCGCTTTGCGCATCCAAAGCGCTGGTGGCTTCGTCCAGCAACAAAAGCGGTGGATTTTTCAGGATCGCCCGCGCAATCGCGATGCGCTGGCGCTGACCGCCCGACAGGCGCACACCCCGGTCACCCAGATAGGTGTCAAAGCCCTCGGGCAGCTCGCGGATGAACTCTTGCGCATAAGCGGCTTCGGCGGCAGCGTGGACGTCTTCGAGACTGGCGTCGGGTCTGCCGTAGCGGATGTTCTCGATCACGGTGCCCGAAAAGATCACGGGTTCCTGCGGCACGATGGCCATGCGCTCGCGCAGCGCATGCAAATCCATTTGATCGATTGGCACATCATCGAGCACGATGAGGCCCGATTGCGGATCATGAAAGCGCATCAGCAAATCGAACAAAGTGGTTTTGCCCGCGCCGCTTGGGCCCACCACGGCCACGGTCTGTCCAGGGTGGATTTGGCCGGTCAACTGGTCCAGCGCCCAAGTGTCGGGCCGCGAGGGGTAATGAAAGCGGACCGACTCCAGCTGCAAGGCAGAGCCGCCTTGCGGCCAGGGCGCTTGTTGCGGCTGGGCCGCGATTTTCAGATTCGACTCGGTGTGCAGCAACTCCATCAGGCGCTCAGTGGCACCGGCTGCACGCAGCATGTCCCCGTACACCTCGCCCAAAACCGCAAAGGCACTGGCCAACAAGATGACATAAAACACCGTCTCTCCCAGCTGGCCAGCGGTACTGGTGCCCGCGCGCACGGCCAGTGTGCCCATGTACAAGCCCCAAAGCAACACGGCACTGGAGGCCATGATGATGAAACCCACCAGCACCGCGCGTGCGCGGATGCGGCCCAAAGCGGAGCTCAGAGCGCGCAAAGTAGAGTCAATGAAACGGCGGGTTTCGCGGCCTTCGGCGGTGTAGCTTTGCACCACGCTGATGGCGTTGAGCACTTCGGACGCGATGGCACTCGAATCGGCCACCCGGTCTTGGTTGGTGCGCGACAGGCGCCGCACGCGCCGGCCCAAATAAACGCTGGGAAAAATCACCGCCACCAGCACAGCCACCACCTGCAGCATCAGCAACGGGTTGGTCCACACCAGCATGATCAGCGCACCAGCACCCATGACCAAGTTGCGAAGGCCCATCGAGAACGAAGAGCCCACCACGGTTTGCACCAAGGTGGTGTCGTTGGTGAGGCGCGAAAGCACCTCACCAGATTGTGTGGTTTCAAAGAAAGCGGGGCTTTGTTTCAGGACATGGCCATACACCGCGTTACGTAGATCAGCGGTGATGCGCTCACCCAGCCAGCTCACGGTGTAATAACGCCCCGCGGAAAACACAGCCAAAGCCGCTGCCACGCCAAACAACTGTAAAAAATTGCCCGACAGCTGTTCGGCCGGTGCGCCACTGGCCAAGCCTTGGTCAATCAACTGGCGCAAGACCCAGGGGAAGGCCAGCGTGGTGCCTGCAGCCAACAAGAGAAACAAGGCTGCCACGCCCAAGGCCACGCGGTAAGGCTTGAGAAAAGGGAACAGGCCCGAAAGCGATTTGGGAGAAGTAGCCATGAACGATCAAAAAAACCAACGCAACAACAAGGTGCCTTTAAAGCCCTTCAAGCATAACGGCAAACCTCAACGCCTCTGGCCAGCACACGCAGGTGTGGCCAGTGGCCCGGCTCACACATCGATCACCACGTTGCCCACCACCTGCCCTGCCTCGACCGTGCGGTGCGCCTCGGCCACTTGGTCCATCGTAAAGCGTTGGCCGATGCTGTGCCGCAGTTGATCCTTGACCAACATCTGAGACAAACGCGCCAGAGCCCCTAGGCGATCGGCTGGGGTCAAGTCGTACACCAAGAAAAACTTGACCCCCATGGACTGGAACAGCCATGGGCGAAAAGGCAACAGCACTTCTAAAGCATTGGAGCCATAGCCAATCACCTGGCCGTGCGCCGTCAAAGCGCCGTCAGCAGCCCAGCGTGCAGTGGTCGAAAAATCCATGTCGATGATCACATCGGCACCACGCCCTTGTGTGAGGGCCTTGACTCGCTCGGGCACCGATTCGGTCTTGTAAAAAATAGCTTCTTTCATGCCAGCAGCGTAGGCATGTGCGGCCTTGGCTTCAGACCCCACAGTGCCAATCACGCGCCCACCGGCCAGGGTCACCATTTGCGTGATGTAGTGGCCCACCGCCGATGACGCCCCGGTGACCAAGACGGTTTGCCCCTGCAAATCGCCCGCCATGCGCTCGGCCAAGATCACTGACTGCACCGCCGTCAAGCCTGGAATGCCCATGCAGGCTCCGGCCGCAAAGTCTGTGCCCTCGGGCAAGAGCACCGCTTGCTCAGAAGGCAAAGCCATGTATTGAGCGCAAGTTCCCAAGGGACGTTGCCACTGGCCGTTCCACACCCAGACCCGCTCACCCACGCGGGCAGTCGGTACACCTGAACCCACAGCTTCAATCACACCCGCGCCGTCGCTGTGCGGCACGATCAAGGGGTCTGACAAGGGCCGGGCTCGGCGTGACTTGACGTCCGAGGGGTTCACACCCGAAGTGGCCAAACGCACCAAAACCTCTCCGGCTTGCGGGCTGGGCGTGGGCAACTCGCCCACCTGCATCACGTTTTGCGCTTCACCGTTGGCGCTGTACCAAGCTGCTTTCATGCGGCACTTTCTTTTGAAAAATAGAGCCATTCGGAGGTGCACACGCCGTGCACTGCCGATCCAAATCGTCAATCATGATGCCAGAAACCCTTGGCACAGAAGTCGTATTTGGCGCATAGAAGACAGCCCCTGCGAAGGATCACACAATACCCATCCCTTTAACCACTTGTCTTGGATTCACATGACTCGCTCCGGCTTGAACGTTCTCGGTGGCGAATTGATCCCCTGCTCTTATGACCCACTCACGGGGTATTACAGGGACGGTTGCTGCAACACCAGCGATGAAGATGTGGGTACGCACGTGGTCTGCGCCAAAGTGACCCAAGATTTTTTAAATTACTCGCGCTCGCGCGGCAATGATTTGATGACGCCTCGACCTGAACACCGCTTTGCTGGCTTGAAGGCTGGAGACAGGTGGTGTCTGTGCGCTATGCGCTGGCTTGAAGCTTTTCAAGCGGGCGTTGCACCCCACGTGATTTTAGAAAGCACGCACCACAAAGCGCTTGAATATGTGACCTTGGAGCAACTGCGCGAGTTTGCTTGGGTACCGAACTGAAATCGGCTTGGCTCACATCATCATGCTGAGCTGAAATACGGAGTTCGGTGCTCGGGGCATGACCGGTGGCGGCAGCGGCTTCAAACGGAACTGGCCCATCATGGAAGTCACACGCGCATCACGGGGCATGAACGGAACCGCCACATCGGACAATGTTTGTGCCTGCAGTAAGGCCTGCATGTTGTCCTGGATGCCTGTCTCGAGCGCTTTCATGGGGTGGTTGGCATCTGGGTACAGTTTTTCAAAACTGTGCACCTCTTCAAAGTGCTTCACCACATCCCACAGGCTGATGTCTTCAGGGTTGCCACGAATTTGGTAGCCACCGCCCGGACCACGGTGAGCGCGGATCAGGCCGGCTTCGCGCAGCTCTTTGAGGATAGATTCGGTGTAAGAAGAAGACAAAGACAACCCATTGGCGATCTCCTCCGTGGTCACGGGCTTGACCACTGAACGGGACGTGATGAACACAGCGATGTCAAGGGCTTTGACGGTTTTCTTCTGGATCATGGTCTTCTCCGTTAACGATGAGATATTCTATGACCATACAGTCACAAAACAACTAATAATTTCCAAATAACTTTTCATTTACGGAAAATGTTGCATTTATTACTACATAAATTCAAGCCAATTGGAAGGCTCACACCCTTTGGCAAAGGCTTGCCGACATGAAACGCCATGTGGCCGCCGTTTTGGTTTTTCTCACCACTGCGGTGGTGATCGACAGCCATGTGGACTGGGAACACCTAGACGGTCGCCGCTTGTTAAACCTCAGCGGACAGCGCTTTGATGTGCAGGGATGGGCAGCCGAACAAGCACTCTTATGGCGCCGCGATTGCCGCGCCTTTGCCCCGCTGCCACTGGACAGCCCCACCGCCCAAGCCGTATTGACCGTCATTCAGCAGCACAGCCTGCCCGACTCGCAAAGCGCAAGGGGTTTGCAAATGCGCCTACAGGGCAACTGGAGCGTGGCCGAGGTGACTTTTGAAACCCTCAAGCCCGCGTTGGTGGTTTTGCAGCTGAACAATGGCCAATGGCGCGTGCAGGACCAAGCCGTGTGGAGCGGATCGACAGCGCCCTGGAACAGCGCCCAATTTGTGCGCCGCTACCTGCGCCAGCAAGCGCCCGATTTACCGCAGGCCTTGCTGCAGTGCATCGACATTGACCCTCAGCGGTACGGTCCGGGGCCCGGCGGGCTTGGGCCCGTGCCACCCAAAGGCAAAAGCCAGCCATGAGCTACCGCGTTGTTTGGTTCAAACGCGACCTGCGCCTGCAAGACCATGCGCCACTGGTGCACGCTGCAAGCCAAGGGCCGGTGCTGTGCCTTTACATCGCCGAGCCAGATCTGTGGGCCCAGCCCGATGCGGCTTTGCAGCACTTTGAATTTGTGCGCGAGTCATTGACCGAACTGCACCACGACTTGCAAGCACTGGGCGGCAGCTTGCAGGTGCGCGTGGGACCGGCGGTGCAGGTGCTGGCCACGCTGCACGCACAAGCGCCGTTTGTTGAACTGGTGGCGCACGAAGAAACCGGCAATGCGTTCACCTACGAGCGCGACCTGCAAGTGGCCGCGTGGTGCCGCAGCGAGGGGGTGGGCTGGAGGGAGTTTGCGCAGTTTGGCGTGGTGCGGCGTCTGAAAAGTCGCAACAGCTGGCAAGCCCGCTGGGAAACGCACATGGCCGCTCCGCAAGCCGTGCTGCACGACCTGCACTTTTTTCATCCCACCACCACTCACGGCATCGAAGCCATGACACCGCCGCCCGGCTTGCAGCACAACCCGCCAGATCGCCAGCGCGGTGGCCGCAGATGGGGCCTAGAGACCTTGCAGAGTTTTTTGGACGTTCGTGCGCTGAGCTACCGCGGCGGCATCTCATCCCCCTTGTCTTCGCCGACGGCTTGTTCGCGCTTGTCAGCCTACCTGGCCTATGGCTGCATCAGCCTGCGCGAGGTGGTGCAAAGCACCCGCGCCACACTTGAGACTCTGCCCCCACAAGCGGGCAGACACCGGGCCGGCCTGATCGGTTTCATCAGCCGCTTGTACTGGCATTGCCACTTCATTCAAAAACTCGAAAGTGAGCCCGAGATTGAATGGCGCAACATGCACCGGGGTTACGACGGCCTGCGTGAAGACGGCTGGAACGACGCCCACTTTGCCGCCCTGACCTCGGCCCGCACCGGTTGGCCCATGGTGGACGCTTGCGTGGTCATGCTCTACCAAACCGGCTGGCTGAACTTCCGCATGCGGGCCATGCTGGTGTCGGTGGCGGCCTACCCGCTGTGGCTCGACTGGCGGCCGGTGGGCCATTGGCTGGCCACGCAATTTTTAGATTACGAACCCGGCATCCACTGGAGCCAGTTGCAAATGCAGTCGGGCACCACCGGCATCAACACCACGCGGGTGTACAACCCCATCAAACAAGCGCAAGACCACGACCCCAAAGGCATTTTTGTGCGCCGCTGGTTGCCCCACATGCGCCGTGTGCCCGACACCTGGTTGTTCGAGCCTTGGCTCATGCCGCCCGAGGTGCAGCGCCACTGCGGCCTGACAGTGGGCAGCGGGCCGGATGCCGACATTCCAATGCCCGTGGTGGATTTGGCCGAAGCCACGCGCCAGTCCAAAGCCGCGCTGCATGCGCGCCGGGCCGAACCCGGTGTGAAGGCAGGCAAAAAAGCCATCGTCGAAAAACACGCTTCGCGCAAACATGGCACTGGCCACCAACGCGACGTGTTCACACGCGACAGCGACACCCCCAAAACCTCCCGCCGAAAAGCGGCAAAGACGACTTCAGCCGATACACCACCCAGCAACCAGCTGGGCTTTGACTTTTAATCCATGCGCACCACCCTTTTCTGGTTTCGAAACGACTTGCGCCTGCACGACCAACGCGCCTTGAAACAAGCGATTGAGCATGCCCAGTCGCATCAACAACCCCTGCTGCTGGTCTATGTGCACGAACCCGTGCACGACGAGCCCACCGCCTGGGGCTTTCGCCGCATGGGCGCGCACCGCAGGCGTTTTATGGCCGACACGCTGCAAGAGCTGCAAGTCACGTTGCAGGCACTGGGCCAGCGCCTGGTGTTGCTGCACGGCCCCGTGGCCGAGGTGTTGCCCGCCTGTGCACGTCTGGTGCAAGCCGACACCGTGTTTTGCGAAGACATCGCTGCGCCCGAAGAAGAAGCGCAGCTGCAAGCGCTGATCCATGCTGGACTCAACGTCAAGACCTTGTGGCAGTCCAGTCTGATCGAACCCGACGCCCTGCCCTTTGCGGCCGAAAACATGCCGCAAGTCTTCACCGAGTTTCGCCAGCGCATCGAATCGGCGCGGCTTCAACCTTTGGCACCGCTGCCCGCGCCCACCCAGTTGCCTGCGCCTCCGAATGAGCCCGCCATCACTTGGACCAGCTTGCCCGGCTGGACAGACAACGCTTTCACACTGCTGCAAGCCCACACCGAAGGCGATACACACCCACGCTCGAATTTTCCTTATGTCCAAGCGCATTGCCGGGGCGGCGAGAACAGCGCTTTGGCCCACCTGCAAAACTACCTCACGCCCCCTTGGCCCGACCGCTACAAACAAACCCGCAACGCCCTGCAAGGCCAGCACACCAGCAGCCACTGGTCGCCCTGGCTGGCCACGGGGGCAGTGTCGGCCCGTCGCATTTGGGCAGACCTTCATGCCTATGAACAACAGCACGGCAGCAACGACGGCACCTACTGGCTCTGGTTTGAGCTGCTGTGGCGCGACAACTTTCGCATGCTGCACCTGCAGCACGGCCGCCAACTGTATGTGGCAAGGGGCTTGTCCAACTTGCCCAAACCCAAACACTTTCCAAAAGACTTTCAGCACTGGTGCGATGGTCAAACCGGTGAGCCCATCGTCGACGCCGGCATGCGCGAGCTGGCGGCCACGGGCTTTACCTCCAACCGCATGCGCCAGATCGTGGCGAGCTTCCTGGTGCATGACCTGTCTTGCGACTGGCGTGCAGGCGCGGCCTGGTTCGAATCACAGCTGGTGGACTTCGATGTCTGCAGCAACCAGGGCAACTGGCTGTATGTGAGCGGGCGCGGCACCGACCCACGTGTGGGCCGGCGCTTCAACCCCGTCAAGCAAGCGCAAGACCACGACCCACAAGCTCGGTTTCAAAAGGCCTGGCTTTCGCCCTGACACTGGCCAGTATCTGTCGGAGGTGCAAGGATAATGCGCACCATGTTGTTTTTCATGCTCCCCCGAACCTTTATCGACCACACGCTCAGCGCCGTAGCATGCTGATCGGTGTGTTGTTCGCTCTGGCCGCAGGCCTGATGTGGGGTCTGGTATTTGTAGGGCCACTGCTGCTACCCGACTACCCCGCCGCACTGCACACCTTTGGCCGCTATCTGGCCTTCGGGCTGATCGCCCTGCCCTTGGCCTTTGTGGACCGCGCCGAAATCCGGCGTCTGACCCGCGCCGACTGGCTGGTGGCGCTGAAACTCGCCGCCATCGGCAATTTGCTCTATTACCTGTTCCTCTCGAGCGCCATCCAGCGTGCAGGCGGTGCGCTGCCCACCATGGTCATCGGCACGCTACCGGTGGTCATTGCGGTGGCGGCGAATGTGCTCAACCACCAACGCGACGGGCGTTTTCCGTGGCTCAAACTGGCCCCACCTCTGGTACTGATTTTGCTCGGCATCGCCTGCGTCAACCACGTGGAATGGACCGGCCTGCTGCAAAACCCGCAAGCCGACACCAGCCGCTACATCACGGGAGCCGCGTTGGCCGTGGGCGCGATGGTTTGCTGGACTTGGTACCCCCTCAAAAACGCCGACTGGCTGCGCGGCCACCCCGACCGCAACCCGCGTGTGTGGGCCACGGCGCAAGGCATCGCCACACTGCCCCTGGCCTTGCTGGGCTATGCCGGGTTCTGGCTTTGGGCCAGCGCTACTCAGAACCCGATGTCCATGCCCTTGGGGCCTCGCCCACTCGAATTCTTGGTCCTCATGATGACCATTGCATTGTTGGCCTCTTGGCTCGGCACCCTGTGCTGGAATGCCGCCAGCCAGCGGTTGCCCACCGCCCTGGCAGGCCAGTTGATCGTCTTTGAAACCCTGGCCGCGCTGGCCTATGCCTTTTGGCTGCGCGGCCAATGGCCCGAGCCGCTGACCTTGGCAGGCATTGCCTTCTTGGTTCTTGGCGTCATCGGCGGCGTCCGGGTCAAAGCGGTGGAGGCCCAGCGCTGAAAGCTTCAGGGTTTTCACCGATCCCACCCAGATTCAATGTGTATACAGTTGAGAACACAAAAAAGGAGCGCACTCTCTGGAGAACCTTTTTGGTGCGGCAGGACCGGATGAGCGGCACCACAAACGGGCATTTCTAGGGGATCAACCTGACAATCCTTGTCAGGAGAGTGCTTGATAATGGCACCGATATTGCTAATTACAAATCACCGTTTATTTGAACTTGGAGTCCCCCATGAACAAGCGTTTCCTCATCAAGGCCACGGCCGCTTTGGCAGCAGTCGCCGCCTTTGGTACTGCGCACGCGCAAACCACCCCCATCAAATTCCAACTGGATTGGCGTTTTGAAGGCCCTTCGGCTTTCTTCTTGCTGCCTGCAGCCAAGGGCCATTTCAAGGATGCCAAGTTGGACGTGACGGTGGACTCCGGTAACGGCTCCGGCGGTGCTGTCACCCGCGTGGCCTCGGGCACTTATGACCTGGGCTTCGCTGACCTGGCCGCTTTGATGGAATTTCACGCCAACAACCCCGATGCGCCCAGCAAGCCTGTGGCCATCATGATGGTCTACAACAACACACCCGCTTCGGTCATGGCATTGAAGAAGTCCGGCATCAAAACCCCGGCTGACCTGGCTGGCAAGAAGCTGGGCGCGCCTGTGTTTGACGCCGGTCGCCGCGCATTCCCTATCTTCCAAAAATCCAACAACATCGGCAACGTGACTTGGACCGCCATGGACCCACCTCTGCGCGAAACCATGTTGGTTCGCGGTGACGTGGACGCCATCACTGGCTTCACTTTCACATCGCTGCTCAACATCGAAGCGCGTGGCGTGAAAGCCGAAGACGTGGTCGTCATGCAGTACCCTGACTTTGGCGTCAAGCTGTATGGCAACGCCATCATCGCCTCACCCAAGATCCTGAAAGAAAACCCAGCCGCTGTGAAAGCCTTCTTGACCGCGTTCACCAAAGGCGCCAAGGAAGTCATGGACAACCCAGCCGCAGCCATTGAAACCGTCAAGGCCCGCGACGGCATCATCAATACCGCACTCGAGACACGCCGTTTGCAATTGGCCATCGACACTGTGATCAACAGCCCATCGGCCCGCGCTGAGGGCTTTGGCCAAGTCAATGGCCCTCGCTTGTCCTTGATGGCCTCGCAAGTGTCTGACGCCTTCAACACCAAGACCCGCGTCAAGTCAGAAGACATCTGGAACGGTTCGTTCTTGCCCACCGCCAAAGAACTGGACATCTTGCCCAAAGCCAAAAAATAAGCCCCCATCGTTTCGGCAAGCCCATGGCCTGCCGAAACTTTGGTCATCTCTGGGTGTGCACACACCCTGGCTTGAGCCCACTCCAACTCACCCGAGTCAGTGGGCTTTTCAAGGGGATGTTTTGTATACACTTTCGAACACCATTTCAGAGCCCACACCATGACCCAAGAATCATTCGTTGATTTCCAGAATGTCTGGCTGGCCTACAACGACGAGTTGCTGGCACAAAACCATTTCGCTGTCGAAGACATCAATCTGCAGGTCAAGCAAGGCGAGTTCATCGCCATCGTCGGGCCCTCTGGTTGCGGCAAGTCCACCTTCATGAAGCTGACCACGGGTCTGAAGATGCCCAGCAAAGGCCGCATCCTGGTCGATGGCCAGCCTGTGACCGGTCCGCTCAAGATCAGCGGCATGGCGTTTCAGGCCTCCTCACTTTTGCCTTGGCGCACCACGCTCGACAACGTGTTGCTGCCCCTCGAAATCGTGGAGCCCTACCGCTCCAATTTCAAGGAAAAGAAAGCCGAGTACGCAGAACGCGCCCGCAAACTGCTGAACACCGTGGGCTTGGGTGGCTACGAAGACAAGTTTCCGTGGCAACTGTCCGGCGGTATGCAGCAACGCGCCAGCATCTGCCGCGCCTTGATTCATGAACCCAAAATGCTACTGCTCGACGAGCCCTTCGGCGCGCTCGATGCCTTCACCCGTGAAGAGCTTTGGTGCATCTTGCGCGACCTGTGGACCGAGCAAAAGTTCAACGTCATTCTGGTCACGCACGACTTGCGCGAATCGGTGTTTTTGGCCGACACGGTGTACGTGATGAGCAAGAGCCCCGGCCGCTTTGTGGTGAAAAAAGAAATCGACTTGCCGCGCCCGCGCGACCTCGAGATCACCTACACCCCAGAATTCACCAACATCGTGCACGAGCTGCGCGGCCACATCGGTGCCATGCGCAAGACCGGTGCAGCCATCAACCAATGATCGGGAGTCCCTCATGAATAAAAAATCCCTCGAAAGCTGGTCACCCTGGATCTTGCTGGTGCTGAGCATCCTGATTTGGGAAGGCCTGTGCCGCGCCTTCAACGTGTCGGAATTCGTGTTCCCCAGCCCCTCGCGCATCGCACAGCAAACCATCGAATACCGCGACGTGATCGCGGGCCACGCTTGGCGCACCTTTTGGGTGACCATGGTCGGCTTTGGCATCGCCATCGTGGTGGGTGTGTTGCTGGGCTTCATCATCGGCAGCTCACGCCTGGCCTATGCCGCCGTGTACCCGCTCATGACGGCCTTCAACGCGCTGCCCAAAGCGGCCTTTGTGCCCATCTTGGTGGTCTGGTTTGGCATCGGCATCGGCCCCGCCATCCTCACAGCTTTCCTCATCAGTTTCTTCCCCATCATGGTGAACATCGCCACCGGCTTGGCCACGTTGGAACCTGAGCTGGAAGACGTGCTGCGGGTGCTGGGCGCCAAGCGCTGGGACGTGCTGGTCAAAGTCGGCCTGCCCCGCTCCATGCCTTACTTTTATGGCTCGCTCAAAGTCGCCATCACCTTGGCCTTTGTAGGCACCACGGTGTCCGAGATGACGGCGTCGAACGAAGGCATTGGCTACCTGCTGATCTCCGCCGGCTCGGCCATGCAAATGGGCTTGGCGTTTTCTGGCTTGGTGGTCGTGGGTGCCATGGCCATGGCCATGTACGAACTGTTCAGCGCCATCGAAAAGCGCACCACCGGCTGGGCACACCGCGGCTCGCAAGGCGAGTGAGGTGCATGAGGTGAGCCAGGTCAGTGCGGTGCGTGCAGCAGACGTGTCCGGACACTCGACTTGGCACGCCAGCCTGCAGCTCGACTACACGCTGGAGTCCGAGCGCAGCGTCGCCCGCTACCTGCACCAAGGACCGCTGCGCATTTTGCAAAGCCTCTACCCCGAAGGCGATGCGGTCTGCCACAACGTGCTGGTGCACCCGCCCAGCGGCTTGGTGGGTGGCGACACCCTCGACATGCAAGTCACAGTCGCATCAGGGGCGCATGGCTTGGTGACCACGCCCGGGGCCACGCGCTTTTACCGGTCTGAAGCAGGCCTCGCCACACAACAGGTGCACGCGCGGGTTGAATCTGGTGCCCGCCTGGAATGGCTGCCTTTGGAAGCCATAGCCTACAACGGCTGTGATGGCCTGAACCGCGCCGTGTTTGACCTGGCCCCCGGCGCAGAAATGATGGCCTGGGACCTCACTGCGTTCGGGCTGCCTGCGGCCGACATGCCCTATGTGCAAGGCACATTTCGCCAACACTTGGAAATCCCTGGCGTGTGGCTGGAACGCGGCACCCTGAACGCTGAGGACACCCGCCTGATGGACAGCCCGCTGGGACTGGCAGGCCAGCGCTGCATGGCCACGTTGGTGTTCGCATCGGGCTGCGCCATGGCCGATGAGCGCATCGAAAGGGCTTTGGCCTGCGCCCGTGATTTGATGGAAGCTTCTGAACTGCGCCTGACAGCCGGGGCCACCTCACCGCACAAACAAGTCATCGTGCTGCGGGTGCTGGCACCGGTGACCGAGCCTGCGATGCTGCTGCTGCGGCAGGTGTGGGCGGCTTGGCGGCAAGAGATGTGGGCAATGCAGGGCACATACCCTCGACTTTGGCATGTCTAAGTCCTGAGATCTGCGGCTCGGCCAAACCGTCCTAAGCCCAGCTCGATCAGGCGTTCACCACGGCGCAACAAGAACAACACATCCATGCCCATGCCCATGCCCATGCCCATGCCCATGCCCATGCCCATGCCCATGCCCATGCCCATGCCCATGCCCATGCCCATGCCCATGCGCTGTGCCATAGCCAAGCCTTCATCGGGGCCTGCCACCAACAAGGCCGTGGCCCAAGCATCTGCTTGCATGCAGCTTGAAGCCAGCACAGTGACCGATGCCACACCGTTGTTCACCGGCGCCCAGCGACGCGGGTCCATGGTGTGCGCAAGGCGCGCGCCGCCAACTTCCAGACAGCGTCGGTAGTCGCCAGACGTGGCCACCGCCAGATCCTCCAGTTCGATCACGCCGCGCACTGCTCGGCGTTCAAACTCGGGGCTTTCAAGGGCCACGGACCAAGGCAGACCGCCGGACTGCCCCCCCACGGCTCGCAACTCGCCATCCAGCGCTGCCAGTGCATGCCGAACGCCATGTTTTTGCAACACTTGGGCCATGCGGTCCACCGCGTAGCCCTTGGCAATGCCACACAGGTCGAGTTGCAAGGGCACACGTTTTCGAACTTGGCCTTCTACTTTGTCCAGCTCCAAACAAGCGTGCGCAGCAAGCGGTTGGGATTGGCGAGCCATGCGAATGGCGTGTGCGTCGGGCGCATCGCACACCGCACCAAAACCCCAGGCATTGACCAGCCCACCTACGCAGGGGTCAAAGGCCCCTGTGCTCAGCCGCTGCACATCCAAGGCACAGCCCAAGACCTCCAGCATCTCTGCGGGCAACGCCACCCAAATGTCCACCGGCGCACGGTTCACACGCATGAGCTCACTGTCCGGTTTCCAGGGCGACATCTGCTGGTCCACCTGATCGACCGCAGTGGCCAGGTCTTGCTGCAAGGCATTCATGTCGAGACTGTCGTCGGCATCCAAGGTGGCCGACCAGCGCGTGCCCATGGTCGGACCATGCAAGGTGATGCGTTGGCACTTGGCAGCAGATTCAGAAAACATCTTCGGCATAACGTTCTTTGGACTTCAACTTGGCGACGCTCAGCTGCAAGGGTGCCAACACCGTGTCGAGCGCATCGGCCACGCCCTGCGCCATGGCGCGGCTGCCGCAGACCCGCACGATGGCGCCTTGGCTGACCCAGTGGCGCACGCGCTCGGCATCGCGGCGCAGGGCGTCTTGCACGTATCCGCCCCCTTGGGGCACGCGCGAGAACACTGTCTGCAAGCTGGTCAAGCGGCCTTCACCCAACCAGCGCTCGATCTCGGGGCCGAAGTAAAAATCTTGTGCCGGATCGCGCCCACCAAAGTACAGGTGCATGGGCCGCATGCGGTCATTTCGGCGGATAAAGCCCGCCAGCGGTGCCACCCCTGTGCCCGCGCCGATCAGCAACACCGGCTTGCGCGTCTGGGGCAGCGCAAACCCCGGGTTGAGACGGATGAAGGCGTGGATGTTGTCCCCTGCCTTCAGGGCCAGCAGGTGCTTGGAACACTGGCCACCCGGCATCTGGCGCACACAAATTTCCAGAAAGCCGTCCTGCCAGCCCGAAGCCAGCGAGTAAAAACGCGGCACGCTGGAGCCGGGTGGCACGATGCCCACCAGATCACCCGCCGAAAACCGCACCAAACCATGCGTGCCCAGACAAGTGCGCAAACCCCGAGCAGGCCATGCAAATCGCAAGATCGCAGTCGGCTGACCGCCTGCTACGGCAAAGTTTTGACGCCCGATCAAGGTCAGCACCGTGGTCGGTGGCACTCGCGGCACATGCGCCAACACCAGCGGTTCGTTCAGCGCCTGCGCCAAGGCGATGCCCCAGCGTGCGAACTGCTGCGCAGATTGTTGGTGGATGCACTCGAGCGGCAGCAGCGCGGGCCAGCCTTGCGAACGCAGCTGCCGCTCCAGAGCCTCGGAAAAGGCGCAAAACGCCGGATACTGCCGATCGCCAAAGCCCAACACCGTGATCGGAACCGACACCGGGACATTGGTGGCCTTGAGTTTGGAAATCAGCGCAAGCGCACCACTGGCATGGGCCGGGGCCTGGCCTTCACCATAGGTGGCCGCCAGCACCAACACCTGCCCTGTGGCGGCGGTGGTTTGAAAATTTTCCAAAGCGCTGGTGTGCACGCGGTGGCCGCACAGGCTCAGTGCGTCTTGCAGTGTTTGGGCAAAACCCCAGGTGCTACCCCCCTCGCTGGCCACGAAGATGAGCACATCGGCCTGCGCCATGGGGACGTTGCCGGTGATCTTGGGGGTCTGGTTGCGCGCTTGCCTCCAAATGAAAAAACCCGACAACCAAAACAACAGCACGCTGGCACCAACAAGACCGAGCACCACAGCCCACAGCCAAGCCGATTCACCCGTGTGCAGCACCACGGCCAGGTCGACCACGCGCTGCGCCAAGCTGGCGTCCTGCCAAGCCAGCATCTGGCCCGAGTAGCGGTCAATCCAGCCTTGCCCCTGGGCGGTGGTGAGCTTCCAGGTGTCTTCGGGGTCGGTGGCACCCGGCACATTCAACTTGCGCAAATCTTTGACCAGCAGGCTTTGCAGCGGGGCCAACTGCGCACCGGGCAAGGCAGGCTGGCCGGACACCACCGAGAGGACCTCCGGCTCAGTCCCCACATCCAGCACCACCAGCCCCAAGGTCGATGCGCTCATGGTCAGCGAGGTGACCGAAGTGAGCAACAGGACCAGCAGCACCACTCGACCCGTGACCACATGGGTGCGTTGCGCCAGCGTGCCGCGCACTTTCTTGGTCAGTCGCTGCCAGCCGCCCATGCGCCGCAGCAACAGCACCAGCGCCGATGCACACAGCACCGTCATGGCCAGCGCAACGCCCGCTGCCAGCCAGCGCCCGGCATCACCCAGCAGCCAAGAGCGGTGCAGGTTCTTCACCCAGCGCGGCAGCACCGAGGCTTGCCAAGGGCCCAGCACCCGGCCATCGGTTGGGTCGATATAAGACGCCTGCGGCTGCTCGCCAGCAAAGCTGAACACCACGATGGCACCCGAAGGCAGATGCCGGATTTCTTCGGCGTCCGGCACCGTGCGTGTCACGCGCTCGACCAAGGTGGCCACAGTCAAGTCGCCAGGCGCTGCGCGGGCCTGCCAAGCCTGCTGCACCGGGTCGATCGCCAAAATGGCACCGCTGATGCCCAGCACCACAGCCAGCGTGCCCACGGTCAAGCCCAGCCAGCGATGAATCGCTTTCCAGCTCATGCGCGGCGCTTCATTGAAGTTGGAAGCTCGCCGACTGGATGTAGGGCTTGCCGGTCTGCGGCTTGCCCGCATTCGCTTGGGTCAGCGGTATGCGGACCTCTGACGGGCTGTCGCGCATGTCTTCGGCGGCGGCATCGATGCGGATTTCATAGCCTGCGTCGATCAATGCATCCGCCAGATCGGCCGTGACCTTGAGGGTGCGGCCTGCGCCGACGCTGGCACCGGTGACGCCATTCAAACGCTGAGCATCACCGGCCGAAAGTCGGTACCAATCCGACAAATGCTTGTGGTACTTGGCCTTGCCACCGGCCACCCAGAGGGTGCGCACATAGGCACCCTTGGCATCGGTGAGGTAGGCCGCCAAGTAGGCACCGTCACCGCCGTAATTTTTGAGCTGCGCGGTCAGCGTCACGGGGCGGCTGTGTGCCAAGGCGGGAAAGGTCAGCGCGCAGGCCGTGGCCACAAGGGATAAAAGAGGTTTGGACATGGTGGTATTTCCGTGAAGCCTGTTGAATGAAAAACTCATGACGCTTCGCGTTCGCTTTTTCGCTCGCGATGGTGCTCGTCCTGCTTGAGCTTCAAGACCTTGAGCGTTTCTGGGTCGATCTTGGCTTTGAATCTGCGGCCCTGGGCATCGGTGAACCGAATTTCATAACAGCCGTCGTCGATCTTCAGCCGCTCGATCTGCCAGCCCTGGGCTGCGGCCATCTGCCGCACGGCATCGCGCGATTGCCAGCGGTTGAGGGGGGCATTGCAATCGTCCTCGGCCAAGGCGGGCAAGGCTGCAAGGCCGAGCGACAACACCAGCAGCCCCTGGCTCCAAGCGTGATTGCATTTCATGAAGGGCTCCTGTCAAGCCAGTTTGAGCATCAGGCTTTGGATGGAGGGCATGGCGAAAAAGCCATATGTATTCAGCCCTGTTGGCGCGCTCACAGTCGAGGCGCCGCAAAAACTCAATCATCAAGGTTCTTGTTCGAATCCAAGTTGATCAAAGTCAATGCTTGTCGCCACCCCTCATGCTCAGATGCGGATGATGTTTGTTTTGTCATGAACACCTCTGCGCATTGGATCGGTTTGCTCACCGCCTTGGGGGTAGGCTTGCTGATCGGTGTGGTGCGTGAGCGCCGGCACGAGCCCACCAGGACCAAGGCGGGCACGCGGACGCACGCGCTGGTGGCGATGCTCGGCTATGTGAGTTGGAGTTTGGGCACTGGGCCATTTGTGGCCACGGTCTTGGTGATCGGTGCACTGGTGATCGGGGGTTATCAGGCCACCGCCCGAAGCGATCCTGGCCAGACGGGTGAGGTGGCATTGCTGGTGACCCTGATGCTGTCGGCGCTGGCGCAACAAAACCCGGGCTTGTCTGCCGCTCTGGGCGTTCTGGCTGCGGCGCTGCTGCATGCCAAGCAAGCTTCGCAGCGCATCAGCCGTGTTCTGATCACCGATCAAGAATTGCAGGACGCCCTGATCTTGGCTGCCGCAGCACTGGTGGTGATGCCGCTGCTGTCAGACCAAGCAATGGACCCTTGGGGCGTGTTGCAAGCCACCACGCTGTGGCGCATCGTGGTGTTGGTCATGGCGGTCGGCATGCTGGGCCATGTCGCGCAGCGGGCGCTGGGGGGTCGTTGGGGCATGCCACTGGCGGCCTTCTTTTCGGGTTTTGTGTCTTCCACTGCTGTGGTCGTCAGCACGGGTCAGCGCGTGCGGGCAGGACACAGTGATGCACTGCCCGCAGCGGCTTGTGCCCTGCTGGCCAATCTGGCGTCGTTGACGCTGTTTGCCGGAGTGCTGGGGGCTGCCTCACCGCCCCTGCTGGTGGCCATGCGCTGGCCACTGGTCTTGGCGGGCCTGGGCTTGATGCTGGTGGCGTTGCTCGCATTGCGTCGCATCGAAGGCGATGGTGCCGAGACCCCAACAGGACACGCTTTCAAACTGACCCATGCCTTGGGCATGGCCAGCATCATTGCCTTGATGTCCTTGCTCGCCGCCTGGCTGCAAAACGTTTTTGGCGATGTGGGTGTGCTGGTGGCTGCGCTGTGTGTGGCCTGGGTGGAAGTGCATGCCGCCGCAGCCAGCATTGCGCAACTGATACAGACAGGCGGCATGACGCCTAAGTTTGCGCAATGGTCACTGGTGGCCGTGCTGGCCTCCAGCGCTGTGGCAAAAACCGCCTTGGCGATAGCCAGCGGCGGGATTCGCTATGGTCTGGCAGTCGGACTGGGATTGGTGGCCATGGTGGCGGGTGGCGCGGTGGGCGTGATGTGGTTTACCTGAGTTGATGCAGCAGGTTTGTGAGGGATGAGTGTCTGCGAAAGGCTGGGAGCGGACTACCGTATTGGTTCATTGATCGGCAGCAGCCGACCCATAGCGGTCGACCGGCATGATCAAGCCCAACTTTTGGCAGTTGTAGGACTGACAGGGAATACCCCAATTGTAGACGACCGGTCTAATAATAAACTGACTTTCACGAGTGTGAAATGAGGCTTAGCCCATTTGCACAAAAAAATCACAGAGACACCTCAACTGCAACCAGGAAAGACACCGTTCAAATGCCTGAGCAAGAGCGACTGCTAACTTTGAATCAAGTCTGTAAAAATTTTGGCGGCGTACAAGCCGTTAAGAATTTGAGCTTTGATGTGAAATCGGACGAGATCGTAGGTTTGATTGGCCCGAATGGGTCCGGTAAATCAACGACGGTGAATTTGATATCTGGTTCAGTACCACCCAGCTCTGGCGACATTGTGTGGCGTGGACAAACTGTTAACAAACTTCCAATTAGTCGACGAGTACCCTTGGGTCTGGCGCGAACATTTCAAACCACGAGTTTGCTTGCAGAGGTCAGTGTGCTCGACCAAGTTTTGACGGCATGTCACACCAGCTATAGCGTATCGCCGTGGCGATCAGTGCTCCGAACGAAAAACGCCAGAGTTCAAGACGTTGAACAACGCTCCAAAGCTCAAGAGTTGGTTGAATTTGTTGGACTGGGCGAAGTAATGGGCCATCCAACTTCGACCATCTCGTCGGCGCATCAGAGACTTCTCATGATCGCTACAGCGATGGCTGCAGATCCAAAATTGATCTTGCTCGATGAACCGGCGGCTGGAATGGTTGCACAGGAGCGGAAAGAATTGGCCGAAGTCATATTGCGGATTCGAAAAAGGGGATTGGCTGTATTGGTTATCGAGCATCACATGGGTCTGATCATGGAAGTGTGCGATCGCATTGTGGTTCTGAATTTTGGTGAAAAGATCGCTGAAGGTAGGCCTGAGGAAATCCAGCGCGACTCAGCGGTCATTGAAGCGTATCTTGGCGGGGTGCATTGATGCTACATATTAAGAACCTAACAGCAGGTTATGGAAAAGTAAATGTTTTGCATGGGATCAGTCTTGATGTTTATGAGCGTGAATGTGTAGCCCTTATTGGAGCAAATGGAGCGGGTAAGAGCACCACCTTGCGCTGCATCTGTGGGCTTAACGAAGTGCGCTCTGGCAGCATTGAATTTATTGGTGAACGATTGGATGGTTTGAGTGGGCATGCCATTGTCCGCAAGGGAATCACCATGTGCCCAGAAGGCAGACAAGTATTTGCAGAAATGTCGGTTGTCGAAAATTTGGAAATGGGTGCACACACGCGCAAAGACAACGAACAGAAAAGTGATATCGAAAAAATGCTGGATCTCTTCCCCGTATTGCGTCAGCGCGCCAAGCAGAGGGCCGGCACACTTTCAGGTGGTGAACAAGAGATGCTTGCCATAGCTCGGGCGCTGATGGCGAGACCCAAACTTTGTCTTTTTGATGAACCTTCCTTAGGTTTGGCACCAAAAATTGTTGAAGAAGTTGAGCAGATTTTGGTGCGCATCAAGGCCATGGGAACAACCATCGTACTTGTTGAACAAAATGCAGCCATGGCATTGCGCTTGGCTGATCGTGCGTATGTTTTGGAAGCGGGCGAAGTGGTGCTTCATGGGACAGGGCAAGAATTAAAAAATGACCCGCAAGTGAGTAAAGCCTATTTGGGCTATTGAAGCAGAGGCGGTATCCCAATCGTGGGGTTCGCAAAAATCTTTTAACTGGAGACAAGAAATGAAACTGAAAAAATCTATGACTCTGGCTGCACTGGTCATCAGTGCTGCATTGACTCCTGCAGTCCATGCATCAAACGAAGTTTTGGTACTTGGCGTTAACGATGCATTAACCGGTGGTGGCGCCGTTTACGGCTTGCCCCAAGCCAATGCAGTTCAAATGGCTGCCGATGAGATCAATGCTGCAGGCGGTATCAAGGCCGGTGGAACCACCTACACACTTAGAGTTATCACATCGGATGATAAAGCCAACCCAACAGAGGCCACCAATAGTGTGAGGAAGCTGATCGACCGTGACAAGGTTAAGTACTTGCTAGGTTTTTGTTGCTCAGGATCGACAAGCGCGGTTGCCTCCTTTATTGCAAAAGAAGACGCCGTCATGTTGGTCGGAAATGCTGCGGAACGCACTATCACTGCGCAAGGTATTCCTAACGTATTTCGCACACGTCCACCTGCAGACTTTACTGGCGCTGCAGCAGGTACATTCGTGGCACAAAGGGGTGCTCGAAACGTCGCTGTCATCGGTGCTTTGGAAGTTGGTTTCTATACCCAATACGTGGATGCCTTTGAAAAAGAGTTGAATAAAGTTGGGGGCAAGATCATTGCAAGAGAAGCATTCGGGCTTCGCGACCGTGATATGACGCCGCAATTAACAAAAATCCGCGGCCTTAAACCCGATGCAATCTTGGTCGTAGGTTACGTTGAACCCGCTGCATTTGTATATCGTCAAGCAGTTGAGTTGGGCCTCAATGTGCCGCGATATGGTTTTACCAGCGGCAGCGAAGAACAGTTTCTGCGTGTAGTTACAAGTGCGCAAATGGAAGGCGTTTGGGATCTTCGCCCAACAGAGCTGACCATTGAAGCATTGGGACCACAAGCTAAGGCATACGATGCAAATTACAGAAAAAAATTCGGCCAATCACCCACGCCTAGTTCGCCCTACGCCTACGACCAGGTTTACGTACTGAAAAATGCAATCGAGCGCGCTGGTGGGTCAAAGGACGCCAAGAAAGTCGCAGATGCAGTTCGCACCTTGCCAATTCCAAAGGAAGCCGTGATGAAGTACATAGCCAACGATGGAAATGCCATGTTTGACCAGAACGGTCAGGCATACACAACCAACGGCGCTTTTCAGTGGCAAAAGGGCAAGTGGGTTTTCGTGTCCGAATTGCCATCTGATAACAAAGCTTATTCACAATTTTTGCGCAGTATTCGCAAATAAGTCCTGAGCTCAATTGGCTAACAGCACGCGACTCAATCTCACTTTGAGTCGCGTGGTTCTCTGTCAAACACAGATGGCATATCCGAACGGTGAAATGCGATGATCGAATTACTGCAACAAATTCTCAATGGACTCGCCATTGGTTCCGTCTACACATTGGTAGCTCTTGGACTGACCGTGGTATTTGGGATTTTAGGCATAGCGCATTTTGCGCATGGCTCATTAGCTATGTTTGGGGGATACTTAACTTTTGTATTCTCGACAACCATGGGGCTGTCCTTCTTTGCCAGCATGGCATTGGCCATGCCAGTTGGAGCGGTCATGGGCATGTTGATAGAGCGATTCGGATATCGACCTGTTCGTGATGCACCTCACATCAATGCCTTCATCATTGCTTTGGGCCTAACAATGATGTTGGAAGGCGGCAACTTGCTCATTTTTGGAGCCGATCAAGTCATCATTCAAACCCCATATCAGCAGGTGTTTGATTTTGGAGGGATCTTCGTCGCGCAGTTGCGAATGGTGGTGATGGTGACAGCTGTCACATTGGTCGCAGTGGTGACCTTACTTCTTTTAAAAACGAAAACTGGAAAGTCTGTTCGCGCTGTGGCTCAAAACCGTCATGCGGCTGTTCTGATGGGCGTAAATGTTAACTTTGTCTCATCGGTTGTGTTTGGTATTTCTTCCGCTCTAGGGGTCGCTGCTGGTGCCTTAATTGGGGCTTTGTTAGCGCTGGCACCAGGCGTAGGTGAAAGTTTTGCTGTCAAGGGTTTTGCCGTGTTGATATTGGGTGGTCTTGGATCATTGCCAGGCGCCATTTTGGGCGGCTTGGTTCTGGGTGTCAGCGAGTCTTTGGCAGCGGGCTTCATATCGTCAGCTTACAAAGACGTGATCTCCTTCTTAATCATGATCTTGGTCTTGTTGGTCATGCCGCAAGGCTTGATGGGGAAAAAATGAGACGTTTTTTTACTAAACCCTTGATGTTCAGCCTTGCGGCTGTAGCAGTCGCGTTGGCGTTGCCTCATGCCTTCAAAACACCCTATTACATTCATTTGATGACCTTGGCATTGATTTGGATTGTGCTTGCACAAGGCCAAAATTTAACGCAAGGATTTGTTGGTTATGTATCGATCGCACAAGCAGGATTTATGGGCATTGGTGCCTACATATCTACTCTTTTGACAATGAACTTTGGCGTTTCGGTTTGGGCAACACTAGTGATTGCGCCTTTGCTGACTGGTGCTATGGCAATCATTGCTGGATATCCAAGCCTACGTGTAAAAGGCCATTACTTTTCAATTGTCACGTTAGCGTACAACATGGTCATCTTTATTGTGTTGATGACATTTAAGGCGCTCACTGGTGGTGAGGCAGGCATACCTGATGTGCCACGCCCCAGCGAATTGACTCTTTTTGGATATGTTTTCAGTTTTGAAGGGCGCAGTAATCTCAACTACTATGCTTTGGCCTTGTCAGCAGCGATTTTGGCGACCGCTTGTTGTGCCCTGGTGTTGCACTCCCGTGCTGGGCGGGTGATGTTGGCCATACGTCAAAACGAAGATCTTGCAGAAGCTATGGGGGTGGTTACTTCACGGTACAAACTATTTGCTTTTGTTATGAGTTCAATTTTTGCAGGCTTGGCTGGAACTCTTTATGCGCATTACATAGGTTTTTTAAATCCTGAACCATTTGGCGTCGATCAATCATTGAACATCATTTTGGCAGTGATTTTAGGTGGTAGCGGTACGCTTACAGGCCCCATTGTTGGCGCAGTATCAGTCGTATTTTTACCTGAGCTGCTCCGTTTCGCTGATAGTTTTCGGCTCATCATTTACGGATCGATATTGGTCATAGCGACTATCTTCTTGCCTAAAGGACTTGTGCCATTGGTTGTCACCATTTGGCAGCGCTTGCGAACGCGCAAAACAGTCGCAGAAGATAACAAGGCAGCAAGCAAGGCATGAAAAAATGATCTCAGACGCTGAGGGACGGCCCATACCTGTGGACAGGGTATTCAAAGAAACAGATCATTTTGTACAGCGCCATCTAGTTCTGAAAGCAGCACAATGGGGTCGCGGTCTTTTCGAGCGACAGGCTTTATTTGAGCCCGCTGGAGACGCTGGCTTGTTGAGTCTCCAAGTTCCTCGTGCGTTTGGTGGATCAGATTTGTCTTTTGGTGACAAGGTCAAGGTGCTGCAAAAGCTGGCGCGAATTGATTTCAGTGCGGCCATGGCATTGGTGAATTCACACAACGTGGCGGTGCAGTTGGTGAAGTCTTCACCCTATGTGTTGTCGCCTCTTTATGCAGGTGATTTGATGCGTGGGCGCATCGTAGCCTGCACGGCACTGACCGAGCCCAATGCTGGATCGGATTTGGGCCAAATTCAAACCACGGCCATTCGACATGGCGATGGCTGGATTCTTAACGGCTCAAAAACTTGGATCATCAACGCCGCGCACGCTGACGGTGTTGTGGTTTACGCCCAAACCCAAGCAGGTGCGGGTGTCAAAGGCATTGCGGCATTTTTTGTCCGTGCCGAATCCCTCGGCTTCGAGCGTGTTGCTGTGTCGACCAACAGTGCTCTGACCAGTATGGGCATCGGTGGAATACGCCTGACGAATGTCTATTGCGACGCTTCGCACCTGTTGTATGAGCCCGGCAAAGCATTTGTCGACATCATGGGTGCGATCAATCGAGCGCGCACTTATGTGGCCGCCATGTGTTGTGCGATGGTGTCTCAAGCTTTGACAGATGTGCGCGTTTATGGTCAGAAACGTACCGCTTTTGGCCAGTCTTTGGATCAATTTCAAGGTTGGCGATGGCAAGTGGCCCAAGCAGCCACCGCATTACAAGCTGGTGAGTTGCTGGTGAGCGCGGCCTGCGATCTGATTGATCAGGGCAGCGAAGCCCAAACCGCTGCGGCGCAGGCCAAACTTTATTCAACCAGCATGGCTCAAACACAATTGGGTTCGCTGCTTCATGCGATGGGTGCAGAAGGATTTTTGGACCAGTATGCTTTTCTAAGGCACCTCACGGCAGCTCACGCTGCTTCTTTGGCCGACGGTTCAACAGCGATGCTGCTTGAACGTGTCGCACAGGACTTTCGTTTCAAACCAGGAGCAAGCTGAATGCGCGTCTTTCAAATTGAAGGGGAGTGGGGCATTGAACACTTGAAACTTTCCCAGCGTCCGGAGCCGATAGCAAGCGCAGGTCAGGTGTTGGTGCGGATGCGAGCCTCTTCACTCAACTACCGCGACCTTGTTGTGCCTGAACGTGGTTACGGAAGTTATACCGGGCAATTGCCCTTGATTCCCATCTCTGATGGGGTTGGAGAAGTCGTTGCTGTTGGTGCAGGTGTGACGCGAGTTCGTCTCGGTGATCGCGTGTGTCCGACTTACTTTCAGGGCTGGATTGGGGGAGAGCCAGATTTGCAGAGACTCACACAATCTCTTGGCGGGCCAATTGATGGAACCATGACTGAGATGATGTGTCTGTCTGAACATGGCGTGGTGGTGGTCCCTGACTACCTGAGCGACATTCAGGCAGCAAGCCTTCCATGCGCCGCATTGACGGCTTGGAGTGCTGTGGTGACCTACGGTCATGTCAAGGCAGGTGATCGGGTTTTGGTGCAAGGTTGTGGTGGTGTGGCTTTGTTTGCATTGCAGTTCGCGAAAATTTTAGGCGCCCATGTCACCGTGATCAGCTCGAGCGAAGAGCGAATGAATCGAGCCATTTCCTTGGGAGCAGATGCAGTGATCAATTACCGGGAACAGCCCGAATGGGCCAAAGCCACAAGAGAGATCACACAGGGGCGTGGATACGATTTGATCCTGGAATTAGGGGGTGAAAAAACACTCCCTCAATCTCTGCGCTGCATTCGCCCAGGTGGTACTTTGGCCATGATTGGTATCTTGTCGGGAAGCAGTGTCAACACTTCGTTGGGCCACATCATCACGCGGCAAGTGCGGCTTCAAGGCGTGACCGTGGGACACCGGGATGGAATGGAGGCTATGTTACGCGCTATGGCTCAGCACCAGATCCAGCCTGTCACCGATAAGGTATTTGCATTCGAGGAGCTCAAAGAAGCCATGGCGTATTTGAAGAGTGGGGCTCAGTTCGGCAAAGTCTGTATTGCCCATTAAAAAATGGGGGTCTGATGCTAATTCCTATCCTGCCAGTCAGCGTTGATTCTGGAAAAGTCGCATTTCAGATGTGCGAAAGCGGTGAGCAAGTCACTTACGCACAACTTGAAGACCGTGCCAACCAGGTTGCCCACCTGGTTTCAGATTTAGGCCTCCTTCCTGGTGACCATGTGGCCGTGCTGATGAATAACTGCCGTGAATTGCTGGAGCTTTGCTTTGGCTTCGATCGAAGTGGTGTTTATTACACGCTCATCAGTACGCGCCTGACGATGGACGAAATTGATTACATCGTTCGGGACTGTGGTGCACGTTTATTTGTTTATTCATCCGCGTTGGAGAATATTGAGCCAGACTTGTTCACCAAGCTACCTAAGGCGCTGCAGTGCATGAGCGTGGGTGCAAGGGGTGCACAAAGTGGGCACGGGGATTGGATTGCTCAATGCGCGAAAAAACCCACCTCTGCCACTGCGCAACCTTTGCAAGGCAGTGACATGCTTTACTCGTCGGGGACGACGGGGCGCCCCAAAGGTGTGCTGTGGCCATTGTCCAAAACCGATGCGGGGCAAGCCACTATGTTGGTAAAGTTGTTATCGCCATTGTTTGGATATGACGTCAACAGCCATTATCTTTCTACCGCACCTTTGTACCATGCAGCGCCACTGCGTCACAGCATGACGGTGATAAAAATGGGTGGAACCGTAACGGTTATGGAGCGCTTTGATGCTCTACTGGCTTTGCAGACCATCGAGCGGTGCCGCATCACCCACAGTCAATGGGTACCCACCATGTTTGTGCGATTGCTCAAGCTTGATCGAAAGACCCGCGAAAAATTCGATCTTTCATCCATGAAAATGGCTGTTCATGCTGCCGCGCCCTGCCCCGTTGATGTGAAAGAAAAGATGATTGAATGGTGGGGGCCAATCGTGCACGAGTATTATGCGGGCACTGAAAACAATGGTTTTTGTAGTATCACACCTGCTGAGTGGTTGGAGCACAAAGGCTCGGTGGGTCGTGCCTCACAAGGTAAGCTGCATATCTGTGATGAAGAGGGACTACCTTTAGAAGTAGGACAGACAGGCGCTGTTTATTTTTCAGATGGCCCCCAATTTCTTTATCACAACGATCTAATTGGCACCGCACAAACACGCAATGCCTTGGGCTGGACTACTCTCGGTGACATTGGCTATTTGGATGATCAGGGTTACCTTTATTTGGTAGACCGAAAAGCCTTCATGATCATCAGTGGAGGAGTCAATATTTATCCTCAAGAAATTGAAAATGTGTTGCTGCAACACCCTAAAGTGATGGACGCAGCTGTTGTTGGCGTCCCAAATAGTGATTGGGGCGAGGAAGTTAAAGCTGTTATACAACCCGTTGACGCATCCGATATTGGCCCCGCTCTAGCAGATGAGCTACAGGCATTCTGTCGCGAAAAATTAGCAGACTTTAAATGTCCGAGATCCATAGATTTCGACTTGGAGCTACCTCGTTTGCCTACAGGTAAGCTTTATAAAAAATTGGTTAAAAAACGCTACTGGCCTCAATAAGCCTTTGTGAAAAAATCAAATGCCAACCGGAGAATCCTACGTGTCAGAAAACCAAACCAGTCATGTTACGTCGAGCACGAGCAGAAGCGGCAGTCGTGCCGTCACACGCACAGATACTCGCAACGCTTTGGTTTGGTGCGGAACTGAACTCTTGACCGAACGCGGGTTCCAAATAACGGGTATTGATGAAGTGCTCAAGCGCGTTGGCGTACCCAAGGGCTCTTTCTACCATTACTTTAAAAGTAAAGATCATTTTGGACACGCAGTCATTGATAACTACGAAGCTTATTACGCAAAAAAAATGGATCGGATTTTTGACGACACTTCGCAACCTCCGTTGCAGAGGTTAGTGAACTTCACCGTGAATGCAAAAAATGGCATGGTGAAGTTCGACTTCAAGAGGGGCTGCCTTATCGGCAATCTTGGTCAAGAACTCGCTGCACTAGATGCCCAGTTTCGTGAACGGCTGGAGGGGGTTTTGGTGTCTTGGGAGAAACGTGTTTCAGACTGCTTGAGTGAGGCCATCGATATCGGAGAACTGGCGCCTGGGCAAGATCCTCAAGCACTTTCGCGTTTTTTCTGGGTCGGTTGGGAAGGGGCGATCTTGAGGTCAAAACTTATGCGCAGTTTGGAGCCAATAGACCAATTCACATCCATCTTCTTTAGATCTGTGTTGATTAGGTGATTCCTAGCATATGTCCTCAGACCGCAAGGCCAACTCTGATCAATTCATTCTTGCGCTCGATCAAGGTACTGGTTCCAGCAGGGCGCTGGTCTTTAACCCTGGCGGCGAGGTGATGGCTCAGGCACAGAAGCCATTGACTCAACATGACCCTCAACCTGGGTGGGTAGAACACGACGCTCTGGAAATTTGGCAGAGTCAACTGAGTGTGGCACATCAGTTTTTCAAATCAATTTGAAGACGATCAAATGAGAGGCCGCGCAAAACGCTCGGCTTCCATACGCCCGCTGAGATGTTCAGCGAATGCGTTGCATCAACCGGTTGAATCCGCCCTGCTTAGCCGACGTACACCATCAGCGCTACAACATCCGGCTCCTCAAATCGCCACCAGCTGCTGAATATTCTTCTCCTTCATCTCGCTGCCGGGCCCGTGCGCGATGACTTCGCCACGCTCCATCACTAAGTACTGATCGGCCAGTTCTTCGGCAAAGTCGTAGTACTGCTCACACAACAGCACCGCCATGCGCTGGCCTTGCAGGCCCACGTCGGCCAGCTGGCGGATCACGCGGCCGATGTCTTTGATGATGCTGGGCTGGATGCCTTCGGTGGGCTCGTCCAGGATCAATAAACGCGGTTTGGCGGCCAAGGCGCGGGCAATGGCCAGTTGTTGTTGCTGGCCGCCCGATAAGTCGCCACCTCGGCGGTGCAGCATTTGCTTGAGCACCGGGAACAATTCAAACAACTCAGGCGAGATGGGTGTGCTGCCAGGCTGGGTGGCCAAGCCCATGCGCAGGTTGTCTTCGACCGTCAGGCGCGCAAAGATTTCACGGCCTTGGGGCACATAGCCCACACCCGCTGCGGCGCGTTCATAAGGTTGGGCATTGCTCAGGTCTTTGCCGTCCAGCACCACGCTGCCGCTCTTGATCGCCACCAAGCCCATGAGCGATTTGAGCAGCGTGGTTTTGCCCACGCCGTTACGTCCCAGCAGCACCGTGACTTGGCCCTGTTCGGCTGTCAAGCTCACATCGCGCAGGATGTGGGAGCCGCCGTAGTACTGATGAATGTTCTTAACTTCCAGCATGTTCAGCGTCCCAAATAAACTTCGATCACCCGCTCGTCGGCCTGCACCTGGTCGAGCGTGCCTTGGGCCAGCACCGCGCCGTCACACAGCACGGTGACGATGTCCGAGATAGTGCGGATGAAGCCCATGTCGTGCTCCACCACCATGAGCGAGTGCTTGCCTTTGAGCGAAAGGAACAGCTCGGCGGTGCGCTCGGTCTCGTGATCGGTCATGCCAGCCACGGGCTCGTCCAGCAGCAACAACTTGGGGTCTTGCATGAGCAACATGCCGATCTCCAGCCACTGCTTTTGACCGTGGCTGAGCGTGCCCGCCTGCACCCGCACGCTGTCCGCCAAGTGGATGGTGTGCAGCACTTCGGCCAGGCGGTCGCTTTGGCGCGAATCGAGCTTGAAGAACATCGAAGCTTTCACGCCCTTGGGGGTTTTCAGCGCGAGTTCCAGGTTTTCAAACACGCTCAGATGCTCGAACACCGTGGGCTTTTGGAACTTGCGGCCGATGCCCAGCTGCGCGATGACGGGTTCGTTGTGGCGCAGCAAGTCGATGGTGCTGCCAAAGAAAACCCGGCCTTCGTCCGGGCGGGTTTTGCCAGTGATGATGTCCATCATCGTGGTCTTGCCTGCGCCATTGGGGCCGATGATGCAACGCAGTTCGCCGGGCGCGATGTCCAACGACAGCTTGTTGATGGCCTTGAAGCCGTCAAAGCTCACGCTCACGTCTTCCAGATACAAGATGCGGCCATGGGTCACATCGACTTGATTGGCGTCGTGCACCACGCGGCCATAGCCAGCGCTGCGGCCGCCAGACTCAGTGGCTTCAACGCGTTGTTGGGCCACGCGGGCCAAGCGCTCAGCGCCTTTTTGCAGCAGATCGGGCGTCATGCGGCACCGCCTTTATGACCCTGGGCGTCCGACACGGGTTCTGTGGGCATTTGCGCGGTCTCGCGTTTGCGCCAAACTTTACGCACCAGGCCCACCACGCCTTGGGGCATGTACAAGGTCACGCCAATGAACAGCGCACCCAAAAAGTACAGCCAAAACTCAGGCGCACTCACCGTGAGCCAGCTCTTGGCCCCATTGACCAAAAACGCCCCGACGATGGGGCCGATCAAAGTGCCGCGCCCGCCCACCGCCGCCCACACCGCGATCTCGATCGAGTTGGCCGCGCTCATCTCGCCGGGGTTGATGATGCCCACTTGCGGTACGTACAAAGCCCCGGCAATGCCGCACATGACGGCCGAGATGACCCAGATGCTGAGCTTGTAGGGCAGCGGCGAATAGCCTGAGAACATGACCCGGGTTTCGGCATCACGAATCGCCATCAACACGCGTCCGTACTTGCTGCCCACCAGCCAGCGTGAGAACAGATAAAAACCCAATAAGGTCAGGCCAGTGATGACAAACAGCGTCATGCGCGTGCCGGGTGTGGCAATGGGCAAATCGAGAATGCGTTTGAAGTCGGTAAAGCCGTTGTTGCCGCCCAGCCCGGTTTCGTTGCGGAAAAACAAGAGCATGGCCGCATAGGTCAGGGCCTGGGTGATGATGGAAAAATACACGCCCTTGATGCGCGAGCGAAAGGCAAAGTAGCCAAACACAAAAGCGATCACACCCGGCACCAACACCACCAGCGCCAGCGTGGCCACAAAGCTGTCCGACAGCATCCAGTGCCAAGGCAGTTCTTTCCAATCGAGAAACACCATGAAGTCGGGCAAATCGCTTTTGTAATTGCCGTCTTGGCCGATCTGGCGCATGAGGTACATGCCCATGACGTAGCCTCCCAAGGCGAAGAACAAACCATGGCCCAAGGACAGGATGCCGGTGTAGCCCCAGATCAAGTCCATGGCCAGCGCGCAGATGGCGTAGCACATGATCTTGCCGATCAAGGCGATGGCGTAGTCGCTCAAATGAAAGGCGCTGCTCTCGGGCACCCACAAGTTGAAGACCGGGGCCAGCACGCCGACCACAATCAGCGCCAATAAAAACGCCGACCAGGCTTGGCGCCCCATCAAAGGCGCGGGGATGGGGAGTTCAAATTTTTTCATGTTCATGGTCCTCTTCACGCTTCAGCGCTACGACCCTTCATCGCGAAGATGCCCTGCGGCCGCTTCTGGATGAAGATGATGATGAACACCAGCACGGCAATCTTGGCGAGCACCGCGCCCGTCCAGCCTTCCAGCAACTTGTTGACCAGGCCCAGGCCCAGCGCTGCATACACCGTGCCTGCCAGCTGACCCACACCGCCGAGCACCACCACCATGAACGCGTCCACGATGTAGCTTTGGCCCAGATCGGGCCCCACATTGCCCACCTGACTGAGCGCACAACCCGCCAGGCCCGCAATGCCCGAACCCAATGCAAAGGCATAGGTGTCGATGCGCGCTGTGTTCACGCCCATGCACGAGGCCATGGGCCGGTTTTGCGTGACGCCGCGCACAAACAAGCCCAGCCGGGTTTTGCCGATCAAAAGCGCCACCCCGACCAACACCGCCAGCGCAAACACGATGATCAGCACCCGGTTCCAGGGCAGCTGCAAATTGGGCAGCAGCTGCAGCGAGCCGCTCATCCACGAGGGGTTTTCAACGCCCACGTTTTGCGCGCCAAACAGGCTGCGCACGCCTTGCATCAGCACCAGGCTGATGCCCCAAGTGGCCAGCAAGGTCTCTAGCGGGCGACCATACAAATGCCGCAGCACCGTGCGCTCCATCACCGCGCCCACCAAGGCGGCTGAGAGGAAGGCCACCGGCATCGCCACAAACAGGTAGGCGTCAAACACGTCCGGCCAATGCTCGCGAAACAGCGCCTGCACCACATAGGTGGCATAGGCGCCGATCATCATCAACTCGCCATGCGCCATGTTGATGACGCCCATCAGGCCATAGGTGATGGCCAGGCCCAGCGCCACCAACAACAAGATCGAGCCCAAGCTGAGCCCGGTGAACATGGCCCCCAAGCGCTCGCCCCAGCGCAGGCTGTCTTGCACTTGGGTCAAAGCCGACTGAATTTGTTTTTTGACCGCAGGGTCTTGCTCTTGGGTCAGTTGCTGGTTCAGCAGCAGCAGGGTCTCGGGTTGTTTGCTGCCCGCCAACTCGCGGGCTGCCCCCAATCGGTCATTCGCAACCTCGCTGTTCAACAGGGCCGCTGCGCGGGCTTGGCGCACCAGGCTTTGCACCGTGAGGTCTTTTTCAGCCTTCAAAGCTTTGTCGAGCAGTGCGGCGCGGCTGGCATCGGGTTCTTTGAGCAGGGCCAAGGCCGCTTGCCTGCGCAGCTTCACATCGGGGCTGAACAACTTCAGGGCCGCCAGGGCCGTGTCGATCTCACCACGCAGGCGGTTGTTCAGCATCACATCTTCGGCATCGGGGGGCACAGCAACCGCTTGCCCGGTGACGGGGTCCAGGCCTTGCCCGTCGCGCACCACGATCACTTGATCGCCCGCCATCTTGACCACGTCATCGGCCAGCGCTTGCAAATAGGCGGCGGTTTTGTCGCTGCCTTGGGCCACCGCTTGAGAGATGGCCTCCACACGGGCATCGCTGTCGCCCACGGCCATACGTTTGGCTTCGTCCATCGTCAGGGCTTGTGCGGCCGTCAGACCCCACAAGGCGCTGGCGATCCACGCCGCTTTCAACATCCATCTTTTCATCTTGCTCTTCTCTGAGTCTGACCCAGCTTGGCTCACAGATTCAACGCCCACAAACGCGTCAGTCGGAGAAAAGCCACCGACCTCCTTGAAAATCATGTTTGTCGGAGCTTGAGCTCCGACAAACATTCACGCTTTCAAGCCATCACTTCTTGGCAGGCTCGTCGGGCTTCTTGTCGTTGCCCGGGATGTAAGGGCTCCATGGCTTGGCTTTGACGGGGCCGGGTGTCTTCCAGACCACATTGAACTGGCCGTCGGCTTTGATCTCGCCGATGAACACCGACTTGTGCAGGTGGTGGTTTTTCTCGTCCATCTTGCTCACGATGCCGCTGGGCGCTTTGAAGGTTTGACCGGCCATGGCCGCAATCACTTTGTCGGTGTCGGTCGACTTGGCTTTTTCAACCGCTTGCTTCCACATGTTGATGCCGATGTAAGTGGCTTCCATCGGGTCGTTGGTGAGCGGCTTGTCTTTGTGACCAGCGATGTTTTTGGCCTTGGCATAAGCCGCCCACTTCTTGGTGAACTCGTCGTTGGCCGGGTTCTTGATGCTCATGAAGTAGTTCCAAGCGGCCAGGTGACCCACCAAAGGCTTGGTGTCCACGCCGCGCAGCTCTTCCTCACCCACCGAGAAAGCGACCACAGGCACGTCTTTGGCCTTCAGGCCCGCGTTGCCCAGTTCTTTGTAGAAAGGGACGTTGGAGTCGCCATTGATGGTGGACACCACTGCGGTCTTGCCACCGGCTGAAAACTTTTTGATGTCGGCCACGATGGTTTGGTAATCGCTGTGGCCAAACGGGGTGTATTTCTCGTCGATGTCGCTGTCTTTGACGCCCTTGCTTTTGAGGTAGGCGCGCAAAATTTTGTTGGTGGTGCGGGGGTACACATAGTCGGTGCCCAGCAAGACCCAGCGCTTGGCGCCGCCGCCGTCTTTGCTCATCAAATAGTCCACCGCAGGAATCGCCTGCTGGTTGGGCGCAGCGCCGGTGTAGAACACGTTTTTGGACAGCTCTTCACCTTCGTATTGCACGGGATAGAACAGCAAGCCGTTCATTTCTTCGACCACCGGCAACACCGATTTGCGCGACACCGAAGTCCAGCAACCGAAGATGACCGAGACCTTGTCTTGACCGAGCAGTTGCTTGGTTTTCTCGGCGAACAAAGGCCAGTTGGAAGCGGGGTCCACGATCACGGGCTCGAGTTTTTTGCCCAGCACGCCGCCCTTGGCGTTGATCTCGTCGATGGCCATGAGCACGGTGTCTTTGAGCACGGTCTCGGAAATCGCCATGGTGCCCGACAAGCTGTGCAGCACGCCGACTTTGATGGTGTTGCCGGCTTGGGCCTGGACATGTTGTGCAAAGGTCAAGCTGCCCGCTGCGATGGCGGCGGCAGTTGCAAGGGCTTTGAGGTTGCCACGTCGATTCATCATGAGATCACTCCAATCAGGAAAGAAGGTTGTTCAAACACGCACCGAAAAACAGCGCTCACCTTCAATTGCAATCACCGTGCCAACCCTAGGGAGAACCCTGAAAACCGCATGTTTCTAAGGGGATTTTTCAAAGCCCCTATAAAGGGCACGTAATTTGCTTGATTCAAGTCATTCAATGCACCAAGACGCTCACCACGCACCAATATGGAACTGACTCCTCGCGAAAAAGACAAGCTGTTGATCTTCACTGCCGCCCTCCTGGCCGAGCGGCGCAAGGCAAGAGGACTGAAGCTGAACTACCCCGAAGCCATCGCCCTGATCAGCGCTGCCGTCATGGAAGGCGCACGCGATGGCAAAACCGTGGCCCAGCTGATGAGCGAGGGCCGCACGGTGTTGACCCGTGCCGATGTGATGGACGGCATCGCCGAGATGATTCCCGACATCCAGATCGAAGCCACCTTTCCCGATGGCACCAAATTGGTCACCGTGCACCAACCCATTGTTTGAAACGAGAGAGCCCGAACATGAAAACCTTTGCATCCTCTGTCACTACCGCCTTGGCGCTCGCCGGCCTGCATGCCCCCGTCTGGGCACACGAAGGGCATGGCCTGTGGGGCAGCCATTGGCACGCCACCGACGTCCTGGGGTTTGCGGTCGTCATTGCCTTGGCATTGGGCGCCTGGGTCATCGGCCGCCGCAAGTGAGGTCGCCCCATGATCCCTGGTGAATTTCTGATTGACCCCGGCCAACACGCCCTGAATGTGGGCCGCCGCACCTGCACCCTGGTGGTGCAAAACGCAAGCGACCGTCCGATTCAGGTGGGCTCGCATTACCACTTTGCCGAGACCAATGCGGGCTTGCGCTTTGACCGCAGCGCCGCACAAGGCATGCGCCTGAACATCGCATCGGGCATGGCCGTGCGCTTTGAGCCGGGCCAGCAACGCACGGTGGAGCTGGTGGACTATGCGGGCGATCGCAAGGTGTTCGGCTTTCGGGGTCTGACCCAAGGCGCACTCGACGCGCACAAAACACAAGGCAACTGACATGGCCCACATTGACAAACGCGCTTATGCCGAAACCTTTGGTCCTACTGTGGGCGATCGCGTGCGCCTGGCCGACACGGCTCTGGTGATTGAAGTGGAGAAAGACTTCACCTTGCAAGCCGGTGGCTACGGTGAAGAGGTCAAGTTCGGTGGCGGCAAAACCATCCGCGATGGCATGGCGCAGTCACAGCGCACCAACGCTGAAGGCGCCATGGACTGCGTGCTCACCAACGCCCTCATCATTGAGCATTGGGGTATCGTCAAAGCCGACATTGGCCTCAAAGGCAACCGCATCGCGGCCATCGGCAAAGCAGGCAACCCCGACACACAACCGGGCGTGGACATCATCATTGGCCCCGGCACCGAGATCATCAGCTGCGAAGGCCTGATCGTCACCGCAGGCGGCATCGACTGCCACATCCACTTCATCTGCCCCCAGCAAATCCACGAGGCCTTGACCAGCGGCGTGACCACCATGATGGGCGGCGGCACGGGCCCGGCCACCGGCACCTTTGCGACCACCTGCACACCTGGCCCCTTCAACATCGAGCGCATGCTGCAAGCGGCCGACGCCTTTCCAATGAACCTGGGTTTCTTTGGCAAAGGAAACGCCAGTCTGCCTGCCGCCTTGCACGAGCAAATCAACGCAGGTGTGATTGGCATGAAGCTGCACGAAGACTGGGGCAGCACCCCATCGGCCATCAGCAATTGCCTGGACGTGGCCGACGAGACGGACATTCAGGTGGCCCTGCATTCGGACACGCTCAATGAATCGGGTTATGTCGAAAACACCATCGAAGCGGCCCGTGGCCGGGGCCTGTGCGCCTTTCACACCGAGGGCGCAGGCGGCGGTCACGCACCCGACATCTTGAAGGTGGTGGGCCAGGCGAACTTTTTGCCCAGCTCGACCAACCCGACCATGCCCTTCACCCACACCCCGCTGGATGAGCCTGTGGACATGCTGATGGTCTGCCACCACCTGGATGCCAGCATCGCCGAAGACCTGGCCTTTGCCGAAAGCCGCATCCGCAAAGAAACCA
>NZ_CALPTI020000010.1:0-97474 GCF_943326455.1 Limnohabitans sp. Rim8
CTTCATCGATTCCATTCGCTACCAGCGCCCAGCCTCTGCGCTTGGGCAAAAGTGCGGCATGGACCGCAGCCACAACCTGGCTGTGGATCTCAAAGGCAATGTCGTCACCTGCCAAAACGTGAGCGCCGCTGCCACGGCTCCGAATGGCCAGAGTCATCTGATCGGCCAGCTTTCAGATCTGTCCGCCGTGCGCATGAAAAGCGCCACGCACTGGAGCCAGCGCCAAGGCTGCTCGTCTTGTCCAGTCCTGCAAATGTGCAAGGGTTCGTGCATGTTTCTGGAAGGTCCGCTTTGGGAAGCTGGGTGCGACGCCGCCTATTCGGACAACTTGGTGTTCTTTGCAGCGGCCATTGAGTTCCTCACGGGGTGCATGCCGGTCTTTATCGACGGCGATCTGCCTCCGGAGCGCAAGGACATCTTTGGCCTGGCCAAAAGCACCGTGGAGTCGCCGCCAGTAAGGCGCGTGATTCCGATCATTGCAGCGCAGCAAGCAGCCTAAGCCAACCAATAAATCGTTTCATCAATCGCCCGCCTGGTTCACGCCAGTGCGGGCTTTTTCTTTTTGGAGATGCCCATGACAGAAGAATCCACCAGCAACCACAGCGCTGACATCCTGAACCTGCGCCCTGAGGACCTTGATGAGTTGCTCACCCGCGCCGCCGAGCGGGGGGCCGAGCGCGCGTTGGCCTGCCTTGGCCTTGAAAACGGCCACGCCGCCGCCGATATCCGTGACCTGCGGGGTCTCATCGATGCGTGGCGGGAAGCTCGCCGAACGGTCTGGCAAACCACTGTCAAGGTGCTGACCACCGGCGTGTTGGCTGCACTGCTGGTCGGCATCGCCATCAAGTTACGGCTGATGGGAGGACCCCAATGATCGAGACACTGTTGGGTGGCTTGCTGGGCGGCGCGTTTCGCTTGGCTCCCGAGGTCCTGAAATGGTTCGACCGCCAAGGCGAGCGTGGCCATGAATTGGCTATGCAGGACAAGGCGTTGGAGTTTGAGAAACTGCGCGGTGCCCAGCGCATGTCCGAGATCGGCGCGGCTGCCGACGGAGCATGGAACACCGGCGCAATCGAAACCCTGCGCGACGCCGTGCGCACCCAGGGCGAAAAAACTGGGGTGGCATGGGCAGATGCGCTCTCGAGCACGGTGCGCCCGGTGATCACTTACTGGTTCATGGCGTTGTACTGTGGGGCAAAGACGGCGGCATTTGCGGCGGCCTTGTCTGCTGGTGCTGACTGGGGAACAGCAGTTTTGCACGCATGGACTGAAGCTGACCAGGCTCTTTGGGCCGGGGTGCTGAACTTCTGGTTTTTGGGCCGCGTGTTTGACAAGGTCCGGCCATGATCGAAGTGCCGCAGGCGGCGATCGATTTGGCCAAGCGGTTCGAGGGGTTTTGCCTGGTGCCCAAGTCAGACCCTGACCGCGCTTATCCGTATGTCTGTCCAGCAGGGTTTTGGACGATCGGTTACGGCCATCTTTGCGATGCCAAGCATCTGCCGATCACCATGGAAGATGGCGAGGCTTATCTTTCTACTGACATGGCCGAAGCACTGAAGGCCACGCTGCGCTACTGTCCGGTGCTTGCCACCGAGCCGGAAACGCGGCTTGCGGCCATTGTGGATTTCACATTCAACCTCGGGGCCGGTCGGTTGCAGGCGTCGACGCTTCGACGGCGAGTCAATCAGCGGGATTGGCCGGGTGTCGCGAAAGAACTTCGCCGATGGATCTACGGTGGTGGACGCGTCTTGCCAGGGCTTGTCTTGAGAAGAACCGCTGAAGCCCTGCTGGTAGATTTTCAGTGACTGGCTCATTGCCTCTGGATCTTGCGACCCGTAGAATGATTGTATTTTAATCGCGCGCGACTTCTCGCTGTGCGTCTTTGCGGGTTAACACAATATATGGCAAAACTTCCAGGGAAAACAGCTTACTCTGGTGTTCGTCGACCTATGACGAGAGAGTCAGGATTTTCTTCTCACCCAGATTCAACTGGCGGAGAGTGGAAAGAGGAGCGATCCAAAAGCCTGAGTCTAAAGACGGGAGAATCACTGGAAATTGTTTTTACTATCCCTGCGCAGATCAAAGATACATGGATAGCATTTGGTGGCTGGTACTGCGCAGACAAAGGTCTGGCCATTAACATTGACTCCCCCTATCCTAAACATACATTATCAGAACCGGCATCACCGAATTGGTCAAAATTTGGGAGTATGTGGCAAGGCAATGGATCAGCAGTGACTGTCAAAGTCACCATGAATGCTATCAAAGACACAAATATTTCTCTTTGGAACTTGGCTTGTGGTCAAGTGGAGCAGCCCGGTTGTCACACTGCAGGAAAATTCGAAGTTTGCACCGCGCCAGGTTACTTGACCAATTTACACCTACTATCGCCTGAGGCACACTTTTGGACTGCAACTGGCGAAACAGAAGTTGCACTGCTTGGTTCTGCAGTATCACTAAATTTGGACGATGCTGGCGCGTACATCAGATTGAAGACATGTAATCGCTGCGCCCGTTTCTTACCAATAAATATTGATGACGAGAGGGTTCAACTCAGTTTTTCAAATCACTGCGTTGCACGTAGGCCGTGTGTGCATACGGGATTTGGGAAGCTCAGAAATGCAGATACACAAGAAATTCTACAGTTGGAATACGGCTACCAGCTCGAGTGCCGTTTCTGCAAAAAGTATTGTGTGAATGCTGCGCATAATAAAAATAGAACCGGTGCTCAGATGAAGGAGGACGGGGCGCGCCGTAGACACTTTGAGCTATTGGTTACTGAACTCTATCAAATGAGCCGTCAGATGGCTTTTAAGCACAAAACAGGCGTTGAGCTATCAGATTACGTCTGGAAGAAATTTGGGTGTAAGTGCTTCAATTGCAAGATAGAGCTTCCAACTGTGAAATCGATGGCTCTAGATCACACTAGGCCGTTGGCATTGTTGTGGCCTCTCGACGAAACCGCTACTGCCTTATGCGGTTCCTGTAATAGCTCAAAGAGTGACCGCTTTCCAAGCGACTTCTACACAGAAGTTCAACTGATTGAACTTAGCGGCTTGACCGGAATTGCCGTCAATGAGCTTGCAAATCCGACGCCAAATCTAGAGGTAATAAGTGAACTTATCGGGCGACTGGATTGGCTCTTTGGCACTTTTCTTATGAAATCTGAAATGATAAGAGTGCGTGATGGAAAGGTTACTGGAGAGTTGGTGGTCAAAGCGCTTCAGAAGGCTTTTGATGCTGCTCCTGGAGGCTCGACTGTTAATTTGATTGAGGAATACGAATCTCGCCGACAAGCTAAAGTTTGACGTCTCACCTGCAAAAACCTATGGTTTTTGCAGTACGAGATATTGATGGCCGGTCGTAGTTCCCTTGTCGCGAATTCCATGACTCTCGCAGTGTCCAACAGACTCGGTCGCAATGTCTACTACCTTGAAAAGTCCATCGACTCGCTGGGTGAGCTCCATGCCCATGTCGCACTTGTGACTTAGCCCAAGGTGCAGCACTGCAAGCCCCCCCGGCCGCAGCCGTTGATGAAACTTTTCAAATATGCCTCGATAGACATCAAAGGATTTTTTCTGAAGCGACTCCACAAATGCATTTGCGCGAGTGTCATAGTCGCTTCTTACCCATCCGCAGAACCAAAAGCGCATCCAGTTTGTTATGTAAAAACGAGTTGAGTCAAAAAACGGTGGTGATGTAATGATGGCGTCGAGCTCTCTTAGATCTGCAGGCCACTCGGAACAAATATCACCTTGAAAGCAACGCCCAGTTGGCAGATCCGCAGTTAGCTGAGAAGCTAAACTTTTTTCTACTTTAGCTCTCAATTTCTCAATCACGGATTTTTTGACGTAATCCCCGGTTGGTGCGTAAGGAGTTATTGGGTGACTGTTACGACTAAGTGCATACGGACGGTTGCCATGTAGAACATGAAGCATGCACGCCATTACAAGATGCCACTCCGGAGAGTCACTCTGGCTTGCCGCGAAAAACTCGCGAGCGACCAGTAATTCTTGGTAAGTGTCTGGATGAAAATATTCAATAAGCGGACCGTTAAACTTAATTTCTTCTGCCTGGCGAATAGAGTCGCTGCTTGGCTTTTTGTCAGAGATCCAAGAAGTCAATCTTTCAATGAGATCATTTACTTTTTGTGGATCGGCACGCATTAGCTTTGCGTTTGATATGGCAGTTCCCAGCAAACTAATTTCTAGCCCGAACCCTTGTCGTCCCATCAAACATGCTTCAAAGGGAATTGTTCCTGACCCACTAAACGGATCTAATATCCTGTCACCTTTTCTGCTGAATGTTTCAATGAGATGATGTGCCAAGGCTGGTTTCATCTTGGCTTGAAATGAACAAACAGAGTGGAGGGGGCTGCCCCAGTTGCGTTTTGAGTATGGTTCCTTTTGATGGGGAAGTGTATTCTTGAAATCATCCCATCGCGACAGAAACGTCATCTCACTCACCGCCTTAGTCCCCTCCGATGACTTGTCAGTAGGCTCAGTTTCAATCATTTTTCTCGTTCTAAAAATAATCAGAGATTGTGACAATAGACTCTGATCTTTTGATATTCTTTTTCTTAGGTGCACAGTTTCAACGTGTTCGAGTCCAATATCAAGACCTAACGATTCTAAAATTTCGTGGGTAGGTACATGTATTCCTCCGTATCGGCTATCACCAATATCTATACAGATAGCTGATCCAGGTTGGCAATTAGACATTAGTCCTTCAAGGACAAGTCGCATGTCTTCGAAGTACCCTGCCACCATTCGTGGAATTCTCTGGTCGTAGGCGTTTTCAGAGAGTCTGTCTACCAATGTCTGTATTGAGTCGTGAACAATTTTCCGGCCCTGTGCAGCTCCTACATCATTGATCCCCGAAGTAATCGCAGCGTCCCGGAACGACCTAAGTGTTGTTCCATTTGAAAGAAATCTGCCAAACCATAGTTCAAGCTTCGTATTCCTAAAGTAGTTTGTGCCGTTTAAATAGGGTGGCGATGTAATAACACCGTCAGCCATGTATGAGGGCGTCGCTATTAAGTCTCGCGCGTTGGGTGTGATCAAGTCAACCGATGCAGTAAGGCCATTTGCGGTGAGACAGTCCTTAGAAATTAGAAGTAAATGTTTTGATACCTCATCTACAAGTATGGGGACACCTTTCTGCAGTTCTTTTTCGGTTTTGTAACGAACATCGCCAGATCGCTTTAGCCTTGAGCAAATCACCAGCTTTGCCATCACTGCTACCGTAAACAAATCTCCAAGCAATTGATCCTTACTTGCGACTTGATCATTGATGGTCCTGAGTGCGAGAACTTGAGTCATTGCCGCATCATCAAAAAATTTGCTACCAGCGAAGTTGACCTGGTAATCTTGCTGAAGCGCTTTATCTAAATCTACTGCTTTTGTGCGTAGAGGTAGCTCTGTTGCAAGAGCGTCAAGCTTCATCGACAGTTGTTTTCGTCGGGCCACGTCTGCAGATCCAACAGCCATTTTTGACTCGACTACAAGCCTCATCGCTGGGTTCACTTCGCAATAACCGCAATCGATGCCCAACGCCGCCAATGCAACAGGTGTTGTCCCCGTGCCAGCAAATGGTTCAATGATTTTCTTTGCGTTTGGCATGTACTTCGTCAAAATATATTTAACGAACTCAGACGAGAACCCCTCCAGATAGGGGTACCAATCATGAAACGGCTCTCCCCGTCCACCTTGATGAGTTACTTGAGTGGGAGCTATGGTCTCAAGTCCATCCAAACTGAGTTGCATTTGATTTGACTTTTTTTGTCTCGTTCCTTTGGTTTTTGTACTTGCAACTGCACTGCTGCCTGCCGCTGTTTCAGAAAAAACGCTCAGCGTCTCATTGCTCGAAAACTGAGTCATGCCTGTACTCCGTTTGTCGGTGAACCTGCCTGCTCTATGGCAGTATCAAATGGTGACGATGAATCAGCTTTGGAAAACGTAAGCGGCAGTTGGCTGCTTGCTGTCATGTAATGCTCGACATTTCTCAAAAACCAATCCTTCAAAGTCAACCCATCCCGGGCCAACGCTGAGTAGAGTAGCCGCTTGGATTCAGGTTCGATTTCAATGACGATACGACCGCTGGTGCCGATGCTCATGGTGGAGTCCGTGAAAATGTAATGTGACGTATGTTACATTACATCTCGAGGTTAAAGAAGTCAAGCTCGACTTGAATAGCCACTTTTACATGTTGGTTGCGTCCTGTAGACATGGCCGCCGCCCGTCGAACGGAGCCGCTCGATACTGAAGGAGAGTCATGATGGCGAACTACTCAGAACACGACACCAGCAAAATCTACGATGCGGCGCAGTCCTTGCGGGCCAACTGCCTACTGCGGGATCGCTCGCTGCTGTTCCCAGACACTTCTGTCTGGCGCTCCGATGTTCTTGATCGCATCCGCCAACCTTTCGTTGCCACCCCTGACAATGGCGACCGGACATTTTTCGGCATGTTCAAAGACATCGCAGGGGGATAGCATGCACCCACTCGAAGCCGACTTCAGGGAGTGGTCCAAGCCACCCACTGCGACAGAAGAACAGCGCTGCTCGGGCGCGGAGAACGTCGTGCGCAACGCAATCCGCTCCTATCCGGCTTTCGCCACCAGAAACATCGAGGTGTTCCCGCAGGGCTCGTACCGGAACGGGACGAATGTTCGCGCCAACAGCGATGTCGACATTTGCGTGCGGTGCATGGATGTCTGCTTCTTCGACCTCCCAGCAGGCTACTCGAAATTTGATATCGATCTCGTCGACGCGAACTACACATACGCCGAGTTCAAGAACGACATTGAGCGGGCGCTTACGAGATATCTCGGAGCCGCAGCAGTCTCGCGTGGAAATAAGGCTTTCGACCTTCACGCCAATACTTACAGAGTTGACGCCGACGTTGTGCCGACGTTCGAGCATCGCCGCTACTGGGTGCAGGATGGCAGATACACCTACCTATCGGGAACCGAGCTACTCCCGGATGACGGCACGAGAATCATCAACTGGCCCCACCAGAATTACGAGAACGGCACAACGAAAAACAACGCGACGGGGACCCGCTTCAAAAAGCTTGTACGTGTACTCAAACGTCTGCGCGACGAGATGGTCGGGGAGGGTAACGCAGCAGCTAAGATGATCTCGTCATACCTGATTGAGTGCCTCGTCTGGAACGTCCCTAACGACGCTTTTTTCGACGACCAGTACGCAACTAACCTGCGGTCGATTCTGTTGAACCTCTACTCAAACACGCAGACCGACGTGGCCTGCAACGAGTGGGGCGAAGTCAACGAGCTGAAGTATCTATTCAGGGTAAGCCAGCCGTGGACGCGGGCCGATGTGAACAACTTCATCGTCGCGGCGTGGAACCGCGCTGGCTTCAATTGATCGGGGGAATGCCATGCTGAGCCGCCTGCATCTATCTGCCATTCTTCTCATCGCCGCCGCACTCTGGGGCGGCATGCTCATATTCGATGGCGTGGCAGTGAACGGTAAATGGTTCCGACCATTCTCGACGGTCGTTGGCGTCCTTCTGCTGCTGCTCGTGATCTTTGACATCTGGGCATGGCGTTGGCGCCTGCTCCGTGGATGGTTCGTGCCTCGGCCAGACCTTCGAGGCACCTGGCGCGTTGAGCTGCGCAGCAATTGGAAGAATCCGGCGACCAAAGTCGGCGTCGGGCCGATCGTCGCGTACCTTGTAATCCGTCAAACATTCTCCACGCTGAGCGTCCGTATGCTCACTGATGAGTCGACCTCTGAGCTGGTCGCCGCCGAGATCAACAAGGCAAACGACGGGACTTACCGCCTCGCGGCAGTTTATCGAAACGAACCTAATCTCTCGGTTCGCGATCACAGCCCAATTCACTTCGGCGCATTCGTGCTCGATGTGCAGGGCGACCCCGCCAAGGACCTAGTTGGCCACTACTGGACCGATCGCAACACACGCGGTGAGGTGCGTACGCTGGCGAGTCATGGCTCGATTGCGAACTCGTTCAAGGAGGCACGGACGTTGTTGCCGCCCGACGCCGAAACGGTGCAGGGCGCTGCAATCCAACGGGAGTAGCTGCTATGAGCCAGCACTTGATAAAACTATTCATGTGGGGATACCAGCCTCACTACAGATTCAGCGTCGAATATTTACTAAAGCTGACCCTCCAGGCACTCGGTGCTGAGGAACCGGGCGGAAAATGCCTGCTGGTCGGCACCAGGATTCCCGACGCTAATGTGATCCACGAGGTCTGCGTCGAGCCCGAGGATGGCCAATGGCCGGTTGTTCTGTTCGCCAACCTCATTTCAGCGATCGACGAGCAGATCAAGAATCATCAGCTGAACAACATTTTCTACGGCAACGAGCAGAGCATGCGAGACAAACCGGAGAACATCCGGCGCGATTCTGTCCGCAAGGCAGTCCAAGATGCTCTCGGACCCTACGACGCTCAGGCGAGCGTGCGTTCTTTTGCGGGTACCCCCGCTCCCGTCGCCGGATACTACGTCGTCCCAGTTCTCCAGATTCCGAGCGCTGTTTTCGAGCGTTTCCGCCCTCTCCGAGAACCCGTCACCGATGGCCACCACACCGGTGTCCCAAGCTTGATTCACGCGGCAATTAACGAGGTTTTAAGCGAAGCGCACGACGAACTGCTCCGCCCAGACCCTGGCCGTTACACCAGCACTAGATTGGCCTCTGCTGGTGAGATCGTGAACCGGGCAGCGTCGAACTTCATGTATGCGCCCTGCGTTGCAATCGGCGATAAAGCCTACGCTGGCCACAATCTGTTTGAGCGATTTAATCTGATTTCGTCGTTGATGTACGAGGGAGTCGAGGGCAAGGGGCGGATGCTGCTGACCAAGCTTGACAGCGACGCTGTCGATGTCGCGCTGGCGCTAGAAGATCCGGTACCGTTCAGCGAGCCACGATGGGCTCGTAAGATTTTACAGATGGCATCGGCGGAAATTGCTCTACTTGCCAGCACCGAAAGCATCCTCGGTCTAGGTAGCCTTGTGAAGGGACACGACCCTTGGAATGCGCAGAATATCTTCGAGGTCGAGTTTCATGACCACCATCATTGGAGCTTGTCGTGCGGCGAAGAAGTTCTTCTTGTGAGCAAGTTCGGAGCACCATCACTGCCCAGGGAAAAATTTTCGAGAGTACGGTTGATCGACACATTTCAGCGACTATTCCCTGAAGTGAACGCTGCGGATGTCGATAGCTTCACCGCCTTGTTTGACACAGCCGTCGAGCAACGTCGTGGCAGCATGCTGGTAGTCGCGCAAGATGCGGCCGCCGAGGCCGCTCGGCTCAGCGGCCAAGGGACGAAGATCGTTCCGACAAAGTTGACCCCCGAGTTGTACCGACGCGTCAGCAAAATCGACGGCACGATCATCATTGACCCGCAATGCAACTGTCATGCTGTCGGCGTAATCCTGGACGGCCCTTCGAACGATGGTTGCACCCCGTCCAGAGGCGCCCGCTACAACTCGGGTATCCGGTACGTCGCCGCGTCGCTGACGCCGCGCCTTGCGGTCGTTGTCTCAGACGATAGAACCGTGGACGTGATACCTGTCCTTCGTCCGCGAGTTCGTCGAAGCGCGATCGAGGCCCGGATTGCAAAGTTGGAGTCATCCTCGGTCGAAAATTACCATGAGCCGATTGGTTGGCTCGACACGCACCGGTTCTACCTCGATCAGGCGCAATGCGACCGAGTCAACGCGGTGCAGAGAAAGTTGGACAGCGAGCCAAGAGATGTTGGCGAGATCAGAGTCCTGCGCGCTGAGTTCCTCCCAGACCCGTTGTGTAACGCGGAGTACATCGAATCAGAGGCCAGTACATAACGCCCTGGCAGTTCCGGGTTGGGTAACCTGTACGTCCTACTCCCTTGTCTGTCAAAGTGCGGACCTGCAGTCCCATGTCCAGCAGATGTGAATGCTGATCCTGTAGTTCTTCACAGTAGAGGACGTTGGGTACGGCAAAACCGTAGCCCAATCTAAACATCAGTGCCACAAGGTCACCGACTTCAAAGGCCATCAATTTGTTGGCATCACTTAAATATGAGTTGTATCGCCGCCCTCCATGGAGCGGGCGCGCCGGAGCTTTTGCAATGCCATATTCATCAGCTTTTCAGCTTTTGATTTGCCGATGTAATCTTCAACTAAGCAGTGGAACACCAGTTGTTCGAATATTTGTGTCTTCACTGCTGGGTAGTCTTTCCGCGGTGCTTTTCGGAACCAATCCGAAGGAGTTGGGGGCTCAAAGTCAGTGGACTAAGTTGTCCGCTTTTCCTTTGAATTAAAAGCACCCGTCAGGCTGGCATTTTCAAATTCTTGGATCTCACAAATGCGGTAGAGCACTCGGCCGTTGATTTTTAAGTACTGTGGGCCGAGACCATCGCTCCTCCAACGTTCCAAAGTCGCTTCTGCAACACACCATCTGGCCGCCAGATGTTTTTGGGATAAGTGCACGGTGTCCATGTTGCGGTCCTTCTATAAAAAAATAGTTGACCTCAATGAACGCTCCATTTCCGACAATCAGTCAAGTTGCTGACGCCGGTTCAATTGCGATTTTCGGAATTGAACCGCCGTCCGCAAATCTGTAGAATTGGACGGGTTCGATGGGGCGTTCCCATTTGGGTGCGGCGCTGAATTGGGGATTGTTCGCAGGAACTAGATGAGGCCCGCAGGGGCTACTCTGAGGCTGTTTGCGCAGTGGTTACGCCCCACCACCAATTAAAGAAAAACCAACCCCTCGGGGTTGGCTTTTTTTTGCCTGTTCAATCTCAGACAAATGACAACCCCAGGAGAGAGCTGGCAAGCACCAGTCGCCTTAGGCACCAAGTTGAATGCGCCGAGACGGAACAATAGACCCATCAGGCAAGGAGCGCAGCAATGACTTTGGCAATGAATTGGCACGAATGGGTTCAGCACGATGCCGTGGGATTGGCCGAGCGAGTGCGGATGGGGGATGTATCGCCTGCCGAATTGGCTTTACAGGCATCAGCCGCAGTGGCGCTGATCAACCCGGCGGTGCACGCGGTGGTCGAGGTGTTTGACGATGTGGTGGCCGACCCACTGAAAGACAGGATGAATCCTTCAGGGCCTTTTGCAGGTGTGCCTTTTTTCATGAAGGATTTGGGACCCACGATGAAGGGCCGATTGCAAGAAATGGGTTCTTTGATGATGCGCGGGAACCGGGCCAGCGCAGACACTTTCCTCACCTCGCAAATGCGCAAAGCCGGCCTGAACATCATGGGCCGCACCACCACGCCCGAGTTTGGGGTGTGCAGCTCGGCCGAAAACCCGGCGGTGTATGTGACGCGCAACCCCTGGAACCCCGAATACACCAGTTACGGCTCTTCAGCCGGCACGGCGGTGGCGCTTGCGGCAGGCGTTTTGCCTTTGTCGCACGCCACCGATGGGGGGGGCTCGATCCGCATTCCGGCGGGAGCCAACGGCAACATCGGTTTGAAGCCCTCGCGCGGGGTGTTTTCTATTGCCCCGGCGGCGTCTGACTTGACCGGTTTGGTGTCCACCCAGGGCTGCCAAAGCCGCACGGTGCGCGATACGGCCGCATTTGTGGACCATTGCCGCGGCGGTGCGCCGGGGGAGTTCATGCCGTATTGGATGCCGCCAGAGCCTTACATTGACTTGATCCGGCGAGACCCGCCGCGCCTGCGCATTGCGTTGTCGCACGAGTGGGGTGACTATCGGGCGGTGCCGCATTTTGTGGACGAGCTGCAGCGCGTGGGGCATTTTCTGGAGGGCCTGGGCCACCAGGTGGAATGGGCCTTGCCCGAGGTGGATTTTCGGGCTGCATTTGATGCGCAGACCACTTGCTACATCAGCAATTTCGCGCAGACCATCTCCAACTTGCTGGCCCCAAGGGGCCTGACGCGCCCTCCGGAGGGGCTGGTTGAGCCGATCAACATCAAGATCTGGGAGATGGGCCTGAACACCAGCTTCACCGAGCGGGCCCGCATGCAGGCGGTGTTCAACACCACGTCGCGGGCGTTTGGCCAGTTTTTTGAAGACTGGGACATTATCCTCACGCCGATCACCGCTGTGCCCACGCCCAAGTTGGGCACCACCGAATACCTGACCACCAGTGACAACCCCAGCGTGCTCGATTGGTTTGCCAACCTCTGGCGCAATTTCGCCTACACACCTTTGACCAATTTGTGCGGCATGCCCGGTATCTCTTTGCCCATGGCCACACAGCAAAACGGTTTGCCTTTGGGCATCCATGCACAGGCCAAGCAGGCCAACGACGGTGTGCTGCTGCAATTGGCAGCGCAGATTGAGCGCGCATTGGGCGGCCAATGGCACGCGGGGCGCTTGCCCCAGGTGCATGTATGCCACGGGACGCAGCTCTAACCCTGCCAAAACACAGCCATAAAAAAAGCCGCTCAACGAAACGTCGAGCGGCTTTTTGCACGCGAAAGAGCTCAGTTGGTTTAACGCTACTTTAGCGTCCTGCAGCAGCCTTCAGTGCAGCAGCGCGGTCGGTGCGCTCCCAAGTGAAGTCGGGCTCGTCGCGGCCAAAGTGGCCATAAGCGGCGGTCTTGCTGTAGATCGGGCGCAGCAAATCGAGCATCTGGATGATGCCTTTGGGGCGCAGGTCAAAGTGCTCGGCCACCAAAACGGCCAGTTGGTCGTCTGAGATCACGCCTGTGCCTTCGGTGTTCACCGTGATGTTCATGGGGCGTGCCACGCCGATGGCGTAAGCCACCTGAATTTGGCACTTCGTGGCCAAACCTGCGGCCACGATGTTTTTGGCCACGTAACGCGCAGCGTAAGCGGCAGAGCGGTCAACCTTGGAAGGGTCCTTGCCCGAGAACGCGCCACCACCGTGCGGGCAAGCGCCGCCGTAGGTGTCCACGATGATCTTGCGGCCCGTCAAACCGCAATCGCCCTGGGGGCCGCCTATGACGAAACGGCCTGTGGGGTTGATCAAATACTGGGTGTCTTGCAACCACTCTTTGGGCAACACCGGCTTGATGATCTCTTCGATGATGGCCTCCACAAAGCTGGCCTTCATCTTGGTCGAAGTTTCGGACTGGTCCGGGCTGTGCTGGGTGGACAACACCACGGTGTCGATGCTGTGGGGCTTGCCATCCACATAGCGCATGGTCACTTGGCTCTTGGCGTCGGGGCGCAAAAAGGGCAGGCGGCCGTCTTTGCGCAGTTGGGCTTGACGCTCGACCAGACGGTGGGCGTAATAAATCGGAGCGGGCATCAGCTCAGGCGTTTCAGAGCAGGCATAACCGAACATCAGGCCCTGGTCACCCGCGCCGATGTTGAGGTGGTCATCTGACGCGTGGTCCACGCCTTGGGCGATGTCGTTGGACTGCTTGTCGTAGCAAACCATGACCGCGCAGCCCTTGTAGTCGATGCCGTAATCGGTGTTGTCGTAGCCGATGCGCTTGATGGTGTCGCGTGCGACCTGGATGTAGTCAACGTGCGCGTTGGTGGTGATCTCACCGGCCAAGACCACCAAACCCGTGTTGGTCAGGGTTTCGGCGGCCACGCGGCTACGGGGGTCTTGCGCAAAAATGGCGTCGAGGATCGCGTCAGAGATCTGGTCCGCGACCTTGTCGGGATGGCCTTCAGAGACCGACTCGGAAGTGAAGAGGTAATTGCTGGACATGAAAAAGGCTCCTTGGTTGTTGTGGATTTCGGCGTTGCCGACCCTTCAACTTTGGAGCCTGGCGAACGCTTTAGCAGAATTTATGAATCGCCCTGCAAGTAGTTCAGATAACTCGGCGAACACAAATTATAAAAGAAGCCCTAAACCTTGCAATTTCGGGTCCAATATGCGGCATGGACATTCCAACCCCCATTGAAAACCGGCTGGTCGACTTGGAGATCAAGGCGGGCTTTACCGAAGACCTGCTGGACCAGCTCAATGCGCAGGTGTACCGCCAACAGCAACACATCGACGCACTCATTCAAGAGCTGCGCCAGCTGCGTGACCGCCTGCCTGAATCCGGTGGGGGCGCCGAGACGCGCAACCCGCGTGACGAGATTCCACCGCATTATTGAGACCATGCACAGCGTCCAGGACATCCGCGACCACTTGCGCGCTTTGGGTGCCAACGCTCTGCATGAACAACGCGTGCTGCGCTTGTGGACGCAAGCCAAACCCCAAGACAGCGGACGCAGGCCATTGCACAGCTTCATGCCCACCGCAGTGCGCGAGGCTTTGCCCGCGCTCAGCCAAACGCTGGCCGGCTTGGCCACTTTGTGCGAGCAGCACCCGGGGCAAGACGGCTCGGCCCGATTGTTGGTCGGGCTGCAGGACGGCCAAACCGTGGAAAGTGTGTTGCTGCCCCGAGACGGCCTGTGCGTTTCAAGCCAAGTGGGCTGTGCAGTGGGCTGCGTGTTTTGCATGACCGGGCGCGAAGGCTTGATTCGGCAGGTGGGCAGCGCCGAGATCGTGGCGCAAGTGGCGCTGGCCCGCACGCTCAGGCCGGTGAAAAAAGTGGTGTTCATGGGCATGGGCGAGCCCTCGCACAATCTCGACGCCGTCATGGACGCGATCGATCTGCTGGGTACCGTGGGCAACATCGGCCACAAGAATTTGGTGTTTTCTACGGTGGGCGATTTACGGGTGTTTGAGCGCTTGCCACAAGGCCGCGTCAAGCCTGCGTTGGCTTTGTCGCTGCACAGCACCCGTGCCGACTTGCGGGCGCAACTGCTGCCGCGAGCGCCGCGATTTGACCCGCAGGATTTGGTAGAGGCGGGCGAGGTGTATGCCCGCGCCTCGGGTTACCCGATTCAATACCAGTGGACTTTGATCGAAGGGGTGAACGACAGTGACGAAGAGATCGATGGCATCGTGCGCTTGCTGCAGGGCAAGTACGCGATGATGAACATGATCCCCTACAACGCCGTGCCCGATTTGCCCTTTGCTCGCCCAACTTGGGAGAAGGCGGCGACCATTGCCCGCACATTGCACCAGCGCGGTGTGTTGACCAAACTGCGCCAGTCAGCGGGCCAAGATGTGGATGGGGGCTGTGGCCAACTCAGGGCCAGATATGTGTTGCAGCGGGAGCAGCGTGTGATCATTCAGCCCCGCTTCGCCCCCGCTTCAACCCCGTATTAACGCCCCGGCAGCTTGATCAAGCCGCTCGACAGGGCTGTGCCCAAAAAAACCACGGCGCCGCAGCCCAGCATCCAGGGGGTGATTTGTTCGCCCAACAAGATCACGCCGTAAACCAGGGCGAACACCGGGATCAAAAAAGTCACCGTCAAGGCGCGTGAGGGTCCTGCGCGTTCGATCAGCCGGAAATAAACCACGTAAGCAATCCCGGTACACACCACACCCAAGACGAGCAAAGCGCCCCAAGCCGCAGCCGAGGGCATGTGATCTGGGCGAAACCAAAGCGCGGGCCCAGCCAGCGCAAGCGAAGCCCCGATTTGACTGCCGGTGGCCGCCACCAAGGGCGGCATGCTGGGCAGGTGCTTTTTGGTGAAACTGGCCGAGAAGGCATAGCAGGTGGTGGCCACCAAACACGCCAGCACCGCCCACACCGGGGCCACGCCCGAGGCATTGGGCTTGAAGCTGGCCTGCCCACCGACCAGCAGAACCACGCCACCAAAGCCAATGGCCAACCCGATGGTGCGAGAAAGACCGGGTCGATCTCGGAGCCAGATCCAAGCCACCAGCGCTCCGAACAGCGGCACAGTGGCGTTCAAGATGGCCGACAAGCCGGTGCTGATGTGCATGACCGCAAAGGCATACAAGGCAAATGGAATGGCGCTGTTGAGCAGTCCCACCAAGAACACGGTGCGCCAATGTTGACGCAAGACAGGCCAATGGCCTTTGGCCACCAAAAGGGGCAGCAAAAACAAGGCGGCGATGGCCACGCGCATGGCGGCAGTGGGCAGGGCACCCAGATCCAAGGCGGCCAAACGCATGAACATGAAGGAAGCCCCCCAAATGGCGGCCAGCATCAAGAAGTCGGCCAGCCAGGCGCGGCTTGGGGTGGCGTTCATTCAGACAACAGGGCTGGTGCGCGTTGGGCAAAGCCATGGCCTTCCAGCTTTAAAAGCGCTTGTTTTCGCCAGAGCCCGCCTGCATAGCCGGTGAGTTGACCGCCTGCACCCATGACGCGGTGGCAGGGCACGAGGATGCTCACCGGGTTGCGTCCCACAGCTGCCCCAACGGCCCTGAACGCCAGGGGCTTGCCGAGCTGCTTGGCCAAATCGCCATAAGTTCGGCTTTGTCCGGCAGGGATGTTTAACAAAGCCCGCCAAACCGATTGTTGAAAAGCCGTCCCGGCCGACAAATCGAGTGGGCCAGGCCATGGCAAGGCTTGGCCGCCCAAATGAGCCTGAACATGGGCTGCGGCGCTGAGCAACACGGGGTGTTGTGCATCCTCGGTCCACTGCTGGCGCTGGGCTTCGGTGGGGCCGTGCTTTTGGTTGTCAAACCACACGCCGCATAGCCCCAGAGTGCTGGCCGCTAAAGTGATGGGCCCCAAGGGGCTGTCTGTTTGCAGTGCATGAATCATGGGGGGATGTTAGCGCGGCCCGCCTACAATCTGTCGATCAGATTCAACCGGGCCAGCTTGGTCCCTAGTCAGGCGAAGCGCATGCAAATCACCCCCTCCATTTTCAAAGCCTATGACATCCGTGGCGTGGTGCCCTCCACCTTGAACGAATCTGTGGCCGAGGGCCTGGGCAAGGCCTTTGGCACGCACGCTCTGGCCCAAGGCCAAAGCACCGTGGCCGTGGGGCGCGATGGTCGCCTGAGTGGCCCTGCATTGTCCGCAGCGCTGATTCGCGGCTTGGTGGCCGCAGGGATCCAAGTGATTGACATTGGCCTGGCCACCACACCCATGCTGTACTTTGCGGCCAGCACCTTGTGCCAAAGCGGCATCCAGGTCACGGGCAGCCACAACCCCAAGGACTACAACGGCTTCAAGATGGTGCTGGGCGGTCGTGCCATTTATGGCGACGAAATTCAGCTGCTGCGCCAAATGATGGAATCCGAAACTTGGCAGCTGCAGGGCGGCGGGGGCGTGACGCACCAAGACGTGCTGAGTGACTACACCCAGCGCATCGTGGGCGATATTCGGTTGGCGCGTCCGATGAAGATCGTGATCGATTCGGGCAACGGCATCGCGGGTGCTTCGGCGCCAGGCATCTTCCGCGCCTTGGGCTGCGAGGTGATCGAGCTGTTCAGCGAAGTGGATGGCAACTTTCCCAACCACCACCCCGACCCGAGCAAGCCAGAAAACCTGCAAGATCTGATCAAGGCCCTGAAAACCAGCGGCGCCGAGTTGGGCCTGGCCTTTGACGGCGACGGCGACCGCCTGGGCATCGTCACCCAAGACGGCCACAACATTTACCCCGACCGCCAGATGCAGCTGTTTGCGCAAGACGTGCTCAGTCGCGTGCCGGGCGGCACCATCTTGTTTGACGTGAAGTGCTCGCAGCGCCTGGCCCCTGCGATTGAAGCGGCTGGCGGCAAAGCCCTGATGTACAAAACCGGCCACTCGCTCATCAAGGCCCAAATGCGGGCCATTGAGGCTGCAGGCGGCCAAGCCCCCTTGGGGGGCGAGATGAGCGGCCACATCTTCTTCAAAGAGCGTTGGTACGGGTTTGACGACGGCACCTATGCCGGTTGCCGTTTGCTGGAGATCGTGAGCAAAGCCCCAGATGCCAACGTGGTGCTCAACGCTTTGCCCACCAGCTTCAGCACGCCGGAGTTGAACGTGGCCTGCGCCGAAGGCGAGCCATTCAGCGTGACCCGCGCCTTGCAAGCCCAGGCCGCCAGCGCCTTCATTGCACCGGCCCAGGTGTGCGACATCGATGGCCTGCGCGTGGACTGGCCCGATGGTTTTGGTTTGATCCGCGCGTCCAATACCACTCCGGTGTTGGTGCTGCGCTTTGAGGGGCAGACCCCCGAGGCACTGCACCGCATCGAAGGCGAGATGCTGGCGCTGCTGCGTTCGGTCAAGCCCGATGCGCAGATTCAAGCCTCTGCGCATTGAACGTTTGCAGCGAAAGCCTGACATGAATCCCGCCAACGCCGTGCTCAGCCCAGACCCTGAGGTCATCGTCTTCAACCTCAAAGCGCGTTACACCGGGGTGTCGGCCACCATCAATGCTTTGGTGCCTTTGCAGGCGCAGCAGTGGCGCTTGGGGTTTTGTGGCACGCGCATGTCGAACGGCATCGATGGCATGGGTTTGCGTGATGCGATTCGACTGTCGCGCAAGCCGCCCGAAGGCCGTGCGTTTCGCATCTGGCATGTGCGCCGCGACCCGGAAATGATGGCCGCGATTTTTGCGCGCGATGTGCTGCGCTTGCCCATCAAACTGGTGTTCACCTCGGCTGCGCAGCATTTGCATGGCGCGTTTCCACGTTGGTTGATTTCCAAAATGGACGCGGTCATCTCGACCACGCCACTGGCCGCTTCTTTTGTGCCCAACACCACGGCGGTGGTGCCGCATGGCATTGATTTGTCGCGGTTTTCACCGCCGCCCGACAAGCGCACCGCCTGGAAAGAATCCGGTTTGCCGGGCGAGTACGGCATTGGGGTGTTTGGCCGGGTCAGGCCCGATAAAGGCAGCGATGTGTTTGTGGACGCGATGATCGAGGCCTTGCCCCAACTGCCCGGGGCCACGGCGGTGATTGCCGGTTTGGCCCAACCCAAACACCAGGCTTACCAAGACGCGCTCAAGGCCAAGATTGCCGCTGCCGGTCTGTCAGAGCGCATTGTCTTTTTGGGCGAAGTGCCTGCGGGCCAGGTGCACCTGTGGTACCAGCGCTGTTTGTTGTGTGTGGCCTGTCCGCGCTACGAGCCCTTTGGCCTCACGCCTTTCGAGGCTGCTGCCACCGAGTGCGCTTTGGTCTGCTCCCGCACGGGTGCTTTTGACCAACTCAGCATCCCGGGTTTGACGGGCGAGATGGTGGACACGGGCGACGCCCCCGGTCTGGCGCAAGCGGTGTTGCGGGTGTTGTCTGACCGCGAGCAAGCCCTGCGCATGGGGCAGGCGGCGCGTCAGCGCGTGTTGCAGCAGTTTTCTTTGGCCAAAGAGGCCGAAGGCATTGGCCGCGTGTATGCGCAGCTGTTCGGCAAAGTCTAGGCTGAGATGTCTCGTTCATCCATGCCCCTGCGTTGGGTTGAGCGCTGCACCTTGTGGCTTTATGGCCAGTTCATGCGTTCATTGCAGCCTTTTTTGTTGCGCAAGCTCCGGCGGCGAGGGCAGCAAGAGCCGGGCTACTTGCACCAAGTGCCGCAGCGCTTGGGCCGTTATGACACCCCTGCTGTGTTGCCCGGTGCCGTCTGGGTGCATGCGGTGTCTTTGGGTGAGACCCGAGCAGCCGGATTGCTGATTGAGGCCTTGCGCCAGCGCTGGCCGGGCATGCGCCTGGTCTTGACGCACAGCACGGCCACAGGTTGGGCGCAGGGGCAAAGCCTGTTGCGACAGGGCGATGTGCAGGTGTGGTTCCCGTGGGACACACCTCAGGCCACGCAACGTTTTTTGCAACACCACCAACCTGCTTTGGGGGTGCTGATGGAAACCGAAGTCTGGCCGGTCATGGTGCAAGCCTGCCAGCAAGCCCGGGTGCCTTTGTTTTTGGCCAATGCGCGACTGAACCACGCCTCGCAGCGTTCGGCGCAGCGCTGGTCTTGGTTGTCCGGACCCGCTTACCGGGGTTTGCGCGGGGTTTGGGCGCAGTCAGAGGCCGACGCCCAACGCCTGCGTTCTTTGGGGGCAAGCATCGAGGCCGTGTTGGGCAACCTCAAGTTCGATGTGCAAGACCAACCGCAGGCGCTGGTGCAAGCGCAGTTTTGGCGGTCGCATTGGGTGCTGGGTGGGCGCCCTCGGCCTGTCGTCATGCTGGCCAGTACCCGAGAGGGCGAAGAAGCCGAGTGGTTGGCCGCATTGGCGGCCAAGCCCGAGCGCGAACAGGCCATGCGCGATGCGGGTGTTCTTTGGCTGTTGGTGCCACGGCACCCGCAGCGGTTTGAAGAAGTTCATGTGGCTGTCAAAGCCAGCGGCATGGCCGTGTTCAAGCGCAGCGCCTTGCTGCCGGACGATGGCGTTTGGCCCCAAGCTGCGGCCCAAGCGGAGGTTTTTTTGGGTGACAGTGTGGGCGAGATGCCGGTGTATTTTCAGGCGGCCGACATGGCTTTGCTGGGCGGCAGTTTCAAACCTTTGGGCGGGCAAAACCTGATTGAGGCGGCCGCTTTCGGATGCCCTGTGATCATGGGGCCGCACACCTTCAATTTTGCGCAAGCTGCAGATTGGGCTGAGAACTCGGGCGCGGCAAGCCGCGTGGCCGATATGGATGCCGCTTTGGACCAAGTGTTGGCTTGGTCAACGCATGCGGCCGATTTGGCCCGGGCAAAGCATCAAGGTTTGCAAATGGTGGCGCAAAGCCGGGGTGCGGCCGACCGTTACGCGCAGGCCATCATGGCTTTTGGGGATTTTGGGGATCAGGGTATTGAAGGGGCTTTGGCTTCACCCACAAACTGAGCACGCCCCACAGCGTGAGGGCCAGCGCAATGCTGGGGCCGCTGGGCGTGTCCAGCCACCAAGACACCGACAAACCCAATAAGGCAGCTGCCCAGGCCGCCAGCACAGCGGTCCATTGGCGCATGCCTCTTTCGATCCACAAAGCCGGTGCGATCAAGCAGCTGAACACCAAAAACAAACCCAGTGCCGGGACAGCCAAACTCGTCACCAAGGCAAACAGGGCATAAAAAGCGATGTCGTGGGCCAGCCAGCGGGTCTGGCGCACCAAGGCCATGACGACCGCACACAGCATCAGGCCCAGAACGCTGAAGCTGTTGACCCACAGCACATCGGCGGCCAACAGCTGCATGAGTTTTTCTTTGCCATGCGGGTGAGCGCTGGCACCCAACATGGCCAGGCACGCGCCTGCCACATACAGCAAGCCGATGAGTGCTTCGCGCTGAGCGGGCCAGCGGCGGGTGATGCCCGCAATCGCCAGGCTCACCCCCAGTGCCCCAGCGGTGGCCGCCAGTTGGTCCAGAACACCCGACTCCATGTCGAGCACAAAATGGACGCCAATGACGGCTGCGGCAGCGGCTTGTGCCACGGCCAAATCAATGAACACCACACCGCGGCGCAAGACCTGACTGCCCAAAGGCGCGAGCGCGATCAGGCCGCCCAACAGCGCCAGCATCGGCAGGGCGAGCCAAGCCTGCATCGCCATCACGGTGCCACCTGCACCAAGCGGTTGACCATCAGGTCAAACCAGCGAAACAAGGCGTCGGGGCCGTCGCTGGTGACCGTGGCCGGTAGAACGACCATCTTTTGCGGCGTCCCCAACTGACCGCTCAGCCACTGGGCGGGCCGGGGGTCGTGGTGTTGGGCGATCACGATGGCCATGGGCGGCGCAGCTCGGCTTTGCTCCAGCGTTCGTGCCAGGTGCGCGGGCGTGGGCGGGACCCCGGGTTTGGGTTCGAGGTCGGCCACGGGGTTCATGCCCAACCACAGCCACAGGTAACCAAAGTTGGCGTGTTGCGTGACCACAGACCGTCCCCGCAAGGGTTTGGCCAGTTGCTCCCAGGCTTGGATTTTGTCGGTCAAGGCCGTTTCAAATTGCTGGAGCTGCCGATCGATGCGCACTTTTTCTGCTGGTGCGATGGCTGCGAGCCTGGTGGCCAGGGCCCGCGCCACCGCCAGCAAACGCCTGGGGTCGGCATGCAGATGCGGGTTGCCCTGCACGTGCACATCGCCAGAAAACGGCGTGACCGTGCCCTTGAACGGGTGAATCAGGGTGACGTGATCGGCAGCGTAAAACATGCCGGGTTGCCCATTTTGGATCTTGGCGTTGCCCGCCTTGGCCTGCAGCATGGGCAGCCAGCCCGCTTCAAGTTCGGCCCCGGTGCAAACCGCCATGTCGGCATTGCGCAACTGCGCGATCAACGAGGGTCGGGCCTCGATGTGGTGGGGGTCTTGCAGGTGGTGGGTGGCGCTGTACACCTTGGCGCCCGGCAGCAGCGCTTGCGTCAAAGCCGCCCACTCGGGTTCGCACGCAAACACCGTCAGCGCCGCAGCGTGTCCCTGGGCCATCAAGACGGCCAGAGACAGAGCCAGCTTAGTAAGCGTGCGCACCATGGGCACCGAAGGCCACCACGTATTGCAATTGGATGCTGCGCTTGGCGGGGTTGGTGAAAACAACTTCTTCAGCGTGGCCATGTCGGGCGTTTTGCTGCGTCATTTGCAGGCGCAGGGTTTGTTTGTGTGAGGGTTTGTAGGCCAGCATGATGGCATTTTCTTTCAAGCGGCCCTGCAACACTTCTACGTCCCCATCGTGCAACTCGGCTTGGTTCACCCGTGCCAAGTCGGTGCGCACACCCACTTCCCACGCTGGGTGAAAGCGCCACACCGCACCCACGGACGATGCCGTGTGCTTGAGTGACGGGTCCAGCAGCGGGTGGAGGCGGCTGACTTGGGCGTATTCCCAGTTCACGCGCACTTGCTGGTTGCGGTTGTTGCCCTGGGGCGACCACTTCCAGACCAAGTCGCTGACCTGCATTCTTTGGCCGGTGAATCGGGCCGCATGGTTGTGGGCATGGCCATGGCCCGGTTCCTCGTGCTCGGCCAAGGGGGCGACGCGCTGGTTGTTCAAGGCGGACAAGCCCCATTGCCAGCTGCTGTTGCGACCAATGTCATTGCCGACTTTCAGGTTCAAAGTGGTGACGCGGTTGCCCGATTCGGCCGTGGCTTGAGGCACCCATTTTTTACCCCCAAACACCTCGGCGCCCAAGCGCAGGTAAAAAGGCGTGGGGGCGGTCCAGTTCATGCGCAGGCCGTCGTCGTACCAGTGACCGCCCAAAAAAGCCCGGTACAGCAAAGGCCGCTCGGCAAAATCATCGGTGTGCGGGTGCAATTCGTTGAGGTAGCCGATTTGGGAGGCAAATCGACCCGCCCGTACCTGAAGCCCTTGGGGCAGGCTGCGGGTTTGCACCCAGGCGTTTTCAAGGTGGTGCTCCAGTTGGCGGTCTGCCGTGTGAAAACCCAGAATCGCCTCGCCACTCAGGTGCTCATTGAAGGCGCCGCGCAGCAGCACATCGCTGTGGCCCAGGCCCACACCTTGGTCGCGAGCGCCCAGTTCCAACCCACGTGAGGTACTGGCGGCATCCAAGACCACGCCGGCTTGCCAGCGCTCAGTGGGCGGGGTGTTTTGGGACCAGGTGCTCAGTGGCAAAGTGCACAGCGCCCCAGCGAGGGCGGAAAGGGCGATCAGTGGGTGGTTAGAGGTCATGGTTTGGGGCCATTCAAAAGTTGCTTGACTTTAATGATAATAGTTTATCAATAGCAAGACAATGTTTTTTTGCAGTAAGCTCGCGGCGTGGAAAGATCAACCCGTCAAAGAACCGCGATCGCGCAAGCCCTGGCTGCTGTCGGGCAACCGCTGCTGCCCCAAGAGCTGCTGTTGGAAGCGCAAAAAAATGTGCCCAGCCTGAGCTTGGCCACGGTGTACCGTAACCTCAAGGGTTTGGTCGAAGACGGTGTGGTGGATGTGGTGGTTTTGCCGGGTGAGGCCACCCGTTATGAGTCGCACAGGCACCACCACCACCACCATTTCCACTGCAGCAGTTGCCAAAAGGTCTTTGACATCGATGCCTGCCCGGGCGATCTAGGTCACTTGCTGCCCAAAGGGTATGAGCTCGCATCGCACGAGCTGACCTTTTACGGCCGCTGCGCGGGTTGCGCGGCCTGAGTCGCCTGACCCGCTGAGGTCGATCAGGGGCGCAGCAGGGCGTCCAGATTCTTCACATCGTCCACTTTGAGCACTCCGGCCGCTTGGCGCAGGCGCAATTGGCCCACCAGCACATCGTGCCGGGCCTTGGCCAGATCGCGTTTGGTCTGGAACAGCTGGCTTTGGCTGTTGAGCACATCGATGTTGATGCGCACACCCACTTGGTAACCCAGCTTGTTGGCATCCAAAGCGCTTTGGCTGGAGGCTTCGGCCGCTTGCAGGGCCTTGATTTGGCTCAAACCCGATTCGACCCCAAAAAACGCGGTGCGTGTGGACTGGGCCACATTGCGCTGCGCGGCTTCCAGGTCGTTGCGTGCTTTTTCTTCCAGGGCCACCGTTTCACGGATGCGGTTTTGGCTGGCTTGCCCGGTGTACAGCGGCATGTTGAAGGCCAAGCCGATGGTGGCGGTGTTGTTGTTGACTTGAACTGCTGAGCCGTTTTGGAACCGGGCCAATCCATAACTGGCATTCAGGTCCAAGGTGGGCTTTTCGGCAGCTTTGGCCTTCTCGATTTCGAGGCGGGCCACTTCCAAGGCGATGCGGGCCGCGGTGAGGTTGCCGTTGTCCTGGCTTGATTGGGCCACCCACGACTGAACGGTCCCGGTTTGCAGTCGGTCGATGTTGGCCGCCGCCATCAAGGGCTGTGGTTTGACCTGAGGTTGCCCCACGGTGTCGGACAAGATGCCTTGTTTGACGCGCAAATCGTTGTCGGCGGCGATCTCTTGGGCGGTCACCAAGTCAAAGCGGGCTTGGGCTTCGCGGGTGTCGGTGATGGTGGAGGTGCCGACCTCGAAATTGCGTTTGGCCGCGGCCAGCTGTTCAGAGACCGCTGATTTTTGGGCCTTCACAAAGTTCAGGCTCTCTTGGGCGGTCAGTACGTCAAAGTAAGCCTGGCTCAAGCGCACGATCAAGTCTTGCTCCGCGATCTTGAGTTGGGCCTCACCCAGCGCCACTTGTTTCATGCCTTGCTCATAGCTGGCCTTGTTGCCCGGACGGTACAGGGGCTGACTGCCGCTGAATGTCATGTTGCGGGCGCCCGTTTGTCGGTTGAGCGTTGGGAGTTCGATGTTGCTTTCGGACATGTTGGCGCCCAAGTTGGCTGTTGGGCGAAGCAGCGCTTTGGCTTGCTCGGCGCGGGCCAGGCTGGCATCGTATTGCGAACGGGCCGATTTGTAGGTGGCGTCGTGTGCTTTGGCCGCCTCGAACAATTGGGACAAGCTTTGGGCCGAGGCGGGGCCAGTGAAGGCGGCCATCAGGGCCAAAGTCAGGGGCAGGGTGCGCAGTGTCATGGCTTTTCTCTTCATCAAAGACGGCCCATCATGGGTCGAGGGTGAACCGAAAACCGGCTCACAGTGGGCTCAATAAACCGGGACGCTCGGGTCGACTTGCGCCGACCAAGCGTGGATGCCGCCTGCCACATTCACGACTTGAAAGCCGTGTTGCAACAAGAAGCTGGCCACCTGCATGCTGCGGCCACCATGGTGGCAAAAGCAGGCGATCGGGCGTGTTTTGTCGAGCTCGTCCAAGCGGGCCGGAATGGACTGCATGGGCATGTGCACCAGGTCCAGCGCTTCGGGTTTGGCGCAGGCCGTCTGCACTTCCCAAGCTTCGCGCACATCCAGCAGAATGGGCCGCTGGGTTTGCTGGCTGGCCCATTCGGCGACTTGGGCGGGGTAGATCTGTTCCATGATGACCTCAGAATTTGAAGCGGGAAGGCTCTGCAAAGCCCGACAGGCGTGGGGCGTTGCAGTCCCAAGGTTCGGTGGTGCTCCAGCTGTTTTCGCCGCTGCGGGTGATCAAGGTGGTGCGCATCATGGGCTCATCGCCCACGATGGCGACCAAACGGCCGCCAATGCTCAGTTGTTGCAGCAAAACCGCAGGCACTTCGGCCACCGAGCCGCTCAGCAAAATGGCGTCAAAGGGGCCGTCAGAGGCCGCGCCCTGGCTGCCATCGGCTTGGCGCACAGTGACGTTGTTCACGCCCGCTTTTTGCAAATTGCTTTGGGCTTGGGCAGCCAGTGTGGCGTCCAATTCCAAGCTCAGCACGTTGGCGGCTTGGTGACCCAGCAAGGCGGCCATGAAGCCCGAGCCTGTTCCGATGTCCAGCACTTTGTCTGTTTTGCGCACTGCCAGGTCTTGCAGCAGTCGGGCTTGCACACGGGGCGCCAGCATGACCTGGTTGGGCGCTTGGCCCAGGGGGATTTCCATGTCCACAAAGGCCAAGGCTTTGTGCGCCAAGGGGGCAAAATCTTCGCGCCGAACGGTGGACAGCAGTGCCAACACATTCGGGTCCAGCACTTCCCAGGGGCGGATTTGCTGTTCAATCATGTTGAAGCGGGCTTGTTTCAGATCCATGTGCGGTAACTCCTGCGGGCGTGATCGGGTATCAGGTTCAAAAACTTCATTTTAAGCGGCGTGGGTGTCTTGACTCTGACGCGCAGGGGCCAGTCCTGCTTTGCGCCGCAACCATTGCGCCAAGTCGTCCATGTAGCAATAGACCACCGGCACCACCACCAAGGTCAGCAGCGAGGAGGTGATGACCCCGCCAATGACCGCTTGGCCCATGGGTGCGCGTTGTTCAGAGCCCTCGCTCAAGGCAAAAGCCAAGGGCACCATGCCAAAGATCATGGCCAAAGTGGTCATCAAAATGGGGCGCAGACGCACCTTGGCCGCCATCAGCAAAGCTTCGTTGCGCGGCAGACCAGGGACCAGCATGCCGTTGGCATCGGGTTGGTCGGCACGGGCCCGGATGGCGAAATCGATCAGCAAAATCGCATTTTTGGTGGCCAAGCCCATCAGCATGATGACGCCGATGATGGAGAACATCGACAAAGTGGAGCCAAACACCATGAGGGCCAAGACCACACCGATCAGGGTCAGGGGCAGGGAAGTCATGAGGGCCAAGGGCTGGAAAAAGCTCTTGAACTGGCTGGCCAGGATCATGTAAATGAAGATCACCGCCATCAGCAGGGCCGACAAGGCGTAGCCAAAGGACTCGGCCATGTTTTTGGTGGAGCCGCCAAAGCTGTAGCGGTAGCCGGGGGGCAGGTTCAGGCTGTCCATGGCCGCCCGCACGTCGGCAGACACTTCGCCTGCCGAGCGCCCGAACACGTTGGCATTGATGGCCACTTCGCGCATCATGTCGCGCCGGTTGATTTGGTTGGAGCCGGTGGTTTCGGTGACGTGCGCCACCTGACCCAAACGCACGATGCGCGGGCTGCCGTCAGGCGCACTGCCCACCACAAAGGGCAGCCGCGCCAGATCTTGAGGGCTGTTGCGGGCTTCGGGTGAGAGGCGCACATTCACGTCGTAGGTTTGGTCGTCCGGGGCGCGCCAATTGCCCACGGTTTGCCCAGCCACCAGCGTGCGCAAAGGCCCGGCCAGCTGCGCGGTGCCCAGCCCCAAGTCGGATGCGGCATCGCGCTGAATTTCAATCTGCACCATGGGTTTGAAGGGCTTCACGCTGGAGTCCAAATCGACCAAGCCGGGAATCGCGCGCACTTTGTCCAAGGCCAACAATGCCAGGCGTTCGAGCTCTTGCTGGTCGGGGCCTTTGAGAGAAAACTCGATTTGTTTGTTGCCCCCCACAGCATCCAGCAAACCCGCGTGCGTCAAGGCCACCCCGGGCACATGCTTCAGGCGGTCGCGCAATACAGCGGACATTTGATCGGCATTGCGGTCGCGGTTTTTGCGGTCCACCAAGCGGATGTAAAGGTTGACGTTGTTTTTTCCCTGGGCGTTGGCGGTGTTGATGGTGCTCAGGGTGTAGACCACCTCGGGGAACTCGCGCAAAATGGCTTCGACCTGTCGGGCCTTGGCTTCGGTGGCTTCCAGCGAAGTGCCCACCGGGGTCTCAAACTTGAGCGAGGTTTCTGAAAAGTCGGCTTTGGGTACGAACTCGGTGCCCAGCAAGCGGATCATGAACAGACTGGCCACAAAGATGGTCAAAGCCAAAAATACCGTGGCTTTTTTGTACACCAAGGCCCAACGCAACAGGGCTTGGTAGCCATCGGCCAAACGCTCGGTGCCTTGGTCAAACCAACCGGTCACCTGGCCAATGCTTTTGTCGTACCAGTTTGCAGGCGCGTGCTGTTTGCCGTGTGCGTCGATGGCCGGGTCGTGCCAAATGCTGGACAACATCGGGTCCAGGGTGAAGCTGACGAACATGGAGATCATCACCGCCGCCACGATGGTGATGCCGAATTCGTGGAAAAACTTGCCGATGATGCCTTCCATGAAGCCAATCGGCAAAAACACGGCCACGATGGACAAGGTGGTGGCCAACACGGCCAAGCCAATTTCTTGCGTGCCATCCATGGATGCTCGGTAAGCATCTTTGCCCATCTGTACATGGCGCACGATGTTTTCGCGCACGACGATGGCGTCGTCGATCAACAGGCCCACGCACAAACTCAGCGCCATCAGCGTGATCATGTTGATGGTGAAGCCAAACATCTGCATGAACATGAAGGTGCCGATGATGGAGATCGGCAGCGTCAGCCCGGTGATCACAGTCGAACGCCAGGAGTTGAGGAACAAAAACACAATCAACACCGTCAGCACTGCGCCTTCGATCAGGGTTTGGCGCACGTTGTTGACCGACAAACGGATGGGGCGCGAGTTGTCGGTGATGGGCTCGAGTCTGAGGCCCTTGGGCAGTTGGGCCTGCATGTCGGCCACCGCCTTGACCAAGCCATCGACCACCTGAATGGTGTTCTCGTCTTGTGACTTTTGCACCGACATCAAGAGGGTGCGCTGGCCGTTGTACAGCGCGAGGTTTTCCAGCTCTTGTGCGCCATCTTGCACGGTGGCCACTTGCGACAGGCGAATGGGCGTGCCGTTTTTGCGCGCCACGATGATGCGCCCAAAGTCTTCGGGTCTGACCATGCGCGAGCTGATTTGCACCGCACGTTCTTGCTGCAGCGACCGGATGGCGCCGACAGGCAAGTCTTGGTTTTCGTTGCGCACCGCAGCCACCACCTGCTCAGCGGTGATGCCCAAAGCCTCCATCTTGGCCGGTTGCAAATACAGGTTGATCTCACGTTTGCTGCCACCCACCATGGTGACCGAGCCGACACCGCGCACGTTTTCCAAGCGCTTTTTCAGCACCTGTTCGGACCAGTTGGTCAGCTCAACCGCGTTCAGTTGCTGGCCCTCGGGGATGACAGCGAGCGACCACACGGCGCGACTGGCTGGGTCAAACCGCAGGACACGGGGCTCTTTGACTTCGGTGCGCAGCAGCGGGCGCAGCGAGGCGACTTTTTCGCGCACATCCTCGGCGGCTTTGCGACCATCGATCTGCAGCTGAAATTCGATGATCACCAAGGACTGGTTTTCGTAGCTGCGCGAAGTCAGTGCGCTGATGCCAGCGATGGAATTGACGCCTTCCTCGATCTTTTTAGAGACTTCACTCTCCACGATCTCGGGGGAGGCACCCGGGTATTCGGTGCTGATGACCACCACGGGAAAATCGATGTTGGGAAACTGATCGACCTTCAGGCGTTGGTACGAAAAAAGGCCCATGACCACAATGGCCAACATGACCATGGTGGCAAAAACTGGGTTTTGCAGACTGACACGGGTGAACCACATGCGCTCAATTCCTCAAGGTGTGGACTTGGCAGCCGCCGTGAACACCACTGCAACGCCTTCGCGCACCGGGCCGACACTGCCTGTCAAGACCTGCGCACCGGCGGTCAGGCCGCTGACGGCGATGAGGCTTTCACGCCCACCTTCGCTGCGCGCACCCGGTTGCACCGTGAGGTGCTGGATGACACCGTCTTGCACCACCTGCACATAGGGCTGGGGTTTGTCGGTGCGCACGCTGCTGACGGGAACAGCCAGCACCTGCACGCTTTGTGTGCCCAAGCTGCCTTGGGCAAACAGACCTTGGCGCAAGCCCTCACGGCCAGTGATGCCCAAATACACCACGATGTTGCGGCTGCCCATTTGGGCGCTGGGGTTGATGCGCAAGACCTTGGCGGCCACAGGCTCAGCGATGCCTTCAATGCTCAGTTGTGCGGTCATGCCGACCTTGACTCGGCTGGCTTCTTCGGCGCTCAGCGCCGCTTCCAACTCCAGCCGTGACAGGTTGATCACTTCGAGCAAGCGCGCCTCAATGGCCACCCGCTCCCCGGGTTGGGCCAAGCGCTGCGCCACCACGCCGGACAAGGGCGAGCGCAGGGTGGCGTCAGCCAATGACTTGTTGGCCAGGTCCAGGGCTGCCAGCGCCGCCAGGTGGGTGGCTTTGGCGCCATTCAAGCTGGCTTGTGAGGCGAGCAGGGCGGTTTGTGAGATGAAGCCTTGGTTCACCAGCGCTTGGTTGTTGTCAAACTGGCGCTGTGCAATGTCCACTTGCGCCTTGGCTGCATCGGCTTGTTGCTGGGCTTGCCTGACGCGGGCGTGGAATTCGCTGGGGTCAATGCGGGCGACCACTTGGCCGGCCTGCACCGGGTCACCCTCGCGCACCGACATCTCTTGCAACTCGCCGGCGACCCTGGCCTTGATGATGGCGCTGTCGCTGGCTTTGAGGGGGCCCGAGACTGCGATGCCCAAGTTCAAGGTTTGGATTTGGGCTGTGAAGACGTCGGTACGGGCCAGTTCGATTCGGGGCACTGCGGCGGCCACAGAGGGGGCGGGCTTTTTGGCCGCTTGGCGCTGTTGGGCCCAGCGGGCAGCGCCTGCGACCAAAGTGGCCAAAGCCACAGCAGAAAGGATCCAGAGGGTCGATTTTTTCATGGGTTCAAAGAATGGCGGTTCGGTGCGGATCAGGCTTGTGACAGGCCGCGTGCCAACAATTGGGCGTGCAAAGCAATGAAGGCTTCGGGGTCTATTTGTTCATGGCTGGGGCAGCAAGGTCCCATGGAATGTTTCCACATCACCAAAAACAGCAAAGGAGACATCACCGAGTGCAGTGTCAAATCGACGTTGACTGCGAAAAATTCGCCACGGTCGATGCCGCGTTGCAAGGCGCTGCGCACCAAGGCATGCGCAGGCGTGATGACTTCGGTGCGAAAAAAATCAACCAAATCCGGGAAGTTGCTGGCCTCGCTCATCACCAGCTTGGAAATGCCGGAGGCCTTGGTCGCGCCATATCGCCGCCACCACTGGAGCATCATCCATTCGATCAATTCGCTGCTGCTGCCCTGAAACTGCGCCACCTCGGCCGCGCCTTGGGCCACGGACGCGACGATGTTTTCGCGCACCACAGCCTTGAACAGATCTTCCTTGCTGGGAAAGTACAAAAACAAGGTGCCTTTGGATACACCGGCCCTGGCCGCCACTTCTTCGACGCGGGTGGCGGCATAGCCTTTTTCCACGAACAAATCCAAAGCGGCCTCGATCAGTTCACCGGGGCGGTCTTGTTTGCGGCGTTCACGCTTAGGCTGGGCTAGGGGGTCGGCGAGGTTCAAATGCTGAGGTTTAATGACTGACTGGTTATTAATGTACGCCGTGGGCGGCTCGGTCGTCAAGGCGTAGGCGCACACAGGCCATCACAAGGCGCAAAACAGGGGCCGAAGCCCCTTTGACAAGTGTGACCAACAGTCCATTCGCCATGCGGATGATCCGCAGACGGTGTCATGTGGGGCGCTTGGCTTCAATTCGAGAAAGCAGGAATCCCGGTGATCGCGCGTCCCAAAATCAATGCGTGCACATCGTGCGTGCCTTCGTAGGTGTTGACCACTTCCAGGTTCACCAGGTGGCGGGCCACGCCGTATTCGGCGCTGATGCCGTTGCCACCCATCATGTCACGCGCCATGCGGGCGATGTCGAGGGCTTTGCCGCAGCTGTTGCGCTTGAGGATGGAGGTCAGGTCCACCGAGGCAGTGCCTTCGTCCTTCATGCGACCCAAGCGCAGGCAGCCTTGCAGGCCCAAGCTGATCTCGGTCAGCATGTCGGCCAGTTTCTTCTGGATCAGCTGGTTGGCGGCCAAGGGGCGGCCAAACTGCTGGCGGTCCATCACATATTGGCGGGCACGGGCGTAGCAGTCTTCGGCGGCGCCCAAGGCGCCCCAAGCGATGCCGTAGCGGGCGCTGTTCAGGCAAGTGAAGGGGCCTTTCAAGCCACGCACCTCAGGAAAGGCGTTTTCTTCGGGGCAGAACACCTCGTCCATGACGATTTCGCCAGTGATCGAGGCACGCAGGCCAACCTTGCCGTGCACGGCGGGGGCGGAGAGGCCTTTCCAGCCTTTTTCCAAAATGAAGCCACGGATCTGGCCGCCGTCGTCCTTGGCCCAGACCACGAACACGTCGGCGATGGGGCTGTTGGTGATCCACATCTTGGCGCCGCTCAAGCTGTAACCGCCGTCCACCTTTTTGGCACGGGTGATCATGCTGCCGGGATCAGAGCCATGGTTGGGTTCGGTCAGGCCAAAGCAGCCGATCCATTCGCCACGCGCCAGTTTGGGCAGGTATTTTTGCTTTTGGGCTTCAGAGCCAAAGTCGTTGATGGGCAGCATCACCAAAGAAGACTGCACGCTCATCATGGAGCGGTAACCGCTGTCCACGCGCTCGACTTCGCGCGCCACCAGGCCGTAGCAAACGTAATTGAGGCCTGCGCCGCCGTATTGCTCGGGGATGGTGGCACCCAAAAGGCCCAGCTCGCCCATTTCGCGGAAGATGGCCACGTCGGTGGACTCGTTCAAGAACGCGTCTTTCACGCGGGGCAGCAGGCGTTCCTGGCAGTAAGCGCGGGCGGCTTCTTGAACCTGGCGCTCGTCGTCGGTCAGTTGTGCGCTGAGGTTGAAGGGGTCTTCCCAGCTGAAGGTGTTTTTGGTGGCGGCCATGGTGGGTGTCTCCGTGAAAAAAGTCTTGAAGCCAATTGTCAGGCGGAGATGAATAGTTGTCTAATATTGATTGCCTATTCATCAATACAATATTTTAATTCATGGAATTCCGTCACCTGCGCTATTTCCTCATGCTGGCCGAAGAGCTGCATTTTGGCCGCGCCGCCCAGCGCTTGTCCATTTCGCAGCCGCCGCTCAGCCTGAACATCCAGCAGCTCGAAGCCTCGGTGGGGGCGCAGTTGTTCACGCGCAACAGCCGGGGCGTTCAGCTGACGGCCGCGGGCCAGGCCTTTGTGCCGGCCGCCCGGGCCTTGCTGGCGCAGGCCACTGCAGCCGCGCGTGAGGCGCGCGATGTGGCCGAGGGCCAATCGGGTCAGCTGCACATCGGCTTTGCGGGCACCATGCTGTACTGCGGCCTGCCGCAAATCCTCAGCCGCTTTCAGGTCAGCCACCCGCGTTTGCGCCTGGTGCTGCGGGAACTCAGTTCGACCGAGCAGCTGTCCGAACTGCTGCGTGACCGACTGGATGTGGGTTTTGTGCACACCCCCCGGGTGCCGCCAGGGTTTGAGCAAATTTTGGTGGCCAGCCAACCTATGGTGGCCTGTTTGCCCGCCAAACACCCTTTGTCAAAAAAGGGCAGCCTTGGCTTGGAGGCATTGGTCGGGCAAGACTTGGTGGTGGTGTCCAGCATGGTCTCGCCCGATTACCACGAACGCATTTTGCAGTTGTGTGAGCAGTCGGGCTGGATGCCCCCCGTGGTGCACGAGCTGCGCCATTGGCTGAGCGTGGTGTCTTTGGTGTCCCAAGGTTTGGGCGTGGCGCTGGTGCCCGAGGCACTGGCGCAATCTGCCTTGGCGGGCGCGGTGTTCGTGCCGCTGCACGATGTGGATGTGCGCTACGACACGCGTTGCTTGTGGCGCAGCGAACGAGACCAAACTGCCTTGGGGGACTTTGTCCAAGCGGTGTCGGCGGGACTTGCCGGCCACGGATAATCAAGCGCTTCTTTCACAAGGAATCAAAATGACTGAAACGTTGGTTTTGGGAGGCGGTTGCTTTTGGTGCACCGAAGCGGTCTTCGTCAAGGTGCGCGGTGTCACCGATGTCGAGTCGGGTTACTGCAACGGCCAGACTGTGGACCCCACCTACGAAGAAGTCTGCACCGGTCGCACCGGCCACAACGAAGTGGTCAAACTCGAATACGACCCCATGCAGATCAGCACCCGCGACTTGCTCGAGATTTTCTTCGTCATCCACGACCCGACCACCTTGAACCGCCAAGGCAACGATGTGGGCACGCAGTACCGCAGTGGCATCTACTTCACCACGCCTGAACAGGCCCAAGAGGCTAAGGCCATGCTCGCTGAGCTGACCGCGGCCAACGCTTTTGGCCAGCCCATCGTGACCGAGGTGCTGGCGCTGGCCAATTACAGCGCGGCTGAGCAATACCACCAAGACTTTTTCGAGCGCAACCCCTACCAAGGCTATTGCATGGCCGTGGCCGCGCCCAAGGTGGCCAAGTTCAAGAAAACTTTCGCCCGATGGGTTCGCTGAGTTCTGACCGGTGCTGGACCATGAACACAGCACTGCCAGCCGCGCTCGACACCGATTCACACACCTTGCACCATTTGGATGGAACCAGCGGTCGCATCGCGGTGTATGCAGGCGGGTCGGGGACGCCCGTGCTGCTGGTGCACAGCATCAACGCACTGGCTTCGGTGGCCGAAGTGCGGCCCTTGTTTGAGGCTTTGTGCCAAGACCACAGTGTCTATGCGCTTGATCTGCCAGGTTACGGTTTGTCCGACCGTTTGCCGCGTGTTTACTCAGTGGGCGACATGTGCGACGCCATCCAGCAAGTGGCGCAATGGGTGACAGACCGCCACTCGGGGCTGGCGCTGCATGTGGTGGGGGTGTCCTTGTCCTGCGAATTTGTGGCCCGTGTGGCCCAGCAAGCGCCAGGCCTTTTCGCCGGTTTGGCCTTGGTCAGCCCCACGGGTTTTCGGGGCGGCAAGTCACTGCGCCAGCCTGCTGGCAGCACCTTGTTCATGGGTGGGTTTGACCGCTTTTTGCGCCGCCCGGGGCCAGCTTGGGGCCGCTTTTTGTTCCGACAGCTGTCACGGCCTTCGGTGGTGCGTTACTTTTTGCAACGCACTTGGGGTGGGAAAAACATCAACGAAACCCTTTGGGCCTATGCGGTGCGCACCGCCCATGTGCCCAACGCAGAGCAGGCGCCGCTGTCGTTTTTGAGCGGGGGCTTGTTCAGTGCTGACATGCACAACGTCTACGAAAGCCTGAGCTTGCCGGTGTGGGTGGTGCACGGTACCCGGGGTGATTTCACCGATTACCGGGCACTCGATTTGGTGCGCGAACGCCCCAACTGGCAAGTGACGGTGATGCAAGCCGGTGCCATGCCTTACTTTGAGGACATCGCCGCTTTCATGGCGACTTACCGGGCGTTTTTGCTTCAGGGCGCCAAGCGTTCGCGCAGCCAACCATTGGCATCGGGTGTGTAGCGCAGCCGGTCATGCAAACGGCTTTTGCGGCCTTGCCAAAATTCCCAGCGGTCGGGCACCAAGCGAAAGCCGCCCCAGTGCGGTGGGCGCGGGGGCTGGAGCATGAATTGCGCGGCGTATTTGGCGGCGTTGGTCACCAGCACCGTTCGCCCGTCGATCACTTGGCTCTGCGGCGAGGCCCAAGCGCCGATGCGTGAATCGAGTGGTCGGCTGTGGAAGTAGGCGTCGCTTTCTTCGCTGCTGACCTTTTCTACCCGGCCTTCGATGCGCACCACGCGTTCGAGCTCAACCCAATGGAATTGCAAAGCAGCAAAAGGGTTGCCCGCTAACTCTTGGCCCTTTTGGCTTTCGTAATTGGTGTACCAAACAATGCCGCGCGCATCGCAGCCTTTGATCAACACCACCCGTGTGCTGGGGCGCAACTGGCTGCTCACGGTGGCCAGTGTCATGGCGTTGGGCTCGGGCACTTCGGCGGCGATGGCCTCTTGAAGCCAATGCTCAAATTGCTTCAGAGGGTCCGCATGGGAGGCGTTTTCGTTGAGCTCGGCTTTTTCATAGCTCTTGCGCAGGTCGGCGATGTTCATGGGGCAAGTATAGGCAGGCTTCAGTCTTGGGCATGGCGCAGCAAGGCGGTCAATGCTCGGTCGTCGATGCCGTGAGAGCGCAGGCTGTCGTAAGTCTGCTTGGCGTAGTCGAGCGTGGTGCCAAAGCGGCCACTGGCATTTTTGAAAATGTGCCGGTAGGTCTCAGGTGTCAAATGGCCTGTGAAACTGGGGCTGCTGCGCGGCAATGTGAAGGCCAGTGCCTTGACGGGACCCTCAGGCGTGCTGCAAGGCAGCCACACGGGGGTGTAGACGTCCATGGGCATTTCGCGCGCCCACAGGCGCTGCAAAACCTCATCGGCATCGCTTTGGGCCACCCGGTAAACGATGCCTTGGCAGCTGCCGCCCGGCAACAAGGCGAACACCAAGCCCGGACATTCTGGGCTGCCCCGGTTCAGACGGCTCCACATTTTCAGGGCGCGGTGCCAGCCCCAAACCCGGCTGGCGTGCTGCTCTTGCGCCTCAAACTCGGGCCGCCACAGCAGCGAGGCATAGCCAAACACCCACAAGTCTTGGCCTGCAGCTTGGGCTCTGAAGCGCTCCAGCAAATCGCCCCTGAAGGCCACGCGTGCCGCATCGGCCGTGAGGCTGGGTAGGCTGAACGCCCGGGCGCTGTCGGGTGTGTCGGTCATGTGCAATCGGGTCCCATTACAATCTGACCACTATTTTCGGAGAAAACAAACATGTCAAACAATGAAGATGAGAATCAACCCGTGGTGTTGGCCATTTTGGTCGGCGTGATTGTGCTGGTCATTGGACTGGCCGTGGGTATTGGCATCGCCAAGAGCCAAAAAGCAGCGCCTGCTGTCCCTGCTGCTGTCACTGCCCCTGCAGCGCAAGATGCCGCGCCTGCTGCGGATGCCGCGGCGCCTGCTGCTGCGCCGGCTGCCGACGCAGCAGCTCCAGCGGCTGCGGCACCAGCAGCTCCCGTTGCTGCACCCGCGAAGTGATGCGGCGCCAAGCCCTGTATAAACCCGCCTCGGCGGGTTTTTTTACGGGTGTCGCCAAAGCCAGGTCATTGAATGACCTGTTTTCTGTTGGCCTTAACCAGCACGTTGTGCAAGGCCGCTAACATGAGCGCATCGTTTGAACGGCCCCTCGGGCCGAGATTTTTCTTGCGGGTTGATTGATTTCAAAGCGCAAACTGTTTACCGCAAAGGCCCATGCCCATGACCCTTCATCCCGCCGTGGCGGCCGTCACTGCCCGCATCACCGAGCGCAGCCGCTTGACTCGCCAAGCTTATTTGCAGCAGCTCGACGCTGCATCTCAGCAAGACCCGGGCGCCCAGCGTCTGGGCTGCGCCAATGTGGCGCATGCCTTTGCCGCGATGCCTCAAGGTGACAAAGACCGCGCCACTGCGCTCGACAAAATCAAAGTGGTCGCCCCGCGTGCGCCGAATATTGGCATCGTCAACGCCTACAACGACCTGCTGTCTGCCCACGCGCCGCTGCAGCACTACCCTGACCTGATCAAAGACGAAGCCCGCAAGCTGGGCGCCACTGCCCAAGTGGCGGGAGGCGTACCCGCCATGTGCGATGGCGTCACGCAAGGCACGCCGGGCATGGAGCTCAGCCTGTTCAGCCGCGATGTGATCGCCATGGCCACAGCGGTGTCGCTGAGTCACGATGTGTTTGATGCCGCCCTGATGCTGGGCGTGTGCGACAAGATCGTGCCGGGCTTGCTCATTGGCGCTTTGCACTTTGGCCATTTGCCCACGGTGTTTGTGCCCGCAGGGCCCATGGGCAGTGGTCTGTCCAACACCGACAAATCCAAGGTGCGCGAACAGGCCGCCCAGGGCTTGGTGGGCCGTCCTGAATTGCTGGAGGCCGAGTCCAAGGCCTACCACGGCGAGGGTACCTGCACTTTTTATGGCACGGCCAACAGCAACCAGATGCTGCTCGAAGCCATGGGCCTGCATGTGCCGGGCACGGCTTTCATTCCCCCGGCCGACGGCCTGCGCCAAGACCTGACCCGCGAAGCTGCCCGAACTGTGCTGGCGCTGGTCCAGGGACAGAACTTCACGCCCATTGGCCGTTTGGTCGATGAGCGCAGCATCGTCAACGCCATGGTGGCGCTGTTGGCCACGGGTGGCTCCACCAACCATTTGATCCACTGGGTGGCGGTGGCGCGTGCTGCGGGCATCGTGATCGACTGGGACGACTTCTCTGCACTGTCGGATGTGGTGCCGCTGCTCAGCCGCGTGTACCCCAATGGCTCGGCCGATGTGAACCAGTTCCAGGCCGCCGGCGGGCCTGGCTTCATCATTCGTGAATTGCTCGACGCTGGCTTCATGCACGCCGATGTGCTGACGGTGCGACCGGGCGGTCTGCGTGAATTCACGCGCAAGCCCAGCACAGCCGATGGGCGATTGGTCTGGCGCGACATCGGCGCCAGCCAAGACGACACCGTGGTGCGACCAGCCAGCCAGCCGTTCAGTGCCACTGGCGGGCTCAGACTGTTGCAAGGCAATCTGGGGCGCAGTGTGATCAAGGTCTCTGCCGTTCCAGAGGCTTTGCATGTGATCGAAGCGCCGGCGCGCGTGTTCAATTCGCAAGAAGCCTTGCTGGCCGCGTTCAAGGCTGGAGACATGGACCAAGACATGGTGTGTGTAGTGCGCTGGCAAGGCCCACAAGCCAATGGCATGCCCGAGTTGCACAAACTCACCCCGCCGCTGGCGGTGCTGCAGGGCAAAGGCTTCAAGGTGGCCTTGGTCACCGATGGCCGCATGAGCGGCGCGTCGGGCAAAGTGCCGGCGGCCATCCACGTCTCGCCCGAAGCGGCAGCCGGTGGCCCGCTGGCCAAGGTGCAAGACGGTGATGTGATTCGCCTCGACGGCGTCGCGGGCACTTTGCAAGTGTTGGTGAGCGAGGCCGAATGGGCCGCCCGTCCGCTGGCCCCCATGCCCACCGAGCTGCGCGCCGCCAATGGCGTGGGCATGGGCCGTGAATTGTTTGCCAACCTGCGTCGCCACGCGCTCAAAGCCGAAGAAGGAGCCTGCTCATGGCTGTGAATTCAAATGCCCCTTTGACCGCCCTGCAAGTCATGCAAGACGCTCCGGTGATCCCCGTGATCGTGCTCCACGATGTGGCCCACGCCGTGCCCATGGCACGCGCCTTGGTGGCCGGTGGCATCCGCATGCTGGAGGTCACGCTGCGCACCCCACAGGCGCTCGCCTGCATCGAGGCGATTGCCAACGAGGTCGAAGGCGCCGTGTTGGGTGCAGGCACGGTGCGCAGCGCAGCCGATGCGGCCGCAGCGGCCAAAGCCGGTGCCCGTTTTGCCGTGAGCCCCGGCTACACCCGGGCAGTGGGGCAGGCTTGTCGCGATCATGGTTTGTCGCTCTTGCCCGGCGTGGCCACCGGCAGTGAAATCATGATGGCACAAGAAGACGGTTACACCGAACTCAAGTTCTTTCCCGCCATGCAAGCTGGCGGCACTGCCATGCTCAAAGCTTGGAGCGGTCCGTTTTTTGATGTGAAGTTTTGCCCCACGGGCGGCGTCATGCCCGGCAATGCCTTGGACTTTTTGAGTCTGCCCAATGTAGCTTGCGTGGGCGGCTCGTGGTTGGTGCCCGCCGACGCGCTGGCCCAGGGTGACTGGGCGCGCATCGAAGCGCTGGCCCGTGAGGCGAGTCAGTTGCCTCGCTGATCAGCGCACCGCCCAACCGCCCGACATGGGAAACACCTGCCCCACAAAGCAGCTCGCCTCTTCGCTGCACAGGTAGGCCACAAAGCGGGCGTCCTCTTCGGCCTTGACCAGGCGACCCAGCGGCACTTCGCGCTTGAGGCGCTCCTGAAAACGCGGGTTGGCCTGCACCTCTGGCGGGAAGTAGGTGGGGTTGTCGACAAAGTTTTGCGCCACCGCATTGAGCTGGATGTTGTCGGGGGCCAGCTCTACGCCAGCCGCTTGCACATAGGCCAGCTGTGCCCCACGCGCCGCGCTGTAGCTGGCGGCGCGCTTCATGCCCCGCAAAGCCGAGGCACTGCCCATCACCACGATCTTGCCGCCGCCGCGGGCCTTCATGCCGGGCACCACTGCCCGCACCAACCGGGGCAGGGGGTCGACCATCACTTCAAACACCTGCCGCCATTCGGCCTCGTCAATCTGCGTGACGGGGGTAGACGGCGCAGGCAGCGCCAGATTGATCACCAAAGCGTCGAGTGGCCCAGCCGCATCGATCATGGCTTGCGCATCTTGCGGGGCTGTCAGCACGGAAACGTCAGCGATCACTTCGGCACCGCAAGCCCGCAGCTCGTGGCACAGGGCCGGCCCCATGAAATCTTGGGCCTGGGTCACCAAGATGCGTTGGCCAGTCAGGTCGATCATGTTCATCCACCGTTTGTTCAGCGCAAACCTTGTCCGCCAGCGTATTCGGTCCGCTGGATCAGCTCGACCTTGTAGCCATCCGGGTCTGTCACAAAGGCGATCACGGTGCTGCCGCCTTTGACCGGACCCGCTTCACGCGTGACCTTGCCGCCAGCGGCTTTGATTTTTTCGCAAGCGGCATAGGCATCGGGCACGCCCAGGGCGATGTGGCCGTAGGCTGTGCCCATCTCGTAGCTTTCAACGCCCCAGTTGTAGGTCAACTCCAGCTCGGCGTGGTCGGGGTTGTTGCCGAAACCGACAAAGGCCAGCGAGTATTTGTACTCGGGATTTTCCGAGGTGCGCAGCAGCTGCATGCCCATCACCTGGGTGTAGAAGTCAATCGAGCGTTGCAGGTTGCCCACGCGCAGCATGGTGTGAAGGAGTCTCATGATGTTTTCCCGTTGGGTGAAGGCATTTCAAAAACAAGGCAAGCGGTGCTGGCGTGGGCATACAAAGTGCCGTCTGGCCCGACCAGGCGAGCCTCTGCCGTGGCCAGTTGGCGGCCGCAGTGCACCACTTGCGCAATGGCGCGCACGCGCTGCACTTTGGGCGTGATGGCTTTGACCAGTTTCACGCTCAAGTCGGCCGTGGTGTAGCCGCGCCCGGGCGGCATCATGGTGTGCACCGCGCAGCCCAGCGCCGAGTCGAGCAGGCTGGCAAACCAGCCGCCGTGCACGGTGCCCAGTGGGTTCAAGTGTTGGACGCCGGGTGTGCCCTGAAAAATGGCCAGACCCGCGCCGACCTCGATCAGCATGAAGTCCAGCGTCTTGGCCATCTGCGCATAAGGCAGCTCGCCTGTCAGCAGGCCCTGCATGACCTCTAGGCCTGTCTTGCCAGTCACTTGTTCAGGCCGGGCCACACCGGGGCCGACCCCGGCATCGATGCGTGTGCGCACGTCACGCTCTTGGGTCAGCCAGGCCTCTAAAGCGCTCTGGCGTGTGCCGGTGGTGGTGCTCATAGAAACGGGCTCTTTCAAACCGGTACGGTGTAGTTGAGGGCCATGCGCCCGCCATCCACAGTGACAATTTCGCCGGTGATGTAGCTCGCTGCATCGCTGGCCAAAAAGGCCACCACCTTGGCCACTTCGTCGGGCTCGCCCAAGCGCTTCATGGGCGTGCGCATCATGATTTTCTTTTCGGCGGCCTCGCTGGTCAGCACGGCTTGGCGCGCCAGTTCGGTGGCAATCGTGCCGGGGGCCACTGCGTTGACGCGGATGCCAAAGTCGGTCAGTGCCAAAGACATGGCCCGTGTCAGTTGGTTGATGCCGCCTTTGCTCACGTTGTAGCTGGCGATGTTGGGGATGGCCAGCACCGCGTTGACCGAGCTCATGTTGACAATCGCCCCGCCCCCGGTGCTTTTCATGGCACGGGCTGCGGCCTGGCCCATCAAAAACGAGCCCTTGATGTTCACGTTGATGACGGCGTCAAAGTCTTCTTCGGTCACATCCAGAAAATCAGCGGCTCTGAAAATGCCGGCGTTGTTGACCAGCACGTCGATGCGGCCAAAGGCCTGCAGCACATGGTCGACCAAGGCGTCGACATCGGCCTTGCGCGAGACGTCGCAGGCCATGAAGCCTGCGCTGTGGCCTTGGCTGCGCAATTCGGCAGCCACGGCAGCGCCGCGCGTGCTGTTGACGTCAGACAAAATGACATGGGCAGACTCGGCGGCAAATCGGCGCGCGCAGGCCTCGCCAATGCCGTTGGCTGCGCCGGTGACGATGACGACACGGCCTTGCAGGCCAAACGAGAGGGTGTTGGGCGCTAAAAGCGGGGAAGTCATGAGCGGGTCTCCGAGGTTTGTTGGAAGGATGGTGGATGCTGCCACAGCGACCCCAAAATGCCTGTCGCCAGAATGCAGGCCGGTACAGCGACAATACATGCATCGCGAAAAATCGCATTGTCCAAGAATTCAAACATGACCATGAACGCTCAAGTCCCCCAAAAACCGAACTCACCGGTCTTGTGCGAACCCTGCTCTGGCATCCAGCGTCATTGGCGCAAAGCCCCTGGTCACGCGGAATTGGTTCAGGGCACCCACCAGCGCGAAGACCGTGGCAACGGCCAAGCCAGCTTCACGCGTTACCGCTGTGACCGCTGCGGTGCGGCCTGGGAATATGAAAACAACAAAGCCAACCAGCACGCCGGTTGGGCCTTGCTCCAGCACTGAAGCCGCATGAATGCGCCACCCAGACTGCAAAACCTTGTTGAAGAAGGCCTGATCGACACCGTGGTGCGCCAGCTCATGAGCGGCAAAGAGGCCATGGTCTTTGTGGTGCGCTGCGGGGACGAGACCCGCTGCGCCAAAATTTACAAAGAGGCGACACACCGCAGCTTTCGGCAAGCGGTGGACTACACCGAAAACCGCAAGGTCAAGAACTCACGTTCGGCCCGCGCCATGGCCAAGGGCAGCAAATTTGGCCGTCAAGAACAAGAAGCCGCTTGGCAAAGTGCCGAGGTGGACGCGCTCTACCGACTGGCTGCAGCCGGTGTGCGCGTGCCCCGGCCCTTCAACTTCTTTGATGGCGTGCTGCTCATGGAACTGGTCACCGATGCCGACGGCGACGCCGCACCCCGCCTGAACGATGTGGCCTTTACCCCCGAGCAAGCCCTGCAACACCACGCCACCCTGGTTGGCGAAGTGGTGCGCATGCTGTGCGCGGGCGTGGTGCATGGCGATTTGTCGGAGTTCAATATTTTGTTGGCGCACATTCCGGCTGCGGGCGATCAGCCGGGTGTGGACGAGCCCGTCATCATCGACCTGCCCCAAGCGGTGGATGCGGCCGGCAACAACCATGCCCAGCGCATGCTGCTGCGCGATGTGGGCAACCTGCGCGATTTCTTTGGGCAATTTGCGCCCTCGCTGCTCAAGACCGACTACGGCCCTGAAATCTGGAGCCTTTACCAAGCGGGTTTGCTGAACAATGAATCACCGCTCACCGGTCACTTTGAGCGTTCGACTGCCAGTGTGGACATGGTCGCTGTGCTGCGTGAGATCGACGATGCGCGCGACGAAGAAGCGGCACGTCGGCTGCGCATGGCCACGCCATCCGTCTGATGTCTGCGCAAACGCTGAAACTGCCCCACGCCGTCTCGCGACTGCGCACTGAACGTTTGTCCCGCAGCGCCAAGCCTTTCTTGGCCCGTGGCGGCATCAAGGCAGAGCGCTGCCCCGGCTGCCGTTTGGTGCCCAGCCACTGCATCTGCGCAATGCGCCCAGAGGTGCCCACACAAGCTGCGATGTGTTTGCTCATGGCCGACATCGAACCCCTCAAACCCAGCAACACCGGCTGGCTGATCGCCGATGTGGTGCCGGACACTTTCGCCTTTGGTTGGGCCCGCACCGAAGTCGCCCCGGATTTGCTGGCGCTCTTGGCCGATCCTCAGTGGCAGGCCTTTGTGGTGTTTCCGGGCGATTTTGTGGAGCCCGCGCGGGTGGTGCACGATGTGTCCCCATCCTCAGCCGAGATGCCCGCAGGCCAGCGTCCGCTGTTCATCTTGCTTGACGCCACTTGGCCCGAAGCCCGCAAGATGTTCCGCAAAAGTCCCTATCTGAACCACTTGCCGGTGCTCAGCCTGAAGCCGGAGCAAGTCTCCCGTTACCAACTGCGCCGATCCAAACGTGATGACCACTTTTGCACCAGCGAAGTGGCTTCACTGTGCCTAGAATTGGCAGGTGAGACCCACGCTGCCCAGACGCTGCAGGCCTATCTGGGTGTTTACACCCATCACTATTTGCAGGCCAAACACCAGCTGCCACCTGACCTGCAAGGCGTTGCGCACGCGCAGTGGCATGCGCTGAAACAGGCTTGACACCTTGGTGTCGTTGAAAGGAAATTGCTGTGTCCAACAACCCGTTTACCCCTCTTGTTCCAGCTTCGAGCCACGCTGTTTTGAATTCACGCGCCGTTGAGCGCTTGGTCACGGGCCAAGCCACGTCAGACGGTGCAGGTGTCAAGCTCAGCCGCATCCTCACGCAAGACCTGCAGCACCGGCTTGACCCGTTTTTGATGCTGGATGCCTTTGGCAGTGACAAACCGGACGACTACATCGCCGGTTTCCCGGACCACCCGCACCGGGGCTTTGAAACCGTGACCTACATGATTGCCGGGCGCATGCTGCACCGTGACAGCGCGGGCAATGAAGGCCTGTTGCAAAACGGTGGCGTGCAATGGATGACCGCAGGCCAGGGCGTGATCCACTCTGAAATTCCGCAGCAAGCCGATGGCGTGATGGAGGGCTTTCAGTTGTGGTTGAACCTGCACAGCTCAGAGAAGATGAACGCGCCTTGGTATCGAGACTTTCAGAACGATCAACTGCCGCAGTTCCAGACGTCTGAAGGCGTGGCCGTCACGGTGATCGCCGGGGTCAGCCATGGTGTACAGGGCGCGGTGAGTCGCGAGATCACGCAACCGGTTTATCTGGACGTGCACATGCCGCAGGGCGCACATTTTGAGCAATTACTGCCTGCTGGCCACAACGCCTTTTTGTACGTGTACCGGGGCGAGGTTGGCATTGGCGGCCAGGCCGTGCCCGCGCAGCGCATGGCCATTTTGAAAAACACACCTCAGGCCGATGGGGTGATGATCAAGGCCAGTGTCGACACCCAACTGATTTTGGTGGCTGGCAAACCTCTGAAGCAGCCCATCGTGCAATACGGGCCATTTGTGATGAACACCAAAGAAGAGATCTACCAAGCCTTGGCCGATTTCCGAAATGGGCGGCTGGGGGAGAGGGCTTGATCAGCCCCTGAATGCCTTGACAAAGTTTTGCGCTGCGGCCCGCGTTTGCTCAGCACTTCTCCCTGGCGCATACAAGGCCGATCCCAAGCCAAAACCTGAAGCGCCAGCCGTGCGGTATGCCGCCATGTTGTCGGGCGTGATGCCGCCCACGGGCATGAGGGCCGTGTCTTTCGGCAGGACGGCCCGAAGCGCTTTGACGGTGGCAGGCGAGATCATCTCGGCGGGGAACAGCTTGAGCCCATGCGCGCCCGCGTCAAGCGCGGCAAAGGCTTCGGTGGGTGTGGCCACACCGGGCAGCACCACCATGTTCAGGGCCAAGGCCTGCGCGACCACTGCAGGGTTGAAGTTGGGGGCCACGACCAGGCGGCCGCCAGCAGCGTGCACATCTTTGACTTGCTGCGCATTCAGCACCGTGCCAGCACCGATCAGGGTGCGGGGCAAAAGACGAGCGAGCGTGGCGATGCTGAGCAAAGGCTCGGGTGAGTTCAGCGGCACCTCGATAATGGCAAAGCCACTTTCAACCAGCCCTTGGCCGATGGCTGGGGCTTCAGAAGGCGTGAGGCCGCGCAGGATGGCGATCAGGGGCAGTTGTGTCAAGGCTTGCGCCAGGGTGTGGGCGGGTGGGTGCAAAGCGCTCATGGTGGTCGTATCGGTTGTGTTCATGAATGGTCGAATGAGGATGCCAGTGCAAACAAGCCCGCCCAAGTGGCCTCGGCCCCCCAACTGTGACAGGGGATGCGCAGGTGCTGCAGGGCCAAGGTGTAGCGCATCGTCAAGGCTTCGCTACCGATCAAAATCAAGGGTTCGGCGTGGTTTGACACATTCTGAGTGCGCAGCTCTTCGCCGATCAGCAGGCCCGACAAGTAGCTGGGCAATTGGGCTGCGCTCAGGCGCTCAAACAAGCCCAGTGTGCGCACCGCAAACAGGTGGTGCAGCACGCTGCTCGCTCGCTGGCTTTGGTCAATCCCTTGCAAAAAAACTGTTGCTTCAAACGCACCCTGCAGGTCCATTGTTTTGCCCAAAATCGAGTGCTGGCTCATCAGGGCATAGACCTCGCCCGTCATGAAGGTCTGAAACTGCGCGACGTGCCCGCCTTGCACCTGCACCCATTTGCTGTGCGTGCCCGGCAGCACCAGCGTGGCGCGGTCACGGCCGGCCAGCTGAAGTGCGCCAAAAATCTGCACTTCTTCGCCTCGCATCACGTCGGGTGTGTTCAAGGCGTCTGTGCTCGAACAGCTCAGGCCCGGCACCAAGGCGATGCGCCCGGGCTGCAACCACAGCAGGTGTTGGCTCAGCTCGGCAAAGCCGGCGGGGCAGGGGCAGTAGGGCGCTTCTTGCCAGCCCTGGCGGCTGCCCGCCATGCCCGAGATCAGGCACAGGGCATGGGGTATTTTCAGCCAGTCGCCAAACAGTTCGTGCAACACAGTCTCAAACTGGCCGGGGGGCACGGTGAGGATGCCGCGTGGAAATTCACGGGATTCGAGCACCTGGCCATTGGCACCGAGCTGCGCGCCGCGCAGCGAAGAGGTGCCCCAATCGATGGCGATCAAGGGTCTTGTGGTGTTCATGTGGCTGCGCCTTTCGTGCTGTCTTTCAAACCATTGTTTTTTTGCAGCATGTTCAGAACACCGTGGGGGCGAGGCAGCGGAGCGACCGCGCCAAAGCCCTGCACCGACAGAGCGGCCGCAGCATTGGCGTAAGCAGTGGCCGCCCACAAGTCGTCACCGGTAGACAAACGCGCCAACAGGTTGCCTGCAAAACAATCGCCCGCACCCGTGGCATCCACCGCCGTGACGGTGTGGCCAGCCAAGCGGCGCTGACTATGGCCGTCGCTGGCTACAGCGCCGCCCTCCCCCAGCTTGAGCACCACTTGCGCTGCACCCTGGGCATGGCTCCATGCGATGATGTCTGCTGCTTGAGTCAGGCCGGTGAGGGCGATCATGTCTTCCAGGCTGGGTAAGAACAGATCACACAGCCCCACCGCTTGGCGAATGCAGGCCTGCGCCCGGGCCAGTGGCCAGAGCGATAAACGCAAATTCGAGTCCAGCGCCACCCGCGTGCCCACGTTGCGAGCATGCGACATGGCTGCAAAAGCCGTGTCGCAAGCCGAGGCGGAAATCGCCAGCGAAATGCCCGACAGGTGCAGCCACTGGCTGCTGGCAATGGCGTCTTGCCAGTGCTGCAAGTCTTGGGGCTGCATGCGGCTAGCCGCCGATCCGGCACGCGCATAGCTGAAGTGGTGGCCTTGCGCATCGTGGCTCACAAAGTACATCCCGGTGGGCGCTTGTGCGTCGCGCAGCACGTTGGTGCTGCCCACGTTTTCGCGCTGCCACAGGTCCATGAGGCACTCGCCCCAACGGTCGGTGCCCAGACGCGTCAGGTAGGCTACCCGCGCACCGGCTCGTGCCGCGGCAATCGCGGCGTTGCTGGTGTCGCCACCAAAACCTTGTGCATACAGCGGGGCATCGTTTGCGTCTGAATGGGGACGTTGGTTGAACTCGACCATGGCTTCACCCAGCGCCACGATGTCGAGTTTTGAGGAGGCTTGGTTCATGTTTTAAAAAGGCGGCGAGTCTTGTGGTGAGGTGGGAGAATGGCCGTCAAACCGAACCACCCTGGATCAAAAGTTGGAGATGAAACGCATGTGGAACAAGGGCATTGACCTCGATTTTGTGCTGGATGCGTCTTGCAAAGGCTTTCCACTGGCCGCTGAGCCCTGTGCAGTGTCTCAGCTGGGCCAACGCGGCTGGAGCCTGCTGGACGATGCGCTGGCCTACCCGGTGGCCGTGTTGCGACGCCCAGCCCTCACGCACAACTTGGCCTGGATGCAAGACTTTGTGCAGCGCAAAGGTGTGGCTCTGGCCCCGCACGGCAAGACCACCTTGTCGCCGGAGTTGTTTCGCATGCAGTTGCAAGCGGGCGCTTGGGGCCTGACCTTTGCCAATGTGCACCAGTTGCGCGTGGGTTTGGTGGCGGGAGTCCAGCGCGCCATCATCGCCAACCAATTGTTGTCGGACACCGACTTGGACGGATTGGATCTGTTGTTGCGCCAGCATCCGCAGGCGCAAGTGTGGTTTTTGGTGGACTCTTTGGTGCAGCTCGATTTGCTGGTCGATTGGGGGCGTCGCCGTGAGAGCAATCGTTGCTGGGACGTGTTGTTGGAATTGGGCATTGCGGGGTATCGCACCGGCTGTCGCACGCACGAACAGGCCTTGGTTTTGGCGCGGGCTATGGCTGCATCGCCTAGCGTGCGCTTGGGTGGCGTGGAGTGTTACGAGGGTGGACTGGGCCAATGCGACAGCGCCCACGACATCGAGGCGGTGAGCGTTCTGGTGCGCAGTGTGCAGGCTTTGGTTCAGCAAATCGATGCGCAAAACCTGTGGGGTCGTGACGAGGTTTTGCTGTCGGCTGGGGGCTCGGCGGTGTTTGACCTGGTGATCCCCATGCTCAAAATGCAGGTCAAAAGCCGACCGGTGCAAGGCGTTTTGCGATCGGGTTGCTATGTGACGCACGACCACTGGAATTACGCCCGTTATCTCAAATTGGTGGAGGCGCGTGAGGGGCTGAGTGCTTCGTTGCAACCCGCGCTGGAGATCTGGACCCGGGTGCAATCTGTGCCCGAGCCGGGACTGGCCATTTTGACGGCGGGTCGGCGTGACCTGTCGTTTGATCAGTGCATGCCCATGCCGGTGCGATGGGCAGTGCGCGGTCACCGCGGTGCCGACGCGATGCAGGCCACCCCCGGGTCTTGGAAAGTCAAGGCCTTGAGCGACCAGCATGCGCACATGGTGTTCGATGCCGAGGGCGTCTGGCCGCAAGTGGGCGACCGCGTGGCCTTGGGTATTTCGCACCCTTGCACCACCTTTGACAAGTGGCGCTGGATGGCCATCATCGAGGACGATGGGCGCATCTGTGGGGCGATCAGCACGCATTTTTAAGGGGTGAACCCGTGTGAAAAAAAAGGCCGCCACGCAGCATCCGCGTGGCGGCCTTTTGTAAAGCTCACTTCAAACCGTTCAATGCCTCGGCCGGGTAGCCTGGGCGGGTTTTGCAGTCCTCGATGTACTGCTCAATGATGGCCTCGTAGCTGGCATCGGTGCGCAGGCCCAATGCATGGGCGCGCTCAAAGGTGCAACCCTTAGCCCAGTTGTCCACAATGCCCGCAATCCGCTCGTCTTTGGCAAAGGTGACATGCGCACGCACAGCAGGTCCGGCGACTTTTTCGAGGGCTGCCAGCATGTCGCTGACCTTCACGTTGAGACCCGGCAGGTTCAGTGCCATGCGGCCGCCAAACGCTTCGCGGCTGGCCTCGAACACGGTGATCAAACCATGCACGGTGTTGCCGGGCGAAGAGATGGGGTGCGACACCGTGGGATCCACTGGGCAGGTGGTGGCGGTGCCCGCCAAAGGCTCGCGGATGATGCCGCTGAAGAACGAAGATGCTGCGCCGTTGGGTTTGCCGGGGCGCACGGCCACCGTCATCAGGCGAGCCGCTCGGCCGTCGATGTAGCCCTTGCGGGTGTAGTCGGCCACCATGTACTCGATCATCAGCTTGTGCGTGCCATACGACGTTTGTGGCGTGGGCAGTGTGGTATCGGCCACCAAGGCAGGCATGGGGTTGGCCGCATCGGGTCCGAACACGGCCACAGAGCTTGCAAAAACCAAGCGAGACACTTTACCGGAGGCGCGTATGCTGTCGAGCAACAAACGGCTGCTGTCCACATTGGAGCGCAGGCCCAGGTCAAAGTCGAGTTCGCATTCGCCCGAGACGGCCGATGCCAAATGGAACACACCATCGAAGCCGCTTTGGAACAAGTCGCCTTGTTCCAGCATAGGACCCGCGTGGCCCTTGACCCGTGGGTCGGCCAGTAAATCAGCGGGAGCAGGGAACAGGTCGGCAATGACCAATTCGCGCACGCTTTGGCCGTTGAGTTGGCCGCGCTTCAAAATCTCGCGGGCCAGGCGTGCACCCAAAAATCCGGCACCGCCGGTGATCAAAATCCGCATGTGTTTTCCTTGTCAATCAGTGATTGTCTTTGGGAACAGCTGATCCGCGTTGGCCGACCAGGAAGTCCATGTCTGCGCCCTCGTCAGCTTGCAGCACATGGTCGATGTAGAGTTTCCAGTAGCCTGACTGCATGGCTGGTTCAGGCTTGGTCCATGCGGCCAGGCGTTTGGCCAGTTCCTCGTTGCTGATCATCAATTGCAGTTTGCGCTCGGGTACGTTGAGCGAGATCATGTCACCGTTTTGCACCACAGCCAGCGGACCGCCTGCAGCCGCTTCAGGTGATGTGTGCAAGACCACGGTGCCATAGGCGGTGCCACTCATGCGGGCATCGCTGATGCGGACCATGTCGGTGATGCCTTTGCGCAGCACCTTGGGGGGCAGTGGCATGTTGCCGACTTCGGCCATGCCGGGGTAACCCTTGGGGCCGCAGTTCTTCAGCACCAATATGCAGGTTTCATCGACGTCCAGGTTTTCGTCGTCGATGCGTTTGTGGAAATCATCGCTGTCTTCAAACACCACGGCCCGGCCCGTGTGCACCATCAGTGCGGGGGTGGCCGCGCTGGGTTTGATGACCGCGCCACGCGGGGCTAAGTTGCCGCGCAAGATGGCAATGCCCGCTTTTTCTTTGAAAGGCGCGTCCATGGTCTTGATGACACGAGGGTCGTAATTCACGGCCGCTTCGTTGTTCTCGCGCACACTCTTGCCGCTCACGGTGATGATGTTGTTGTGCAAGAGGCTTTCGATCTCTTTCATGACGACCGGCAAGCCACCCGCATAGCAAAAGTCTTCCATGAGGTGCTCGCCAGAAGGCTGCATGTTCAAAATGCAGGACATATCACTGCCCAATCGTTCAAAGTCATCCAAGGTGAGTTTCAAACCCAGACGACCGGCAATCGCGATCAGGTGAATGACAGCGTTGGTCGAGCCACCGATGGCGGCCAGTGTACGGATGGCGTTTTCAAAAGCTTCACGGGTGAGCACTTTGCTGATGGTCTGGTCGGTGTGAACCATTTCCACAATGCGGCGACCCGAGTCGCGCGCCAAAACGTTGCGGCGACCATCTACCGCAGGGAAGGTGGCATTACCCGGCAAACCAATGCCCAAGGCTTCGACCATGCAGGCCATGGTGCTGGCCGTGCCCATGGTCATGCAGTGGCCATGGCTGCGGTGCATGCAGCTTTCGGCATCGAAGAAATCAGCCAGCTTGAGGGTGCCTGCGCGCACCTGTTCGCTCATGCTCCACACGCCTGTGCCGGAGCCCAGTTCTTGGCCGCGCCATTTGCCATTGAGCATGGGGCCACCGCTGATGCCAATGGTGGGCAGCCCAACGCTGGAAGCGCCCATCAGCAAACTGGGGGTGGTTTTGTCGCAGCCCATCAGCAGCACCACGCCGTCGATCGGGTTGCCACGGATGCTTTCTTCCACGTCCATGCTGGCCAGGTTCCGGTAGAGCATGGCGGTGGGGCGCAGCAGCGTTTCGCCGAGAGACATCACGGGAAACTCAAGAGGGAATCCGCCAGCCTCGTAAACGCCGATCTTGACCTGCTCGGCCAGAGCGCGGAAGTGCGAATTACAAGGTGTCAGTTCGCTGAAGGTGTTGCAGATGCCAATGACTGGGCGACCATCAAACTGGTCATGCGGCACGCCCTTGCCTTTAACCCAGCTGCGGTAGGCAAAGCCATCGCGGTCTTGTCGGCCAAACCATTGCTGGCTGCGCAGTTCTTCGGGTTTTTTGCGGGGGGTGTCGCTCATGGTGCGTGTCCAGGTTGGGAGTGAATCGTGAATCTTGAAAATCCTATCGTATGACGATAGAAAAACAAACAGGCTATGTAAAGCCAGCGACATACGGGCAAACCCTAGACGCCAATAAGACCCTGCCTAGGGTTTACCAGAGTCTGTCTCCGGTCGCCAATCATCATATGATAGGTCGCTCGACCGTATTCGGCCATGACGAACAATTTCCACAAAAATTCTCTTGATTTATTGGGCCAGGCCATTTTGTCTGGTCGTTATGGGGTGGGCGCAAGCCTGCCTCCTGAGCCTGTTTTGTGCGAAGAGTTGGGTGTGAGCCGCACCGTGGTGCGCGAGGCCATCAAGTCGCTGGTGGCCAAAGGCTTGCTATCGACCGGCCCCAAGGTCGGCACGCGCGTCATGCCCGATGCGCACTGGAACTGGTTTGACCCCGATGTGGTGGCTTGGCAGGCTCGCTGCGGTCTGACACCTGAGTTTTTGAAAGACTTGCAAGAGCTGCGTCGCGTGGTCGAGCCAGCCGCAGTGCGCCTGGCTGCTGAGCGGGCCACGCCCGAAGACATCGCCCACATTGAGACCGCCTATGCGGGCATGAAACAAGCAGTGGAAGAGGGTGGCGATTACGTCACGCACGACCTGCGTTTTCATGAAGGTTTGCTGCAGGCCTCGCACAACCGCATGCTGGTGCAAATGAGCAAGGCGCTCAATGCCTTGCTGCGCACCAGTTTCGAAATTTCCACCCGCATTGAGGATGGCACCAAGACGTCCTTGCCTTTGCACCGTGCGGTGCTCAACGCTGTCATCGCCCGCAACCCTGCCAAGGCCGAACGGGCCGTCATGGTCTTGATCGAAGGCGCCCGACAAGACATTGAGCAGGTGTTGGCCTCGCGCCGCAAGTTGCCCACGGTCTCGGGGGTGGCCACCCGCATCCAATCGAAAAACCGGTCTGTCAAGACGGCCGGCAAGAAAGTGATCAGGGCAGTGGCCTGAGCCGAAAGACACGCATGCAAAAGACGATCAATGTTTTTTTCAAACTGTTGGAGTTCCTGGTGGTGGCCTGCCTGGTGGCCATGGTCATCATGGTCTTTGGCAACGTGGTGTTGCGCTACGGGTTCAATTCGGGCATATCGGTTTCAGACGAGATGTCGCGATATTGCTTCATTTGGCTGACCTACATCGGGGCGATGGTGGCCATGCGTGAAAAGGGTCATCTGGGTGTGGATACCCTGGTGCGTCGCTTGCCTTTGGGCGGTAAAAAGATGTGCTTTTTTCTCAGCGAAATCCTGATGCTGCTTTGCAATGCTTTGTTTTTTTGGGGTACTTGGAAAATGCACGACTTGCAAGTGACCAACATCTCGGTGGTGGTGGGCATTTCCATGATCTGGATCTATGGCATCGGTTACGTCACAGCCAGCGTCATGGCGGTCATGAACCTTAATCAACTGCGCTTGCTGCTGACGGGTCGCCTGAAAGAAGAGGACTTGGTGATGGTGGTGGAGTCTGAGGACGCAGTGGCCCTCGAAGACTTGGAACCCAAAGCGATGACACCTGAAATGCGGGGGCGCGCATGACCATCGCTGTTTTTGTGTTCAGTCTGCTTGGGGCGATGGCCTTGGGCATGCCCATTGCCTATGCCTTGCTGGTGTGTGGTTTGAGTTTGATGGCCTACATGGCCAGCAACGGCATGATCAACGCGTTCGACAGCCAAATATTGGCGCAGCGCTTTGTCGATGGGGCCGACAACTTCCCGTTGCTGGCCGTGCCGTTCTTCTTGTTGGCGGGCGAGTTCATGAATGCCGGTGGCTTGAGCCGCCGCATCGTGAACCTGGCCATGGCCTGGGTGGGTCATTTCCGTGGGGGCTTGGGTTATGTGGCTGTGATGGCAGCGGTCATTATGGCCTCGCTGTCGGGTTCGGCCGTGGCCGACACAGCCGCACTGGCGGCCTTGTTGATTCCGATGATGAAGCGGGCGGGTTACAACGTGGGGCGATCGGCCGGTTTGATTGCATCGGGCGGCATCATCGCGCCGGTGATCCCGCCTTCGATCGGTTTCATCATCTTCGGTGTGGCGGCCAACGTCTCTATCACCAAGCTGTTTTTGGCGGGCATCGTGCCAGGCTTGTTGATGGGCGTGGCCATTGGCTTGACTTGGTGGTGGGTGGCCAAGCGCGAAAATGTGCAGCCTGGACCTCGCATGAAGCTGGCCGAAAAACTGAAAGCGACCCGTGAAGGGATTTTGGCTTTGGGCTTACCGGTGTTCATCATTGGCGGTATGAAGTTTGGTGTGTTCACCCCGACAGAGGCGGCCGTGGTTGCCGCTGTGTACAGCTTTGTGGTGGGGGTGTTCATTTACCGTGAGTTGCAGTGGTCCAAGTTGTACGGCTTGATTTTGGCGGCCGGTAAAACCACCTCGGTGATCATGTTCTTGGTGGCTGCCGCCATGGTCAGCGCTTGGTTGATCACGGTGGCCAACATTCCGGCCGAGGTGGCCCGGATGATGGAGCCACTCATGCACAACAAAACTTTGCTGATGGTGGTGTTGATGCTCTTGGTCATTGTGGTGGGCACGGCGCTGGACTTCACACCCACCGTGTTGATCCTGACCCCGGTGCTGATGCCTTTGGTCATCAAGGCGGGCATCGATCCCGTTTATTTTGGTGTGTTGTTCATCATGAACAACGCCATCGGCCTGATCACACCACCCGTGGGTACCGTGCTCAATGTGGTGTGTGGTGTGGCCAAAATCAACATGGACACGGCGTTCAGAGGGGTGCTGCCATTTTTGTGGGCGCAACTCGCTGTGCTGGCCTTGTTGATTGCTTTTCCATCTATCGTCATCGAGCCGATGAAATGGATGCTGAGATGATTTTTTAACCCGTGTATTTTTTAAAGGAGACAAGCATGATGAAACGCAGAAATTTGGTGGCCCTGATTGCGGGCACATTCTTGGTGGCCTCCAGTGCCATGGCCCAGTTTGCCGACCGCAACATCAAGTTCACCAACGGCGTGAACGAAGACCACCCAGTTGGTGTGGGCGTGAAGAAAATGCAAGAAGTGCTGGCGGCCAAAACCGGCGGCAAGATGAAAATCACCGCCTTCTGGGGTGGTGCCGCGGGCGGTGACTTGCCAGCCACACAGGCTTTGCGTGCAGGTACGCAAGAGATGGTTTGCACCTCCAGCTCGCCTTTGGTGGGCATCATCAAAGAGTTGGGTGTGTTTGACTTGCCTTTCCTGTTTGCCAATGAAAAAGAAGCCGATGCTGTCCTTGATGGTGCAGCTGGCAGGTACTTCAATGCCAAGCTCGAAGCCGCAGGCTTGGTGAACCTGGCGTATTGGGAAAACGGTTTCCGTAACCTCACCAACAGCAAGCGCCCAGTCACCAAGTTGGAGGATTTTGAGGGTGTCAAAGTTCGTGTGATGCAGAACAACATCTTCCTGGACACCTTCCGCACGCTGGGCACCAATGCCGTGCCCATGGCTTTTGGCGAGGTGTTCACCGCGCTGGAGACCAAGACCATCGACGGTCAGGAAAACCCCTTCGTGACGATTGAGACCTCCAAGTTCAACGAAGTGCAGCGTTTCTTGAGTGTGACGCGACATGCCTACACGCCGTTCCTGATTCTTTACAGCAAAAAACTGTGGGACCAGCTGAACCCACAAGAGCAGGCGGTGTTGCGTGAAGCTGCACTTGAAGGCCAAAAAGTCCAGCGTGCCGCCAACCGTGCCCTGAACGAAAGATCTTTGGCTTCGCTCAAAACCAAGGGCATGCAGGTCAATGAAGTCAGTGCTGCCGAGCAAAACCGCATCCGCGCGCGCGTGGCTTCGGTGTACGACAAGCACAAAGACTCGATTGGCGCCGATGCCATCAAGGTGGTCCAAGACGAGCTGCGCAAGTCACGCGGCGGTTGATCTTCACGCCCTTTGATGAGGCGCTTTCGATGGCGCTGACCCAGAGCTCCACAGCCCCAAGCTGTGGGGCTTTTTTAACGACTGAATAGGTGTTCACATGAAAATCACGCAACTTGAGACCATCCGTCTGGGCGAGTTTCCCAACATCATCTGGGTGCGCGTGCACACCGATGAGGGCTTGGTGGGCTTGGGTGAAACTTTCATGGGTGCGCAAGCGGTTGAGGCTTATTTGCACGAATGGGTCGCGCCTAAATTGATCGGCCAAGACCCTCTGGCCATCGAGTCTCGCCAGCGCGACATCACTGGCTATTTAGGCTGGCGCGGTTCTGGTGTGGAAACGCGTGGCAACTCGTCTGTGGACATCGCCTTGTGGGACATCTTTGGCAAAGCCGCTGGCATGCCGGTTTACACGGCCCTCGGCGGCAAGAGCCGCGATGAGATTCGCGTGTACAACACCTGTGCGGGCTACCAATACATCCGCAGCAACGTCAACCAGACCAGCAGCAACTGGGGTTTGGGCAACAACGCCGGGCCTTACGAAGACCTGCAGGGCTTTTTGCACCGTGCCGACGAGGTGGCCGAGTCGTTGCTCTCCGAAGGCATCACCGGCATGAAGATTTGGCCTTTTGATGTGGCTGCAGAAAAGTCGCATGGCCAGTACATCAGCCCGCAAGACCTGAACACGGCGCTGGAGCCTTTTCGAAAAATCAGGAATGCGGTGGGCGACAAGATGGACATCATGGTGGAGTTCCACAGTCTGTGGCGCTTGCCCATGGCGCAAAAAATTTCAAGGGCTCTGCAAGAGTTCGACACCTTCTGGCACGAAGATGCCATCCGTATGGACAGCCTAGACTTGCTCAAGCAATACGCGGTGGACTGCAAGGCGCTGATTTGTGCGAGCGAGACGCTCAGCTACAAATGGGGTTTCAAGGATTATTTACAAACCGGCGTGGCGGGCGTGGCCATGCTGGACCTGAGTTGGTGCGGGGGGCTGACCGAGGCACGCAAAATCGCTGCCATGGCAGACGCCTGGCAACTGCCCGTGGCCCCGCACGACTGCACCGGGCCTGTGGTGTGGGCTGCGTCCACCCACTTGTCGCTGCATGCGCCCAATGCCTTGATTCAAGAGAGTGTGCGTGCTTTTTACAGCGGCTGGTACAAGGAGCTGGTGACCGAGCTGCCGCAAGTCAAAAACGGCATGATCAGCCTGAACGACAAACCGGGTCTGGGCTTGGAGTTGCTGCCCGACTTGCACAAGAGGGGCGATGCGGTGGTGCGCATCAGCCGATGAAAAAGGGGGTCTGAGAGGGCCCCCTTGCACATGGGTCTCGAAAAATCAACCGCGACCCACAAACGGCATGTTGGTGGCCATGACGGTGGTGAACAAGATGTTGGCGGACAAAGGCAGGCGGGCCATGGTCAGGAAAGTCTCGACCACAGCGCTCATGTCCATGCGCGGTTCGGCTTTGATGGTCAGGTCGGCCTGGTGCACGCCCGAGGCCATTTTGAGGGTCATGTCTGAAGCCACGTTGCCGATGTCGATCTGGCCCACGGCGATGCTGTAGGGGCGGCCGTCCAAAGACGCAGCGCGGGTCAGGCCCGAAATGGCGTGCTTGGTGGCGGTGTAGGCAATCGAGCCAGGACGCGGGACATGGGCTGAGATCGAGCCATTGTTGATGATGCGGCCGCCTTGCGGGCTTTGCTCTTGCATCAGCTTGAAGGCGTACGACAAGGTGTAGAAAGCGCCGTTCAGGTTGATGTCCACCGCACGGCGCCATTCGTCACCCGACAGGTCGCCTGGCAAGGTGTAGGGCAGGGAAATGCCTGCGTTGTTGAACACCAAGTCGAGGCGGCCAAAGCGCGAACGAATTTGCTCAAACAGGACTTTGACTTCAGGCTCTTTGGACAGGTCGGTCGGGATGGCGTGGGCGTTGCCAGCATGGGGGCCTGCTTCGGCCACGGCAGCGGCCAGTGCGTCGGCTCGGCGACCAACCAGAACCACTTGCCAGCCTTCTTTGAGCAGGGCCAGGGCGCAGGCTTTGCCAATACCTGAACTGGCACCGGTGACGAGGGCGATTTTGGACATGGTGAAAACTTTCTAGAGAGGACTGGAAAAACCTGCGATTTTCAGGCGTTTTGAAAAGAAATCTGTACCTTGAGCGACTGGCTTTTGTCTGCGGCCAGATCAAAAGCTTCGATGGCGCGCTCCACAGGCAAGATGCCGGTGATCACGGGTTTGCCGTTGACCAGGCCTTCGTTCAAAAAACGCACGGCGGTGGCGAATTCGGCGTGGAAGCGGAAAGTGCCGCGCAGGTCCACCTCTTTGGCCACGATTTGCGTCATGGGCAGGCTGATGTCGCCTCCCATGCCCACGGTGATCAGCACGCCACGGGGCACGATGGTGTCCAGGCCTAAGCGCAAAGCGGCTTCACTGCCCGAGGCTTCAAACACCACATCGAATTGGCCTTTTTCCACCTTGTAGGCCTCTAGCGCTTGGGGTTGGGTCTTGAGGTTGATGGTCTCGTCAGCGCCCATCTCTTTGGCGCAAGTCAAAGGCAAGTCGGCGATGTCGGCGGCCACGATGCGGGCAGCACCCGCACGGCGCAATGCACCAATCAAAAGCGAGCCAATGGGGCCGCAACCGGTCACCAGCACTTGCTTGCCCAAAACGCTGCCCGCACGCTGGATGGCGTGCAAGCCCACCGACAAAGGCTCAGCCAAGGCGGCTTCGGACAGACTCAGGTGGTCGGCAATCGGGTGGGCTTGGTAGCCCTCGATGATGAGTTGCTCACTGAAGCCCCCTTGGATGTGCGGGAAGGGCATGGCACTGCCGTAAAAACGCATGTGGAGGCAATGGTTGTGCTGGCCCGCTTGGCAAAAGCGGCAGTGGCCGCAGGGGCGCGAAGGTGAGATGGCAATGCGCTGGCCTTGGGGCACGCCGCTCACACCCGCTCCCACAGCATCGACCACACCCGAGATTTCGTGACCCAGCGCAATCGGCTGCTTGATGCGCACGGTGCCAAAGCCACCGTGTTGGTAGTAATGCAGGTCCGAGCCGCAAATGCCGCCATAGGCCACATTCACGCGCAGCTGCTGCTCACCCAAAGGTGGCAACTCGGTATGTTCGATGCGCAGGTCTTGGGCCGAATGGCAGACAACGGATTTCATGGGGGGTCCTCGCAAAAGCTTCAAAGGGTGGCGGTCACGCCGCCGTCAACATAAAGGATATGGCCATTCACAAAGCGCGAGGCGTCTGAGGCCAGAAAGACGGCCGCGCCGCCCAAGTCTTGCACATCGCCCCAGCGGCGGATGGGTGTGCGGCCCACCAGCCAGCTGCTGAAAGCCGGATCGTCGACCAGCTTCTGGTTCAGCTCGGTTTTGAAGTAGCCCGGGCCAATGCCGTTGACGTTGATGCCGAACTGGCCCCAGTCAATCGCCATGCCTTTGGTCAGCATTTTCACAGCGCCCTTGGTGGCGGTGTAGGGCGCAATGCCGGGGCGACCCAGTTCGCTTTGCACCGAGCAGATGTTGATGATCTTGCCGCGTCCACGTGGAATCATTTTTTGGGCCACTGCCTTGCCCACGAAGTACACGCTGTCCAGGTTGGTCTTCATGAGGGTGTGCCAATCGGAATCTTGGTACTCGTGCAGCGGGCCGCGAATTTGCATGCCCGCGTTGTTGACCAGGATGTCGATGGGGCCCTGCGCTTCGATGGTTTCTACCGCAGCACGCACACTGTTGGCATCGGTCACGTCAAACACCGAAGTGCTGACCGACAAGCCGTGTGCTTTCAAGGTCTGCGCAGCGGCGTGCACTTTGCTCGTCGTGCGGCCGTTCAAGATGACATGGGCCCCGGCTTGCGCAAGAGCCTCGGCCAGCGCCAAGCCAATGCCTGCAGACGAGCCTGTGATCAGGGCGCGGCGGCCCGATAAATTGAAGGAATCCAGAACATTCATCGCATCAACAACCATTTCAGAGGAACCATCACCAGGCTCGGGAAGGCAATGAGCGAACCCATCACCACCACCTGGGATATCAGGAAAGGCATGACACCCCGTATGACGTCGTGCATGGGAATGCGGCCCACCCCGCAGACCACGTTGAGCACCGTACCCACGGGTGGAGTCAGCAAACCGATGGCGTTGTTCATGATGAACAGCACGCCAAAGTAGACCGGGTCAATGCCTGCTTCGCGGACCAAAGGCATGAGCACGGGCGTCAGGATCAGTACCGTGGGGGCAAAGTCCAGCGCTGTACCCACAATCATCACCAGCAGCATCAACATGACCATCAGCAGGGTTTTGTTCTCGATGAACGGCCGCAAAATTGCGACAATCTGCGATGGGATGTTGGCCACCGTGATGAGCCAGGCCGACACCAAAGCCGCTGCCACCAAAAACATGACCACCGAAGAGGTTTTGGCAGCCGACAAAATGATGCGGTACAGGTCTTTGACCTTGATTTCACGGTAGATGAACAGGCCCACAAACAAGGAGTAAACCACCGCCACCACCGCCGCTTCGGTGGGCGTGAAAACGCCCATCTTCATGCCGCCGATGATGGTGATGGCCAGCAGGTAAGACCAAAACGCGTTGATGGTCACCGAGATGCGTTCTTTGAACGGCACCTTTTCGGCCACCTCCACCTTGTCTTTGCGGGCCACGATCCACCAGGTCACGATCAGGGCAAAACCCATCATGAGCCCTGGAAAAATGCCCGCCATGAACAGCTTGGAGATCGACACGCCGCCGATCACGCCAAACAAGATGAAGCCAATCGAGGGCGGGATCACGGGCGCAATGATGCCGCCCGCGGCAATCAGGCCCGCCGAGCGGTCCATGCGGTAACCGGCTTTGCGCATCATGGGCAGCAAGACGGCGGCCAGAGCAGCCGTGTCGGCAACAGCCGAGCCCGACAAGCTGGCCATGACAATGGCAGCGAACACCGCCACATAACCTAAGCCGCCACGAAAGTGGCCCACCCAGACCATGGCCGAATTGACGATGCGCCGGCTCATGCCACCTGCGTTCATCAACTCACCGGCCAACATGAAAAAGGGCACGGCCATCAGCGGAAAGTTGTCGGCCCCGTTGATCAGGTTTTGCGACACGATTTGCGTGTCGAAGTTGTCCAGGTGCAGCATCAGAGCCACGCCTGAGACCAGCAGTGAAAAGGCCAGTGGCATGCCCAGCGCCATGGCGGCGAGCAGCGAAACAATGAAAACAATCACGGTCATTTGGAGGCCCCTTGTGTGTGGGCGATCGCGATTTCTTCAGAGTCTTGCACTTGGATCAAATCGGTCTCTTTGAATTTTCCTTGTGCCAGATGCACCAGTTTGCCCAGGATCATCAGACCCATGGCCACACTGGTGATGTAGCCCACACCATAGACCCAGCTCATGGGTATTTCCGTCACGGCCGAGCGTGTGGTGGCGTTGATGCTGTGTTGTTTGAGTGTGCCGTAAAACATCAGGCTGCAGCAGCCCAGCATCAGCAGGTTGGACACAGCGAAAGCCAATTTTTTGCCGCGAAGGCTGAGCTTGCGCACGATGGTGTCCAAGCCGAGGTGACCGTTTTCACGCATGGTGACAATGGCCCCCAAGAAGGTGATCCAGATGAACAAAAACCGCGACAACTCTTCTGAGCTGATGATGCCGTCGTTGAAGCCGTAGCGCAGCACCACGTTGCCAAACACCATGATCACCATGGCCGACAACATGATGACCAGCGTGACTTCTGCCAGCTTGAAGAAAAGGTCGTTGATTTTTTTCATACGGAAATCAAAAAAACCCCCTCCAAGGAGGGGGCGTGTTGTCGGTCAAATCATCACTTGGTGTCTTCGATGGCTTTGAGCAAAGCCGGTCCGTTTTTCTCGCCAAAAGTTTTGGCAATTTCTGCTGACACGATCTTCTGGAACGGGGCCATGTCCACCTTCTCAATCACCTGCATACCGGACTTCTTCAGATCGGCCAACACCTTGCCCGCGTTGGACGCGTTCAAGTTGCGTTGGAAGGTGGCGGCTTCGCGTGCTGCATCGACCATGATTTTTTGGTAGTTGGCGGGCAGGCTGTCAAATTTGGCCTTGTTCATCGCCACCACCAAAGGCGAGTAAACGTGGTTGCTCACCGTCAGGTGCTTTTGCACTTCGAAGAACTTGGACGACCAGGTCACGTTGATCGGGTGCTCTTGTGCGTCAAAGGTGCCGGTTTCCAAGGCGGTGTACAGCTCGGCAATTGGCATGGGCGAGGGGTTCATGCCCAGCAGGCGAAAGGCCTGGATGTGGTACGGATTGGGTGTGGAGCGGATCTTCAAGCCCTTCAAGTCCTCGGGCTTGTTGACCGGACGCTTGTTGTTGGTGAAGGCGCGCCAGCCGTTTTCCCAGTAGGCCAAGCCTTTCAATCCGTGAGGTGTCAGCTCATTGAGCACGCCGGTGCCGACCGCACCATCCAGTACGTTGTAGGCGTGTTGTGCGCTGCGGAACACAAAGGGCAGTTCCATCGCGGCCGTGTTGGGCACGATGCCGTTGAAGTTGGAGGCACCGCTGGAGACGATGTCGATCGTGCCGCCGCGTGTGCCGTTGATCATGGCCGCGTCGTTGCCCAATTGGTTGGCCGGGAACACGGTGATTTCAACGTCGCCGTTGGTGCGTTGTTTGACCAGTTCAGCCAGCTTCAGGGCGGCGGCATGCTGGCCGTCGGTGGCGTTGACCGCGTGGCCCATTTTCAGGTTGAACTTGGCGGCGTAAGCGCTGGAGCCGACGGCGGCCACAAGGCAGGCGAGAAGGATGCGGGAAAGTTTCATGGTGTTGTCTCCTGGTTTAAAAAAGGACTGTCGCAAAACTCAATCGGTGGGCAGCGCATATTCATCTGCGCTGAAGACGGTGTGAAACACAGTGCCATCGAACATGGCGATCATGTCTTTCGACACTTCTTTGCTCTTCATGCGCACCTCGGAGGCCAGGGCGATCGCTATCGCCTCGCGGCTGGGGTAGCGGACGGCCAGCACCATGCCAAAGTGAGGATCGGCTACATCGCTTTCGACCTGGCGCAAGACGCGCACTTCTTGGGCGCCGGGAAAACGGGTCCACAGGGGCACCAGGTTCTCTCGGATGTAGCGGTTGAACGCTTCTTCCATGCCGGGTTTGACTTGGCCTTGGAAGAATGCACAGCGGATGAACATGAGGAGACTTTCGTAAAAATCAGAGGGCAGGGTGCAGCCGGCTGTGTAGAGCCTGGAGTGCTTGCGCGACCATGTCCTGTATGGGCTCGGTGATGGGCAGGCGAATGACATCGGTTTCATCGGCCCGGGGCTTTTCGAGGGTGAGGAACTGGCTGTCGAGCAAACCCGGTTGCATGTAATGCCCCACTCGCTGGCGCATGCGTTGTTGGATCAAATCGAAGTCGCCATCCAAAAACACAAAGCACACATCGCCTGCTTGTTCGCGGATGCGCTCGCGGTATACGCGCTTGAGTGCTGAACAGGCGACCACGCGCCCGGGTTCTTGGGCTTGCGCAAGGTAGTGCCCAATGCGGTCCAGCCAGGGCCAGCGGTCGGCATCTTGCAGGGCAATGCCCGAGCGCATCTTGGCCACGCTCTCGGGCAGGTGCAAGTCATCGCCATCCACCATTTCGAGACCCATGCGTTCGCCCAAGGCGCTCGCCATGGTCGACTTGCCGCAACCGGACACCCCCATGACGATCAGGCGCAAAGGCATGGTGTTCATGCGCATTGACTGTGGCTCACTTCAGCGCAGCTTGGCACTCGGGCACGGGTGTGTGCAGAGGCTGTCCCGCAATGCCGGCCTTCATGTTGTCAAAAGCCAGATCGGCCATGGCCTGCCGTGTTTCGGAGGTGGCGCTGGCCATGTGCGGCGTCAGCACAACATTACGCAGGCTCCACAGCGCTTCGGGCACATGGGGTTCGTTGGCAAACACATCGAGGCCTGCGCCTGCGATGGTGCCGTTTTGGAGGGCGGTGATCAGGGCCTCTTCATCAACCACGCTGCCACGGGCCACATTGATCAAAAAGCCACGGGGTCCCAGGGCTTTCAGCACTTCGGCGTTGATCAGGTGTTTGGTGCCTGCGCCGCCGGGCGTGATGGCTACCAAAAAGTCCACGTGAGAGGCCAGATCGGTCGCCGTGGGATAGAACTTGTGGCTCGATTCTGGTTTTTCGGTGCGGGCGGTGTAGGCGATCGACATGCCGAAAGCCTGAGCCCGTTGCGCGATGGCCTTGCCAATGCGGCCTAGCCCGACGATGCCCAGGCGTGCGCCCGTGACCTTGCGGCCCAAGGCCATGGGGCCGTTGGGCCACTGGCCTGCACGCACAAACTGGTCTGCCTGAGGAATGGCGCGGCCCACCGACAACACCAAACCCATGGCCAGATCCGCGACATCGTCGGTCAGCACATCGGGTGTGTGGGTCACGGGAATGCCGTACTCGATAGCGGCGGGCACATCCACACCGTCATAGCCCACGCCAAACACCGCCACTACTTTGGCATTGGGCAGTTGCGCCAGCAGACTGCGCGGCACGCTGGCCTCCCCCGTGCCGGCAACACCCACGATGCGGTGGGCCAGGGCGGCAAAGGCGGCCGGGTCGGTCACATGCGTGCGGTCGTGCACCGTGTACAGCGATTCCAGGGCTTTTTGGTAAAAGGGGTGCAGTTTGGCCACGGCCAGCACATCGGGTTTGGACACGTCACAACTCCTGTTCCTCGCTTTTGGACAGCGCTGTCCAAAAGGCTTAAAAAATGTCACCCAGATCGAATGCCTTGACATCGGCTGGCTTGCGGGAGATCCGGTTTTGGCAAGATTTCTCTTCAAAACCTGAGGGATAGCGCTATCCTATCGACCTGGTCACCCAGAACTTCTACGGATAAACCCTTGCCTAGTCCTCTTGCCCAGACCCGAAAGCACCGCGCATCAGGCCGCGTCACGCTGAGTGATGTGGCCCGCGCCGCGGGCGTGAGCCCCAGCACCGTCTCGCGGGCGCTGCGCGGGGAGCGGGCGGTGGACCCGGCCCTGATTGAGCGCGTCATGGCCGTGTCGGACATGCTTGGCTATGTGCCCGACCCGGCAGCCAGGGCCTTGGCCTCGCAGCGCAGTGACCATGTGGGCATCCTGATTCCACTGTTGTCCAATGCCCTGTTTGTGGACCTGCTCGACGCCGCCCAAACCAGTTTTCGCGCGGCCGGCTACCAGACCCTCATGGGCGTGACCCACTACAACCCCAGCGAAGAAGAACAACTGTTGCGCGAGCAACTGCTGCACCGCCCGGCGGGCCTGCTGGTGACCGGTCTCGATCACAACCCGGCGACACGCCAGCTGATGGCACGCAGCCAGGTGCCCTGCGTGCACCTGATGGATATGCCCGCCAGCGACGGTGAAGCCTTGTATTGTGTGGGCTTTCGGCAAACCGATGCAGGCGTTGCCATGACGCGCCACCTGCTGGGTAGAGGCCGCCGCCGCATCGCTTTTGCCGCGGCGCAACTCGATCCGCGCGTGATGCAGCGTCTGTACGGCTGGCGTCACGCCTTGCAAGAAGCGGGTGTGTTCGACCCCACGCTCGAATTCCTCAACCCCGCACCCTCATCGTTGGCATTGGGTGGCTTGATGTTCGAGCAAATCATGCAGCAGCGCCCCACCGTGGACGCCATCTTTTTTTGCAACGACGACCTGGCCCAAGGCGCTTTGATGGCGGCGCTGCGCAGGGGGGTGTCGGTGCCGCAGCAAGTGGCCATTGCCGGGTTCAATGACCTGACCGGCAGCGACCAAATGCTGCCCCCGCTGACCACCGTTCGCACGCCGCGAGCGCGCATTGGCCAGGCGGCCGCGGACATGCTGTTGAGCTTGATGCGCGGTGAGGAGCCCGAGCAGCCCCAGCTTGACTTGGGCTTCGAGATCGTCCAGCGCCAAAGCAGCTGAGGCGTTTTTAACCCATGCTGCCTGGCCCATGCAGGACATGGATCAAGGGCTCGCCCCGGCTCAAGCGGCCGATGTTTTCGGCCAGGGTCTCCTGGCGGCGGCGCACCGTGCCGGTTGTCCAGCCCGACATGTGCGGCGTCATCAGCACGTTGTCCAAACCCGAAAAATCGAACTTCGACGGTGCGCATTCGCTTTGCGTAGGGGTGGGATACTGGTACCAAGTGTCGATCACGGCTCCTCCAATTTGACGTGATTTCAGGGCCGCGTAAAGCGCTGACTCATCGATCACCGCACCCCGTCCCACGTTGAGCAGCACCGCATCGGGCCGCATGGCGGCCAAGACCGAAGCATTCACCAGCCCCTTCGTGTCCTTGGTCAGCGGCAGGCTGACCACCACCGCATCGGCGCTGGCCATGAAGGCGTGCAAGTCGTCCAGCGTCCAGCTGTGCTCCACCAGGGGGTGACGGATGGGGCTGCGGTTGGCCACATGCACCCGCATGCCAAAGGCCTTGGCGCGGTGGGCCACGGCTTGCGCGATGTGCCCAAAGCCGAGCAGGCCCAGGGTTTGCGCCCCCAGTTCTGAGCGTAGTGCGGCCTGGCGACCAGCCCAAAACGTCCATTGGCCTTGGCGCAAGTCTTGGTCAGCGCGTGCCAATGGCACATGGCGCGTCAGCAAGGCGGCCATCACGTACTCGGCTATCGCGCTCTCGTGTCCAAAGCAATTGGCCAGCGAGCACTGCGTGGGCAGCAGCGCGGTCGAGATAGCGTCGGTGCCCGCGGCCGGAGCGTGGAACAGCCGCGCCTTCAGGGGGGTGGGCATGGCGCTGTGGAGCTGGATGCCGATCACCACATCCGCGTTTTCGTACAAGGACTGTTCACCCGGCTGATCCAGCCCATCGCTCAGATCGCTGATGCGGTGCTCTGGGGCGATCAGTGCTTCAAAACCTTGGCGAAAATTGGCTGCATTCTGGCCATGGAAAACGATGTTCAAAGGGGCGGTGTTCATGGCGTCTGGTTGGGGTGAAAAACTTGACTTTCAGTCTAAGTCACGGACCTTGGGTCAACTTGTTGGCTCGGCGACAATCGGGCCTTGTAGTTTTTAGGAAAAGGTCACGTTCATGCAAGCCCTGAAAAAAGTCATTCTCTTCACCGACACCGACGGACGTGCCCGTTTTCGAGAAGAGTCGATAGCCCTGACCGAGGGCACACCGCAGAGTCAGTTGTCGTCTTTGATGGCGGCCAGCGCCTGCCAGTTGCGCCAAAGTCCGGTGGGTTTTCGCAGCAGCTTCCATTGCACCGGTAACCCGCAGTGGCTGTTTGTGTTGGGTGGCCAGATGGAGATTTTCTTGCAAGACGGCAGCTCACGCGTTTTTGGCCCGGGTGATTTTTTCTATTCGGCCGATACGCTGCCCCAAGGGGCCACGTTTGACCCCGCCGTGCACGGTCACTGGAGCCGCCAAGTCGGCCCCGATCCGCTGGTGACTTTGTTCGTGCGCGACTGATTCAGCCGGTCAGTCGTGCAAAAAAAAGAGCCCGCTTTTGGCGGGCTCTGTTCATGGTGCAGGGGGCTGATCAACGACCGAAGCCACGGCCTCCGCCGCCGCCGTTGCCACCCCGGTTGCCACCACCGTAACCGCCGCCACCGCCACGGCGGCCGCTGCTGGCCAAGCTGTCGATGCTGGTGCGTGTCGGGTCTGGCTGCCCGCTGCTGCGCACGGGCTTGCGGTTGGGCAAGTCCAGCCGCGCAAACTGCGTGGTTTTCAGGGGGTCAATGTGGCGTGGCAATTCGTCACCGTCGTTGCGGTGGCGGTCTTGCCCACCTTGTCCCCCTTGCGGGCCACGACCAGGTCCACGGCCATCATGACGCGGGCCCCGTGGAGGACGGCCTTGGCCATCACCGCGGTTCTCAAAGCGTGGATCGCCGCGTTGCTCTTGGCCGCGTCCGCCATCACGTCCACCTTCTCGGCGACCATCGCCCTGACCTTCAAAACGTGGAGCACCTTGGGGGCCACCTTGAGGGCCGTTCCGGCGTGATGGCGCTGGACCGTTGCGTGGCGCACGGGCAGGGCCTTGGCCCTCACCGCGTGCTTGGCGCTGGCCTTGGCCACCACCACCCACGGCGACTTTGTTGTCGCGGATGCGCTGCATCATGTCTTGGCGTGCGGCCTTGGCGGCTGCGGCCATCACATCGCGGCTTGGCGGCTTGCCTGCACCGCCCCACAAAGTTTGGCGACCCATGGCGATGGGCTCGGCCACCTCGCCTGGCTCGGGGCCAAAGCCTTCGAGCATCTGGACTGGAATTTCTTGTTTGGTGAAGCGCTCGATGTCCATCATGAAGCCTTCTTCGTCCAAGCAGACCAAGCTCACGGCTTCGCCGCTGGCGCCGGCGCGGCCCGTGCGTCCAATGCGGTGCACGTAGTCTTCGGAGACGTTCGGGATTTCAAAGTTCACGACGTGCGGCAAGTCTTCGATGTCAATACCGCGCGCGGCAATGTCGGTGGCCACCAAGGCGCGAATCTCGCCACTCTTGAAACCGGCCAAAGCCTGGGTGCGCGCTGTCTGGCTCTTGTTGCCGTGCAGGGCCATGGCTTTCACGCCGTTTTTGGTCAAGAAATCGGCCACGTTGTTGGCGCCGAACTTGGTGCGGGTGAACACCAGCACCTGGCTCCAATCGTGCTTCTGGATGATGTGCAACAGCACGTCTTTTTTCTTGCTGCGGCCCACCGGGTGGATCACCTGCGTGATGCGCTGAACCGTGGTGTTGCTGGGTGTGACCTGGATGCTTTGCGGGTCTTTGAGCAAGTTGGCTGCAAGTTCGCGGATCTCGTCACTGAATGTGGCCGAGAACAACAAGCTTTGCTTGTCTTTGGGCACCAAGGCCAGGACTTTCTTCACGTCGTGGATGAAACCCATGTCCAGCATGCGGTCGGCTTCATCGAGAACCAGCATTTCGATGCTGGACAAGTCCAAAAAACCTTGCCCTTGCAAGTCAAGCAAACGGCCGGGTGTGGCCACCAAGATGTCCACACCGCGTTTGACTTTGCTGATTTGAGGGTTCATGCCCACACCACCAAAAATCACGGCGGAGTCGAGCTTGAGGTATTTCCCGTAATCGCGCACCGATTCTTCGACCTGCGCGGCCAATTCGCGGGTGGGCGTGAGCACCAAAGCGCGGATGGCTTTGCCACCAAAGCGGTTTTGACCGGGCTCACTCAGGCTCAGCTTGTGCAGCATGGGCAAGGTGAAGGCGGCGGTTTTGCCGGTGCCAGTTTGTGCGCCGGCCAGCAAGTCTTGTCCGGCCAAAACGGCGGGAATGGCTTGTGCCTGGATAGGGGTGGGGGTGTCGTAGCCGAGCTCGCGCACCGCTTGCATGATGGCCGGGGCCAGGTTCAATTCTTCAAAGTTCATTTTCTGAGCGCCATGTCCGGCGCTGGGTGTCGACTCAATCAATGCTGTTGGCAGTGACCAGTGTGGGTCGACAGGTCTTAGGGTGGGCATGGAAACCGCAGGCGCTTGTTTTGAGCGATGCCCGGGTCAGGCCCCAGCAGGAGTGCTGATGCTGAAGCAACTGGAGGCCTCAACGGGGTGAATTGTCTCACAAAGCCAGAGAAGCCCTGACAAGCACCATTTTGACCAACCCGCATGCTCCTGTGGGTGTCATGGGTTCAAACCCCAATTCAAAGCGTAAAGATACCCGCCTAGACTGTGAACCAGACACATCCAACATCACCTAGGGAGACCCGATGCTCATTCGTCACCTCAACACACGCCGTCATCTTTTGATGGCGTCCACTCTGATGGCTGTCGGTCTGACCAGCTTGACTTGGATGGGGTCAGCCCATGCCCAGACGGCCGCATGGCCAGCCAAGCCCATCAAAATCGTGGTGGCCTTTCCACCAGGCGGTCTGACCGATGCTTATGCCCGCAACTACGGTGAGTTCCTCAGCGGTCGTTTGGGTGTGCCGGTGGTCATTGAAAACAGGCCCGGTGCAGGCGCCATCATCGGTATCGATGCGGTGGCCAAGTCCCCAGCCGACGGCTACACCTTTGTCATGAGCACCTCAGGTACGTTTTGGCAAAACAGGGTCTTGTACGCCAAGCTGCCCTACAACCTGGACAAAGACCTGACCCCAGTGACCGTGTTTCCATCCGGCCCGTTGGTGGTGGGCATCAACGACAAGATCCCTGCCAAGACCATGGCCGAGTTTGTGGCCTGGGCCAAGAAGAACAACACCTCCATGGGCACCTATGCGCCGGGTTCCTATCCGCACATGCTGGCCGATCAGACCAACCGCCAGCAGGGCACCACCATCCAGTCGGTGCACTACCGGGGTGAAGCGCCCATGTGGCTGGATGTGGCCTCGGGCCAATTGCAAATTGCGGTGGGCAGTTTCCAGGCGTTCAATGCTGTGTCCACACGGGGCGTGCGCGCCATTGGCGTGACCGGCAACTACCGCTCGCCCAAACTGCCCGATGTGCCTACGCTCACCGAGCAAGGCAACACCGAAAAACTGGTCACCCTAGAAGGCGGGCTGCCGCTGGTGGCCCCTGCCGGCACACCCGAAGCCGTGCTCAAACGCATGGCCGACGAGGCCGTGGCCTGGTCCAACACCGACAAAGCCGCCAAGCTGCGTGAAACCTTTGCCATCCCCAACAAACCCAAAAACCTGGCGGCCACCCGCAAGGACTGGGAGGCTGAAGTGCCCGTCTGGATCAAGCTGGCGGTGGATCTGGGCATCAAGCTGGACTGAGATCGCCGAAGTCGCGGTTTAATCTGGGCTTATGAAAAAAAGCGACCAATTGAGTTTTTTTGATGTCCCGGCCCCCGCTGCGTCCAGCGATCCCGAGACCATGGCCCAAACCCTGGCACAGCACCCAGACTTTCGGGTGCTGCGGCGTTTGGTGCCGCAGACCGATTACGGTCCTTTGAGCGGGCAAGCCACCCAGCGCGTGATCGTGCTGGACACCGAGACCACCGGGTTGGACAGCAAGAGCGAAAAGGTCATCGAGTTGGCCATGTTGTCGGTGTTGGTGGACACGACGACCGGTTTGCCGGTGGGGCCAGTCACGGTTTACGAGTCGTTTGAAGACCCGGGAAGGCCGATCCCGCCGCAGATCACCGAGATCACAGGCATTGACGACAGCATGGTGCAGGGCCAACGCATCAACGACGCGGCCGTGAAAGCGCTGGTACAAGAGGCTGATTTGGTGGTGGCCCACAACGCCGGGTTTGATCGGCCCTTTGTGGAGGCGCGTTTTCCGGTTTTTGCTGACAAGGCGTGGGCTTGTTCTTTTCAAGGCATTGACTGGAAAAAAGAGGGCAGCGGCTCGGCCAAATTGGAGTTTTTGGCGTCTGAGCGCGGCTGGTTTTACGACGCGCACCGGGCTCAGGTCGACTGCCATGCCTTGTTGCAGGTCCTGGCCTCGCCATTGACCGATGGTCAAACCGGCTTGTCGCGGCTTTTGTCCGGACTGGGCCAAACCCGGTACAAATTGAGGGCTACGGGGGCGCCGTTCGAGTCCAAAGACAAACTCAAGGCCCGCGGCTACCGCTGGGATGGCGAAGGCCGGGTATGGTGGTGCAGTTTGGCTTCAGACGATTTGCTGGACGCCGAGTGCGACTGGCTGCGCGAAGAGGTGTATGGCCGCCGCAGTGCACGGGTGCAATTGGAGGCCTTGGACAGCCGGGTGCAGTATTCCTCGCGATCAGGTCACGTGTCTGAGCGTACGGTCTGATTTTTTCCTTCAAACCCCGGCAAGCGGGGATAATGCCGGGTTGCACGCGCTGCAACCGCGCTTTTTTCTATTCAGGTTTACACATGGCTCAATACGTATTTTCGATGAACCGGGTTGGCAAGATCGTGCCGCCCAAGCGTCACATCCTCAAAGACATTTCGCTGTCTTTCTTCCCAGGTGCCAAGATCGGCGTGCTGGGCACCAACGGATCGGGCAAGTCTACTTTGCTGAAGATCATGGCCGGCATCGACAAAGAGATCGAGGGCGAAGCCATTCCCATGGCGGGCCTGAAAATCGGTTACCTGCCGCAAGAGCCCCAGCTTGACCCCAACGAAACCGTCCGCCAATCGGTCGAAAACGGCATGGGCGAGATCAAGGCAGCGCAAGCCCGCCTCGAAGAGGTGTATGCCGCCTACGCCGAAGAAGACGCCGACTTTGACGCCCTGGCCGCCGAACAAGCCAAGCTCGAAGCGATCATTGCCACTGCCGGTGACGCCTCTGACCACCAACTCGAAATCGCGGCCGATGCGCTGCGACTGCCTCCATGGGATGCCGTGATCGGCAACCTATCGGGCGGTGAAAAACGCCGTGTGGCGCTGTGCCGTCTGCTGCTCTCGCGCCCCGATATGTTGTTGTTGGATGAGCCAACCAACCACTTGGACGCAGAGTCGGTGGACTGGCTGGAGCTGTTTTTGCAGCGCTTTTCGGGCACCGTGGTGGCCATCACCCACGACCGTTATTTCTTGGACAATGCCGCCGAATGGATTTTGGAACTCGACCGGGGCTCCGGTATTCCCTACAAAGGCAACTACTCCAGCTGGTTGGAGCAAAAAGACGCCCGCCTGGCCACTGAGCAGCGCACCGAAGACGCTCGCTCCAAAGCCATGAAGAAAGAGCTGGAATGGGCGCGGGCCAACCCCAAAGGCCGCCAAGCCAAGAGCAAGGCGCGTTTGGCCCGCTTCGAAGAGTTGAGCGACCACGATTACCAAAAGCGCAACGAGACGCAAGAAATTTTCATCCCTGTGGCCGAGCGCTTGGGCAATGAAGTGTTTGAGTTCAAGAATGTCAGCAAGTCCTTTGGCGACCGTTTGCTGATTGACAACCTGAGCTTTCAGGTGCCTGCGGGTGCCATCGTCGGCATCATCGGTCCTAACGGCGCCGGTAAGTCGACCCTGTTCAAACTGATTTCGGGCAAAGAGCAGCCGGACAGCGGTGAAGTCAAGATCGGACAGACCGTTCGCATGGCTTTTGTGGACCAGAACCGCGACGACCTGGACAACGACAAAACCGTGTGGGAAGACGTCTCAGGTGGCTTGGACATCATCAACGTGGGCAAGTTCCAGATGCCTAGCCGCGCGTATTGCGGTCGTTTCAACTTCAACGGTGGCGATCAGCAAAAAAAGGTCGGGATGCTGTCGGGCGGTGAGCGTGGCCGTTTGCACCTGGCCAAGACCCTGATTGAGGGCGGTAACGTTTTGCTGCTGGACGAGCCCTCCAACGACTTGGATGTGGAAACCTTGCGCGCTTTGGAAGACGCGTTGCTCGAATTTGCCGGCTCCATCATGGTCATCAGCCACGACCGTTGGTTCCTGGACCGCATTGCCACGCACATTCTGGCCGCTGAAGGCGACAGCCAGTGGGTGTTCTTTGATGGCAACTACCAGGAATACGAAGCCGACAAGAAAAAGCGCTTGGGCGAGGAGGGTGCCAAGCCCAAGCGCGTGCGCTTCAAGGCACTGAAGTGATGCGTTGACCTGTTCATTGACCATGAAAAACGGGCCCCCTTGGGGCCCGTTTTTTGATTGGCTGACAAGCTTTAAGCCATTGCAGGAGCCTGCTCAAGTCTGCGACCTGCGATCAAGGCCGTTAAAAAGCCGTTGAACCATTGCATGTTCACAGGTTTGGCCATGAAGATGGTGCCTTCTGGCAGGCCACCTTTGGCAGCAATTTCATCTGCACTGAGGGCGGAAATCACCAAGCAGGTCATGCGTTGAAATTGTGGCGAATGCTTGAGGGTTTTGAGCAATTCAAAACCATCTACGCCGGGCATGTTCAGATCGGCGATGAGCACGTCAGGTTGGATGCTCGCCATGTCAATCAAGGCTTCGAGACCGGAGGACATGGCCGTGCAATCGACGGGCATCTCACAACGGCCGCAAAAGTCTCGGATCATGTCTCGGGTGACGGGATCGTCTTCGACCAACAACACACGCAGGCGATGTTCTCTGCCATCCAGCGGGCTCATCAGCATGTTGTGCTTTTTTTGGTAATCGCGAATGGAGAGCATGGAGATGCGGCGGTGACCACCTTGCGTCTTCCAAGCCTGTAGTTCGTTTTTTTCGACCAAGGTTTGAATGGTACCCACGGACAAACCCAGCAGCTTGGCTGCATAGGTGGTGCCGCAGTAGTCCTCGGGTGTGTCGGGGTTGTGTGGTGTTTGCATGGGTTTATTTTAATAACAAAAATATTAAACACAAAAAAATATAACACTTTATTGCGCTATATAAAGTGGTTAAACAAAACGCCAACTTTTTAAGAACCTCTTTGGACTTGGTCCCCCTTGCGACAAAGAGAGGTCCGTGCTGAGCTGGGGCCACGATTAACATGGCGTGTACTACAAGGAGACATTGAATGCCTGCCCATGCTGCTGTTTGGCCCGCCCGACTGCCTGCCCGTTTATCGGCGCCTGTCACATCCTTGTGGATGAATTTGGCCATCAGTGCTTTGAGATACCCCGAGAAAGCGGCCTTGGTTTTTATGGGTCGGGTCTGGAACTACCGAGAGCTGGCCGCCAGCGCAGAGCAGTTGGCAGGGCAACTCAAGGCGCTGGGCGTGCAATCCGGTGACCGTGTGGTTCTGGACATGCAAAACTGCCCGCAGTTGGTGATCACCCACTTTGCCATCTTGCGGATCGATGCGGTGGTGGTGCCGGTCAACCCGATGAACCGGGCCGAAGAGCTCAAACACTACATCACCGACCCGGACACGAAAGTGGCGGTGACCACCGCCGATTTGGCGTCTGAATTGGCTCAGGCCAGCGAGGCTTTGCCGCCCGAGCAGCGCCTTAAACACCTGGTGGTGACGCAATTCACCGATGTGTTTGACCCTGATACCGCCGGCCCCGAAGACATGCCCGAGGCTTGGCGGCCGTGGTTGTTGCCGGTGCGTTTTTTGCCAGAGCTGGCTTCGGGTCAGGTGCATGCCTGGGCCGAACTGATGGCAGCCCCCGCGGTGGACTTGCCGCCACCACTCGCCAAAACGGATGACCTGGCCATCTTGCCCTACACCAGCGGCACCACCGGCTTGCCCAAAGGCTGCATGCACACGCACGGCACCATCATGCACAACGCCATGTCCAGCGGCTTGTGGGGCAACGGCACCCCCGAAAACGTGACCTTGTGCGTCGTGCCCATGTTCCACATCACCGGCATGGTCAGCGTCATGCACACCAGCATTTTGCTAGGGGCCAGTCTGGTGCTGATGCCGCGCTGGGACCGCGATGTGGCGGGGCATTTGATCTCGAAATGGGCCGTGACGCACTGGACCAACATCCCGACCATGGTGATCGACTTGCTGGGCAGCCCGAACATGGACCGTTATGACCTGAGCAGCCTGGCCTACATCGGTGGCGGTGGTGCGGCCATGCCCGAGGCCGTGGCCCAGCGTTTGCTGGACCAGTTTGGTCTGCGGTACGTGGAGGGTTATGGCCTGACCGAAACCGCAGCCCCCTCGCACACCAACCCGCCTGATGCGCCCAAGAAGCAGTGCTTGGGCATCCCCTTCATGAGCGTGGAGTCGCGCATTGTGGACCCCGAGACCCTGGCCGAGTTGCCGCCGGGCGAGTCGGGCGAGATCGTGATCAGCGGACCGCAGGTGTTCAAGGGTTACTGGAAGCGGCCCGAGGCGACAGCCGATGCTTTTTTTGAGCGTGATGGCTACCTGTTTTTCCGCTCGGGCGATATGGGGCGGGTGGATGAAGAGGGTTACTTCTTCATGACCGACCGTTTGAAGCGCATGATCAACGCGAGTGGCTTCAAGGTCTGGCCTGCCGAGGTCGAAGCCCTGATGTTCCGCCACCCAGCGATTCAAGAGGCCTGCATCATCGCCACCCGAGACGCCTACCGGGGCGAGTCGGTCAAGGCGGTGGTGGTTTTGCGGCAAGACCACAAGGGCAAGGTGTCCGAGCAGGACATCATCGACTGGTGCCGTGAGAACATGGCCGTTTACAAAATGCCCCGCGCCGTGAGTTTTGTCGATGCGCTGCCCAAGAGCGGCAGCGGCAAAGTCATGTGGCGTGCCTTGCAAGAAGCCGAGTTGGCCGCCATGGGGTCGCCTGCTAAAACTTGAGTCCTTTTTTTGGTATGAGCCTCAGACTTTCTGTCCTTGACCAATCGGCTGCTGCCTTCGGGCGCGGCCAAGACGCGACCATTCGGCAGACACTGGAGTTGGCGCAAAAGGCCGAGGCCTGGGGGTATGACCGTTTTTGGGTGAGCGAGCACCACAGCCACCCCAGCATCGTTGGCAGTGCGCCGGAGGTGCTCATGGCCGCGATTGCAGCTCGCACCCGGCGCATTCGGATTGGCAGCGCGGGGGTGATGTTGCCGCACTACGCCCCGCTTAAAGTGGCCGAGCAGTTTCGTGTTTTGGACGCCTTGGCCCCCGGTCGCATCGACCTGGGTGTGGGTCGCGCCCCGGGCAGCGATGGGCGTACCGCGCAGTTGCTCAACCCGGACCGCCATGCATCCGAGCGTTTTCCGCAGCAGGTCATGGAGATGCAGGCCTGGGTGAGTGGCCACAACCTGCCGCCGGGCCACCCGGGGCACAACGTGTTCGCCTACCCGCTGTCAGAGACTGCGCCCACCGTTTGGATGCTGGGTAGCTCGGATTACGGCGCCCAGCTGGCCGCACATCTGGGCTTGCCTTATGCATTTGCCTATTTCATCACCGACGGGCAGGGCGCAGACGAAGCCTTGCAGATTTACCGCGAAACTTTTCGACCCAGCGCAGCGCTGCAAAGGCCCCATGCAGCCTTGTGCGTATGGGCCTTGGCTGCAGACACCGATGAAGAAGCCTTGCGGCTGTTTGAGAGCCGTGCCCGTTGGAAGATGGATCGAAATTCGGGCCGTATCGGAGCGCTGTTGTCGCCAGAGGAGGCGGTGCGCGACTACAGCCCCGCAGAACAGTTCGCTCTGGCACGACTGCGTGAGTCGGCCCTGATCGGCTCGGCCGCCACGGTGGGCCGCAAATTGCGCCAACTGGCCGCGCGGCTGGAGGTCCAAGAGTTGGTGGTCATCACCTGGACGCATGACCCTGCAGCGCAAATGCGCTCTTACGAGTTGCTCGCCCAAGAATTTGGATTGACGGCAAACTCGGTGCTTTGATTTTTATTTTTAGGATTTTTGACATGTTCACCACCGCAATCGCTGGCAGCTTGCCCAAACCCGCCTGGCTGGCCGAGACAGAAAAACTCTGGCCCCAGTGGACCACCCAGGGCCCCGAGCTGCAGCAAGCCAAAGCCGATGCCACGCTGCTGTGGATCAAGGCGCAGGAAGACGCGGGTCTGGATGTGATCGGAGACGGCGAGCAGGCGCGACAGCACTTTGTGCACGGCTTTGTGGAGCAGGTCGAGGGCATCGATTTTGTGAACAAAGTGACCATGGGCATCCGCAACAACCGTTACGACGCGCAGGTGCCCCAGGTCATTGCACCGCTGCGCCTCAAGGGCCGCGTGCATGCTTTCGAGGCCCAATTGGCCCGCGCCCACACCCAAAAGAAACTTAAATTCACCTTGCCCGGCCCGATGACGATTGTTGACACGGTGGCCGACCGCTTTTACGGTGACAAGGTGAAGATGGCCATGGCCTTTGCCGAGTTGCTCAACCAAGAAGCGCTGGCGCTGCAAGCCGATGGCGTGGACATCATCCAGTTCGACGAGCCGGCGTTCAACGTCTACATGGAAGAAGCCGCCGACTGGGGCGTCAAGGCACTGGAGGTGGCTGCGCGTGGGCTGACCTGCACCACGGCCGTTCACATTTGCTACGGCTACGGCATCGAAGCCAACAACAACTGGAAAAAGACCTTGGGTGACGAATGGCGTCAGTACGAAAAAGTGTTCCCTGCCCTGGCCCAAAGCAGCATCCAGCAAGTGAGCCTGGAGTGCATGCACTCGCATGTGCCGATGGAGATGATGAAACTGCTGGAAGGCAAGGATGTCATGGTGGGCGTGATCGACGTGGCCAACCCGGCCATCGAGACGCCTGAAGAAATTGCCGACACCATTGGCCGTGCTTTGCAATTCGTGCCCAAGAACCGATTGATTGCCTGCACCAACTGCGGCCTGGCTCCCATGAGCCGCGCTGTGGCCGAAGCCAAGCTCAAGGCCTTGGCCGAAGGCGCGAAACTGGCCAGTCAGCGTTACGCCTGAAACGACAAACGCTGGGGTGATCAGGGTCCTGCATCAGGTTATGCTCACCTTTTGTCCAGGACCCGGATCAACCCATGCCCCAACAATTGCTGCACCCCCCGCTGACCTCGCCCGATTGGCTGAACGCCACTTTGGCGGACCAAGGTTTTGCGGTACTCGGGTCGGCCAGCGTGTGCGCTTTGGCGGGCGTTCACATCGACGCGCTGAAGGCTTTGCAATCCAGTTGGGATGATTTGCCCCCAGACCAATACCTGAAGGACGGCGGCCGCTACCGCCGCCGCCGCCATGCCAGCTTTGAGCTGACCGATTCACAAGTCAAGGCCACCCCCCACCGGGCCCATTGGCAGCCCCTTTCTTATAACGCTTTGCATGGTGGCATGCAGCGCTGGTTCGACCCCATGGCGCCACAGGTGGTGCAGGCAGCCGCTTGGCAAAAACTCTTGGCTTGGTTGGGTTCGATCGCCTCTGCCGCCCAAGGCGCACAGACCTGGTACACCGAAGCCCACCAGTTCCGGATTGACACCACCGATGGCATTGGCCGTCCTACGCCAGAAGGGGCCCACCGGGATGGCGTGAATTGGGTGGCGGTGTTCATGGTGGGACGGCACGGCATCAAGGGTGGCGAGACCCGGGTGTTCGACATGGACAGCCCCCGAGGTCAGCGTTTTACCCTGAGTGAGCCTTGGTCGGTGCTGTTGCTGGACGACAGCCGTGTGATCCACGAGACCACCCCCATTCAGCCTGAACAAGACGGCGGCTGGCGCGATACGTTGGTGATCACGCTGCGCTCGGGTGGGTTTTTGGACGAACCTGCGATAAAAAACTGAACAATTTGCGCACCCCAAAACAAAGAGCCCAGTGTGAAAACACCGGGCTCTTTGTTTATGGGGGTGATCCCGGTACACCGGGACCAGCGGGCATCACATGCGCTCAAAAATCGCGGCAATGCCCTGACCGCCGCCAATGCACATGGTGACCAGCGCATAACGACCTTGCACGCGATGCAACTCGTACAAGGCTTTGACGGTGATCACAGTGCCGGTTGCACCGATAGGGTGACCGAGTGAAATGCCCGAACCATTGGGGTTGACTTTGGCCGGGTCCAGGCCCAGTTCGCGGGTGACTGCGCAGGCTTGGGCGGCAAAGGCTTCGTTGGCCTCGATCACATCCAGGTCGTTGACCGTGAGGCCCGCTTTTTTCAAGACAGCGTGCGTGGCGGAAATGGGCCCAACCCCCATGATTTTGGGGTCCAGACCGGTGTGAGCATAGGCCACCAGTCGGGCCATGGGCTTGGCACCACGGGCCTTGGCTGCACTGGCTTCCATCAGCACCACGGCGGCAGCCGCATCGTTGATGCCTGAGGCATTGCCTGCTGTCACCGTGCCGTTTTCTTTCACGAACACGGGCTTGAGCTTGGCCATGTCTTCGAGCTTGCAACCGGGGCGGAAATGTTCGTCGGTGGTGTAAGCCACGTCGCCTTTTTTGCTTTTGAGCATGACCGGCATGATCTGGTCTTTGAAGTAACCGGCCGCTGTGGCCCGTTCGGCACGGTTGTGGCTCTCAACTGCCAAGGCATCTTGCATCTCGCGGGTGATGCCGTATTTGGCCGCCACGTTTTCGGCCGTGACACCCATGTGGATGGTGTGGAAGGGGTCGTGCAGGGCGCCAAGCATCATGTCCACCATCTTGGTATCGCCCATGCGCATGCCCCAGCGTGAGCTCAGGCTCGCATAGGGGGCACGGCTCATGTTCTCAGCACCACCGCCAATGGCGATGTCGCAGTCGCCCAACAAGATGGACTGGCTGGCGCTCACAATGGCCTGAAGGCCAGAGCCGCACAAGCGGTTCACGTTGAAGGCCGGCGTGCTTTCGGCGCAGCCACCGTTGATGGCCGCCACACGCGACAAATACATGTCTTTGGGTTCGGTGTTGACCACATGGCCGAACACCACATGGCCGACGTCCTTGCCGTCGGTGCTTGCGCGTGCCAATGCTTCGCGCACCACTTGCGCGGCCAACTCGGTGGGGGCGATGTCCTTCAGGCTGCCGCCATAGGTGCCAATGGCGGTGCGCACACCGCTGACCACAACAACTTCACGACTCATGGCAATTCTCCAGTTTGAAAAGAAATGAAAGAACGGGGTTTATTCAAGCTTACGGCGCAGTGTCGGGGGTGATGGCTACAGTGGCCTGACAAGCGCCTGTTCCATCGTTTGAAGCGAACAGGGTTTCAACCCCTGACATCGGCCACAGGTGCCTGACCAAAGTCAGCCCTTGCCAAAAAGCGCAGCACCTGCTCGGCCGCCTGCTCTGGGCTGCTGAGCTGGCCATTGGCTTTGAGCTGAGCAAATTTGGATTGATCGGGGAAGGTTTCGCTGGCGGAGCCGCGCAACTGCACTTGCATGTCGGTGTCGATCACGCCGGGGGCCAGCGAGCAAACGCGTGCGCCATGGGGATGCAGGGCTTCGTCCAGCGCTAGGCAGCGGGTGAAATGGTCCATGCCCGCTTTGGCTGCGCAATAAGCCGCTTGGGACGCCATGGGGTAGCGTCCCAGGCCGGATGAAATATTGAGCAGCTTGCGGGGCAAAGCCCAAGTTTGGGTGGCCCCCAAAAATACCGCACTCAAAACCATAGGTGCTTCCAGGCCGACGCGCAGGGCTTGGGCCAGATCGGCAGGCTGCGATTGGCGCAGCGGCACAACAGGGGGGATGACGCCCGCGTTGTTGATCAGGGTAGCGCTTGCCAAGTGAGCTGGGTTTTGGTTTTGCAACCAATCCCGCAAACGTGTGCCGATGCCTTGAGCATCGGCCAAGTCGTGTGTCCATTGCAGCAAGGATGCCCCAGCTGTTGCAGCCGCTGCTGCCAATTCTGGGCTGGCCTGGCGAGAGATGCACAGCAAGCTGTGGCTTGGTTTGAGCAACTGCTGTGCCATGGCCAAGCCCATGCCGCGCGAGGCGCCTGTCAGGATGTAAAGATGTTGGTTCATGCCCCGATCTTATGATCTCCAGCGCATTCAAGAGTTGCCGCAGTTGACAAGCTCTCAGCCCCTTCAGTTGCCTTGCGCGGCCCGGATTCGGTTGACCTGCAAGGGGGTGACTTCACCGGCTTGATGGCCCCATTGCGTGCGCAGATGGGTCAGCACGGCAGCGATGTCTTGGTCATGCAACTCCAGCACGCCAGGTGGCATGCCAAATGGCCTGGGGTGACCTTGGGTGGCGGGGCCGTAGCCGCCGTACAACACCAGTTGCACCAAATTGGTGGGATCTTTGAGCAACACGGCCCGGTTGCCAGCCAGGGCCGGGTAGGCCACTTCGCCCGAGCCGGTTTTCACGCCCTGACCTTGTTCGCCATGGCACTGCAGACACTGGCGCTCATAAACCTTGGCGCCTTGGGTGGCCACCTGCGGGCTGATGCGGGTGACCGGGTTTGTCTGGGGTGCGGGCTGGCGTGTACGCTGGGCCATTGATTGCAAGTAAAGCGCCATGGCCTGCAAATCGGCTTCTTTCAGGTGCTGCAGACTGTGTTGCACCACCTCGCCCATGGGACCATTGGTTTGGGCTGTGTTGGACGCGCCAGTGCGCAGCAGGCGCACGATGTCGGGCAAGGGCGTGCTGGCCATGCCGCTTTCGGCGTCATGGGCCAAGTTGGGGGCGTACCAGTTGACCACCGGCATCAAGCCGCCCGACAAGTCGTGCACAGGCCCTGTAGCGCCCAGCGCGTTGCGAGGGCTGTGGCAGGCTGCGCAATGGCCCAGGCCTTGCACCAGGTAGGCGCCCCGGTTCCATTCGGCGCTTTGCGCGTGGTCTGCTTGAAAAGGGCTGGGTTCAAAAAACAAGCTGCGCCAGACAGCCAAGGCGGGTTGCGTGCCATAAGGCCAGGCCAATGTGTGGGCAGGTTGGGCCTGCACCACAGGGGGCAGGGTGTTCAACCAAGCAAAAATCGCGTCGCTGTCTTGTCGGGTGACAACGCTGGTGTGGTTGTAGGGAAATGCAGGTGTCAGCAAACGACCATTCGCAGAACGGCCCCGGTGCATCGCCTGCCAAAAGTCTTGCGAACTCCATTTGCCTAAACCAGTATTGGGGTCCGGTGTCAGGTTGCTGCTGTACACCCCGCCAAACGGCGTGTCGATGCGGCGCCCACCCGCCAAGGGGATGCCTCCTCGGGTGGTGTGGCAGGCCATGCAGTTGCCCGCCAATGCCAAGTAGCGGCCTTGCTCGATTTGAGTGTCGGTGGCCGTGGTCGCTGCGACTGGCGCAGCTTTGGCGGGGGCCAATAAGTCGCCCCAGTTGTCCCAGAGCACTGCAACTGTGAGCGCCAGCAGGCTGATCAGTGTGACCCATGCCACAAGCCGCATGGGGTGCATGGGTTGCATACTGGGCTGGTTCATGGACGGGACCCTTTGACCGGTTTGGCAGGGTTCTGGGCGGACAGTTCGGGTGCGCTGCCGCAGCGCAGTGCTTCGGGCAAAGCGGGGCCTGCGGGTGGTTGCGCTGCTGGGCGGGTGTCGGAGGGTAAGGCTTGTCTGGCCAACCAACTGGACACGGCAATCAAGTCGCCGGCCGGCATGCGCTGGACAATTTCAGCCATGCAATCGGGGGCGTGCGCGCGGCGTTGCCGGGTTTGCCAGGCACCCAGTTGGGCGTTCAAATAGTCGAGAGGCAAGCCCAGCAGTCCTGGCACGTTGGGCTGCACGCCTGTCAAGCGCGCCCCATGGCACTGGGTACAAGCCGGTAGCCCCCGAGAGGCGTCACCCTGTGTGACCAGTTGCTGACCTCTGGCCAAGCGATCGGGTGTGATGGCGTTGTTGGTTTTGGGGGGGGCGTAGGGCAGTTGCAAATCAGCAAAGTATTGCGCCATCTCGCCCAGATAGGCATCGCTCAGAGGGTCTACCAAACGTGTCATCAGCTCGTAATGACGGCGGCCTTCGGCAAAATTGCGCAACTGGTTGTGCAAATACCCAGCGGGTTTACCGGCCAAGCGCGGGTAATAGCCGTCTGGTCCAGCCCGGCCTTGCTCACCATGGCAGGCGGTGCAGGCTCGGGTGCGTTCGGCCATGTCATCGGCAAAACGAAGGGGTGTCTGTGCGTGGGCCCCAACCGCCCAAAAGGTCCACGCCAGCCAAAAGCTGGTGCCCCAAAACCATCTTGGAGCATGTTTCAAAATCATCCTCATGCTTTGAAGATAACCGATGCGGCGACAATGTTGGGTTTTGCGCTGAATGCCCTGTGCATGCAGTGCGTTGTTTTTCTCATTCTTCCATTTCAAGCCATGTCCGATATCCAAGTCCGATTTGCCAAACTTCAAGATGCCCCAGCGGTGGCGGCTTTGCATGCGAGCGCTTGCCGCGCTGCCTATGCCGGTCAAGTGCCCGATGCCCATTGGGACGCCACACCCATGCCCAAGCGGGTCTCGTATTGGAGAGAAGCCATCGAGTACGGCGAGCCTCAAGTCATCGTGGCCACCCAAGGCCAAGACATTGTGGGTTTTGTCGGCTTTGACCGCTCGCGCGACCCTAAGTCCAAAAACACCACCGGGGAGATCTGGGCGATTTACGCTGCCCCTGACCGCATTGGCCAAGGTATTGGGCTGGCCTTGTGGGACGCTGCCCGTGAAGGTCTCGAAGACGAAGACTGCACCGAAGTGACGGTCTGGTTGCCGTTGTTGCATGAGCAAACCTTGCGTTTCCATGACTTGGCGGGTTTCAAGCGAGAGATGAACACCGCCCGCACCGTGCCACTGGGTGGTGTCAAGGTGGAAGAGGTTCGCCTCAAACGCAAACTGGGCTGACCGTCAAAAAATGCAAATCATGCTGGCCCCCATGGAGGGGCTGCTCGACCACACCCTGCGAGATGTGCTGACCCGAGTCGGGGGTGTGGACCTGTGCGTGTCGGAATTCATTCGGGTCACCAACACCGTGCTGCCTCGCCGGGCCTTCGAGCGTGTGGTGCCCGAATTGCGTCAGAAAAGTCGGACAGTGGCTGGGGTGCCGGTGAAAGTGCAGCTCTTGGGCTCGGACCCGAGTTGCCTGGCTGATAATGCTGCCGCTTTGGCTGAATTGGCACCGCATGGCATTGACTTGAACTTTGGCTGTCCTGCCAAAACGGTGAATCAGCACCGCGGCGGTGCTGTCTTACTGGATGAGCCCGAACTGGTGGGACAGATCGTAGCGGCGGTGCGCCGTGCGGTGCCCGCGCACATTCCGGTGTCGGCCAAGATGCGGCTGGGCTACAACGACGACAGCCGCGCCGAAGACTGTGCATTGGCCATCGAGGCCGCCGGGGCAAGTGAGCTGGTGGTGCACGCGCGCACCAAAGCCCACGGCTACCGGCCGCCGGCCTATTGGGACCGCATCGCCGATTTGCGCCAGCATGTGCGTTTGCCGATTGTGGCCAATGGCGAAATCTGGACCGTGGCCGATGCCTTGCGTTGCCAAGAGGTGACGGGCTGTGATCGGCTGATGATCGGTCGCGGCATGGTGACCGACCCGGGCTTGGCCTTGGCGATTGCACACCACCGCCAAACAGGACAGGTGCTTTTGCCAGGTCAAGGCGTGGCTTGGGTGGTGATGCTGGATTTGATGCAGGTTTTTTGGGTTGGTGTGAGTGCTCGTGTGGCGACTCGCCACCGGGCTGGTCGGCTCAAGCAGTGGCTCAATTACATGCGCCGTGTCTACCCGCAAGCACAGCAGGCTTTTGATGCCTTGCGTTTGGTGCACGATGCTCAGAAGATCGATGCTTGGTTATTTCAACAGCAGTCTGAATCGGTGTCCTGCTTGGGTTGATGCTGTGCCTGCAAGCCTGATGTGGTCTTAGGCCTTGTTGTGCAGGGTCATGTGCGCCAGCACTTCTTGACGCAGGGTCTCGAGTTTGGGCGCCAAAAGGAGGTAAGCAGTGCTTAAATCGGTGGCTTCGGCATGCTTGCTCATGTCTTCGATGAGCACAACGTGCGCCACCAAACTGTCTACACAAAAAACTGGGGTGAATCCTTTGATTTGGTGCAGGATGCGGTTAGCACCTTGAACATCCCCTTGATCGAGCAGGGTTTGCAGTCGGGGCAAGTCTTCGCTCAATGTCTGATGGAGTGTTTTGAGCAGAGACAACACGCCTTGGTTGTCACCGATGAATTCCATGGCCCGGTCGATGGACAGAAATTCAGGCATTGGCGTGTGGTTCATGGGGGCATTGAGTTACAAAAGGCGTCGGTCGGAACCAAAGCGGATGAAACCATTTTAGTCAAGCAATGCCGCCAGACCCAACTCTGGCTCAAAGCGTTGGTTGATGAACATCAAGCGACTGGGTCCAGGAAAGGCAGCTTGTCTGACTGAATGGCGCGGGTCGCCCGGGTAGCAGATGGTTCGAACGCCGTCGTGGTCATATGGCTCGGGCTCGATCACCGGAGGGCGTCGGTTGTTTGCCTCGGCCAGCACACTTTGGGCATGGGTGTGACGGCTCAGGTGGACCAAACTCATGATTTGGGGAGGCGCCAACTCGATCTCTCGGTTCCAGTAACGCAAGAGCGCATCGCGAGGGTTGATCCAAAGGACTTCGGTGGCTTCATGGTTGTCGTGCTCAGCCAATTGGTCGTCGGGCACCTGGGTGACAAAAAAACGTGTGTCAAAGCGCTTGTTCGTCACCGAAGCTTTGCGTGGCGTGATCCACCTGCACCAGGGCAGCAGCACATCGGTGTGCAAAGACAAAGACTGTGCTTGGAATGCGTCATGCCAACTTTGACCGCTGCGCAGCGCTTGCAGCAAGGCAATGGCTTGTGGCGTGGCATGCGATGCGCAGCCGAGCAAGACCCGGCATTCTTCGTAAGCCTCACGCATGGCGGCCACAAATAGACCCGAGGCACGTTCACTGGGCAGATCGGGTTCGTTCAGCCTGTCGTGCAGCGTGGCGCTGTCTTGGCTCAAGCGTTGTTGCCAGAGCGGGTGTTGGTCCTCAGGGTCGAGTTTGCCTCCAGGAAAGACGTAAACCCCTCCCAACACATTCGAGGCCTGGTGCCTGCGCATCAACAGCACTTGCAAGCCTGACGGGCCATCGCGCAGCATCACCACCGTCGCGGCGTCCAAAGGTGGAGCGGTCAAGATCTCGGTGTTCAGTTCCATGAGGGTGTCAATCGGGTAACAGCCAACGCCTTGGCGCTGGTTTAAAGTTGAAAAAAGAGTTGCTAAGCAGTGTCTATAAAAGCATTTCGATCAGGTTAGCAGATGAATCAGGGGCCATGTGTCGCCTGTTTTTCGCCCTGTCATTTCACATCACAAGGAAATAATTCATGAGCATCGATTTCAAAGGCCGCGTTGCCATCGTCACTGGCGCTGGCGGCGGTTTGGGCAAGCAGCATGCACTGGCGCTGGCTGCACGCGGGGCCAAAGTGTTGGTCAACGATTTGGGCGGCAATGTGCATGGTGAAGGGGGTTCGGTGTCAGCGGCCCAAGCGGTGGTGAACGAAATTTGCGCAGCAGGCGGTGAGGCGCTGGCCAACGGCGCATCGGTCACCGACTTTGAGGCCGTCAAAGCCATGGTCCAGCAAGCGGTAGATGCCTGGGGCCGGGTGGATATCTTGGTGAACAACGCGGGCATCTTGCGCGACAAGAGCTTTGCCAAGATGGATTTGGCCGACTTTAAGCTGGTCATGGACGTGCACGTCATGGGTGCTGTGCATTGCAGCAAGGCCGTATGGCCGATCATGCAAGCGCAAAATTACGGTCGTATTGTGATGACCACATCCTCAAGTGGGTTGTACGGCAACTTTGGTCAAGCCAACTATGGCGCAGCCAAGATGGCTTTGGCAGGCCTGATGCAAACACTTTCGATCGAGGGTGAGAAACACCACATCCGCGTGAACTGCCTGGCCCCAACGGCCGCGACCCGCATGACCGAAGGCCTGATGCCCGAAGCCGTGCTGCAAGCCCTGGACCCCAGCGCCGTGGTGCCCGCCATGCTGGTCATGGTCGGCGATGACGCGCCCAACCGGACCATCATTTGTGCGGGTGCAGGGAGTTTTGAGGTGTCCCACATTACCCTCACCCAAGGGGTTTATTTGGGCACTGGTCCCGATACAGCCGAACGCCTGTTGGCGGCCATGGCTCAGGTCACCGACCGAGAGGGCGAGATGGTGCCGCGTTCGGGTTCTGAACAAGGGACCTTGGAGGTGGGCAAGGCCATGCAAGCGCATCGCGCTGCATAAGATCTACCTCAGTGTCCCTTTGCGCTGGCCTGAAAGGGTCAGCGTCCGTGATGACTGCGCGCAGTTTTTCAAGCAACGGTTTGGAAAGCCATTCCCAATAGGCTATTTTCTAGACTACGCCCAGGCGCATGACAGGCTATGAAGAAAAACTTTTTGGATGGATGAAGCTTATGATCGCGGCAATATCCACAAAGGACATGTATGGGATTTTTGCACACGGACATCGGACCCAGACAAGCAGGAGCTGTGGTGGAGGTGACCATTTCATCTGCCGCCAATGTACGACTGATGGATGACAATAATTTTAATAATTACAAAAATGGCATGAAACACATTTACCTGGGAGGCCTCGTGCGCCAGTCACCCATACGGCTGACAGTCCCTACATTTGGTCACTGGCATGTGGCCATAGACGTCAACGGCATTGAAGGGTCCAGCGGACTGAAAGCCGGCGTGAAAGTGGTGGCAGCTTAAGCGCGCAGACAGTTCCACTGATTCATTGAGCTTGGTTGGATCGTTGGGCAGTAAGGCTTAGACCCCTAAGGAGAACCAAGAGGCAGATCTGAGCTGCACCAATTTCCAGTTATTGTTGCTCAAGCGCATATGCCAAGCCTGCCGGTATACGCTGTCATCTGCAGGTCACACCGACATCGAATTGCTGCAAATTTGGCGTTTGCATTGCGCTTTACTTCAAATGCATACAGACTGTTTTTTCAAGCTAGTATGTCACCAGGAAGTGGCGTTTCACGTTGCTGGATATCCCGGGCTGAACGGGTTGATCTGATCGCGAGCATTTAAATGAGCAAACAACACAAAATTGTCATCGTGGGTGGTGGCGCAGGCGGTCTGGAACTCGCAACCCGGCTAGGACATAGCCATGGCCGACGACAGCGTGCACTCATCACGCTGGTCGATAAAAACCGCACCCACATCTGGAAACCCAAGTTGCACGAAATCGCTTCGGGCAGCATGGACTTGGGCGACCACGAAGTGGATTACATGGCGCAGGCCCATTGGAACCACTTCACCTTTCGAATTGGTGAGCTCAAGGGACTCGACCGCGCCAACAAAACCATCGAACTCGCACCCTATGTGGACGAGCAGGGCCGAGCTGTGACGCCCACCCAACACATCCACTACGACACACTCGTGATTTGTATTGGGAGCTTGAGCAACGACTTCGGCACCCAGGGCGTCAAAGAGCATGCCTTGAAGCTGGAAACGCAGCATGACGCCAAGTCGTTTCATTCCAGGATGGTCAACGCCTGTATCCGCGCGCACAACCAGGCCGAGGTCATCCACAAACGACAATTGCATGTGGCCATCATCGGCGCGGGCGCCACGGGGGTGGAGTTGGCTGCGGAGTTACACCGCACGACGCGCGAGGTGGTGGCTTTTGGCCTAGACCGCATAGATGTCGACAAAGACATCAAAGTCAGCTTGATTGAGGCGGCCGACCGCATTTTGCCGGCCTTGGTGCCGCGCTTGTCGCAAGCCACTGAGCAACTTCTTTCGCGCTTGGGCGTGCAGGTGCTCACCAGCTCCAAAGTGATGGAGGTCATGCCCACCGGCATTCGCTTGGCCGATGGCCGCGAGATCGAGTCCGAACTGGTGGTGTGGGCCGCAGGCGTGAAAGCGCCTGATTTCTTGAAAGAATTTGGCGGGTTGGAAACCAACCGTATCAACCAGTTGGTGGTCCATGACACGCTTCAAACCACACGCGACCCCGATATTTTTGCCTTGGGTGATTGCGCCGCTTGCCCCTGCTCGGATGCCGATGGCGGCCGGGCGGGCATTGTGCCGCCGCGTGCACAAGCAGCGCACCAGCAGGCCACCCATATGTGGCAGCAAATTCAACGCCGCTTGGCCAACAAGCCCCTCAAGCCTTACCGTTACAGAGATTTTGGCTCACTGGTCTCTCTGGGCAAGTTCAGCACGGTGGGCAACATGATGGGCGGTTTGATCGGCAAGAGTCTGATGATCGAAGGCTATTTTGCCAAGCTCATGTACCTGTCTTTGTACAAACTGCATGAACTCGCCATTCACGGCATCCTCAAAACCACGCTCTTTACCCTGTCGCGCATGATCACCAAACAAACCAACCCGACCGTCAAGTTGCATTGAGGTCAGGATCAACGTCGCCGCACAGCCACTGTGTGGTTTGCTTTGGCAACATGGCTTGTGCGGCCCAGATGCAAGAGCCTGGCCACCCCATAGACGCATCCATCCGATACAGCACGGACATGGTTGGCGTTGATTTCCTGCCCGACATCAGGGTGTTTTTCAGGCTTGCCGACAAGTGACCCAGCCCATGAGTCCAAAGTTTCGGCCAGAACAACGGACACACCACCATGCAGCACGCCTGCAGGCTGCCGAGTCCGGGCATCGACGGGCATGCGAGCTTTGAGGTAGCTTTCACCTGTCTCCAGCACTCGATGCCAAGATGCCCGTTTGCGCACAGCGCTCCTCGTTCGTTCAGAGGGTCGAGATTGGGTGAACCTTTCCAGAGGGACATGTGACCGATCGTCCAGATATTGCAGCCACTTTAATGAAAGAACGCGGTATTCGTTGGTAGTTGAATAGGTTCTTTGAACAAATGGCGCCCACCCGGGCACCCTATGCTGCCAACGTTCGAGCGACGAGCGCTTGCCGACCGACACTTACCCCAAGTTGACCACAATGCCCGACAATTGGCTGGCACGCGGAGAAGCGAGGTAGACGACAGCATCTGCGACTTGTTCCGGTTCAATGGCCGGTAGGAAAATGCCATCCTTGATCAGGTCGGCGGTGCGGGTCTCATCCCCGTAGCGGCGCTTCGCCGTCGCTTTGAGCATGTTGTCAATGCGCTCGGTGCGGGTCGAGGGCGGATGGACACCCATGACTCGGACACCAAATTCCTTTGAGCCCAGGCCCATGCCTTTGGTGAACGCCGCCAAACCTGCGTTGGCCGTTGAACCACACAGGTAGTCGAAAGAGGCACGCTCTCCCGCCATGCCGATCACGTTGACGATGACGCCGCTACGGCGTTCCTTCATCGCTGCATAGGCTTGCCGGGTGAGGTTGATTGTGCCGAACAACTTGAGTTCCCACGCATGTCGCCAAGCCATATCGTCGATCGTTTCGATGGTCCCCGACGGAATGTCGCCAGCGTTATTGATCAAAATATCAATGCTTGCGCACAAGTCGGCCGCTTGCTTGAGTTCAGCCGGCTTGCGCAGATCCAGCGCATGAACATCGACTTGCACCTTGTAACGGGCGATGAGATCCGCTTGCACCTTGCTCAGAAGTTGCTGATTGCGCGCCACCAAAATCAGATTGCAGCCCTCAGCGGCAAACGACTGTGCACAGGCAGCCCCAATGCCTTTGGAGCCCCCGGTGATGAGAACCGTTTTTCCAGTGAGATGCAAATCCATGAGCGACTCCAGTCAATAAGCGGAGATTCAAAAAAATACGTGCAAGCTCATCAGATGCTTTAGCGCTTGTCCACGAAACGCAAGGCTTTGGTCTGACTGGACGGATCATAGATGTCGAGCGCAGCAGCAAATTCAACCCGTGGCCTGACACGCACTGCGTCCTGAACACGATCTGCTATGACCCCCGCCAGCTGCTCGCGGTCCGTTGAGTTCGTTGCAAGTCGGACCAGCAACTCGTCCATCGAGAACTCATCCTGAGCGTCCATGCGCTGCACCACCACCTGCAGTTCATCGACCTCGGGCAGACTTTGCAAGGTGTCGAGCAGCACTGCCGGATTGATCAACATGCCCTTGACCTTGACCAAGTCCTTGGCGCGCACAATTGGTCCGATGATCCGGTCACCATTGCGGCCACAGTGTGGGCAGGGCGAACGATCCATCGAAACCATGTCGCCCACCAAAAAGCGGATCAACACAGTGCCACGTCGATCCAGGTGGGTGACTGCAAGAGCCCCGCGCTCGCCATCAGGCAAGCGTCGCCCGGTGTCCGGATCGACGACTTCATGGAACTGAATTTCTGGCGCTGGGTTGTGCCAGCCGCTGTCTTCGCAGCACTGGGCGAAGGCACCAAGTTCCGTTGAACCATAGCGATCGAACACGGTGGCGCCTTGTGCGCCAAGTTCGCGCAAGCAGCGGCGGATTTCTTCACGCATAGCGGGTGATGACGCTTCGCCCGTGATGGCGCACATGCGGACACTCTTGAAGTCACTGCCGCTTTCAATGGCGCGCAACAACACCCTGCGTATGAAGCTTGGCACACCCCACAAGATCGTCGCGCGATGCAAGGCGATACTGCGCACGGCCTGATCGAGCGAACGATGGACATCGAACGCTCCATGTTTGGCGCCTGGCAGCGCAGCAAATATGGTCGCGCCGGCGGCATAAGCATTGGTCGCCGAGCGTATGAAAGCACCCATCGGGGCAGGCGTAAGCGGAAACAGGTTGGCAATCACATCTGTTTCACGGATGCCCGAAATTTCTGCGACACGTGCCGACTGCAACAGATAGGCGTGGTAATCGTGCGTCGTGTTGTAAACGGGCGTAGGCTCTGCACTTGTGCCGGTGGTGTAGATGACCTCCCACAGGACGCGCTCGTGCAAGGGCAGGTCGGGCAGTCGCAGGCGAAACTCTTCAGGTGAAAGCATCATGTCCTGCTTGCGCGTCAAAGGCAGGCGTTCCAAATCGGCCACGGTGGCGATTTGCGCGACATCGATGTTCAATTCTTGCCATTGGCGCCTGTACCACGGATGGCCGCGTGCGCACAGCGCCAACATGGCACGCAGCCGGTCAGACTGTAGTTGCTCAATAGCAGCGTTGGATTGGCCAAAAATGGGCGTCATGAGATGGCGCTGCCCCGCTGATTTTTACATTTGATCAGGGCAATTTTGTCGTTTTGAAAAACCAGCTTGTCATATTGATTGAAGACATGGTCGCGAAATGTAATCACGCCGCGACCAGGCTTGGATGAAAGTCGCTTATCGACAACCTCGACTTCGGTACGCAATGTATCCCCGGGCCTGACTGGCGCCAAAAATCGTGCGCGCTCGAGGGCGATCAAGCCATCGATGCTGTCCGAAAACAGAGCGCCCGTCATGGCGGTCGTGAATGACATGATCAGGTGACTCGGACAGATGAGGCTGCCATAGTCAGTTTTCGAACCTATCTCTGCATCCAAAAAGAGCGGCACTTCGTAGCGCACAAGCTTGCAAAAAGCGAGATGGTCTTCGAGGCTGATCAGACGCGAGGTGGTCGGGTAAAAAGAGCCCACTTCGAACTCTTCAAAGTAATGATTTGTGGCGACCATTTGGCGGAAGGTTGGTGTTTAACTGGATGCGTCACGCAAAACGGCGACGGCAGAAATTTCAATCAAGGCATCTTTGCGCAACAGACCCGCCACCAATACGCCAGCAGAGGTGGGTTGGGCGGTCTTGAAGAACTCGCGACGGACTGCAGCCGTGCTTTTGTAGTTTTCCGTCGTCGTGAAAAAATCATGCGTTTGAACGATGTCATCGCAAGTCCCGCCCACTTCGTTGAGAAGTTTTTCGAACTTGCGAAAAATCTGCCGCGTCTGCTCTTCGATGTTGCCTGGCGCGGTGATCTTGCCCGCATCGTCGGTGCCAGTGGTGCCGGACAGCCATACCATATTGCCGACCCGCAAGGCCGGCACGTAGGTCAGATGAGCGGGCCACTCCTTTGCCCCCGTTATTTTTTCGCGAATCTGGGTCATTGTGATGGTCTTTATGGTGGTTGGTTTAATTTTCAAAAGCGCGGTAAAGGTGAAACCCTTCAAGCAGAACTTCTCCGCGTTGGTTCAACAGGCTGGTTGTGAAGCGATAGAAAACTCGGTGCGCTTCTTGCCAACTCTTCTCGAACACAATGCGCGGGCGGATCGTGTCGCCCACCACCGCTGGTCTCAGAAAGCGACAACCTTGCTCGACAAACACCAATCCTTCGATCTGGTCGCGTGCCGTGGATGCCCCTAGAGCGGTCAAGGATGCCAGTAGCAGTCCGTGTGCGAGCGGCTTGCCAAAGCGTGTTTGGCTGGCGTATTCGACGTCGTAGTGAATTGGATGGACGTCACCGGTGACGGCAGAAAACATCACGAAGTGGGTGTCATTGAGGGTTTTTGACGGCCCTTCAAAAACGGTGCCTGGCACAAGTGCGAGCGGACTTGCAGGGGGGTGACTCATGTCGCCTTTCGGTTGACCTCGGGTCGCTTGGACCGGGTTGGGGAATGGGTTAGGGGGCCTGACGTTTCCCTGATGTGCTTGGCTGCACCTTTGGTTGGGTCGGCCTTGGGCTGCAAAGCTTTCATCAGAAAATTGGCCAAACCGTGAGCGACCTCGTCGGCGGTCAGCAAGCCTTCCGGACGGTACCACTTGGGCAGCCAGTTGATCGCGCCCAGCATGGCCAGACTGGCGAGCTTGACGTCATCACAGACATAGACGCCACGCTGAACGCCGGATTCGATCAATTGCCGCACGCCAGCTTCGAATTCATCGCGTCGGGCCACGTACAGGCTGCGTTGCAGGGGTGTGAGGTTGTCCAGATCGGTCAGCAAGACGCTGCCAAAACCATTTGCCAGCATACCGGCGATATGTTGAACGAGCAGGGCATGCAAAGGTTCATTCTGGCCAGAATGGCCCGCCAAAATGGCGTGGAGTGCGTCAAGGCTCAAGTCCATGCAACGCATGTGACATTGGAAAAGGATGTCCTGCTTGTCCTTGAAATAGTAGTAAAGGTTGCCTTTGGTGATGCCCAGCTCGACGGCGATGTCTTTCATGGTCAAGTTGGACAACCGTGTGTCGCGCAAGACCGTGCCAACGCTGTGCAGTATGGCGTCGCGGCGCGACCCCTTGGAAACCATGCGGCCAACCCAGCGTCCTGCTTTTTCCCCGCCAGAAATCGCTGGCAATGATTTTTTGGAGGAATTTGACAACATGGTCAAAATCATACATCGTGCTTGTGCCGCTTGCAAACTGCAGTGCCTGGTACCTCCCTGTAAGGCTGAAAAAGGAGGGCCTCAAGGACCACTGCGATGTCAATGAGAGTCATCAACTTAGGATTCGAATATGAAAAGTACTTGCGCATCATTGGTTCGTCCCTCACGCCTGGCCTTGCGGCTAAGCACGCTTCTTTTGACTTGCGCCGCCATGGTGGGGGTGCACAGCGCTGCTTGGGCGCAGCAGTACCCGGATCGGCCGATCCGCATCGTCAACACCTTTCCTGCCGGCGGATCCGGCGATGCGGTTGTTCGCATCGTGATGGAAAAAGTTGGGCAGGCCCTTGGCCAGCCTTTTGTCATCGACACGCGCGCCGGCGCATCGGGTGCGATCGGTTCAGCGCACGTTGCCAAGGCCGCTCCTGACGGCTACACATTGGTATTGGGTACAGCCAGTACATTTGGCTCCAACTCCAGCACCCAAAAGAATTTGCCCTACGATCCGATCGCCGATTTCACGCCGGTCATCAACATGGCGACAACCCCTTTTTTCCTTTTGGTGAACCCGTCGGTGCCTGCTAGAAATCTGAGTGAGTTCATCAGTCATGCGAGCGCCAACAAAGGCAAACTCAACTTCGGTTCATTTGGCCCTGGCAGCTCTAACCACCTCGCCTATGAATTGCTCAAGCAGTCCACCAGTCTGGATATCGTGCACGTTCCTTACAAAGGTGGTGCCCCCCTCATCACCGCCTTGCTTGCGGGAGACATCCAGTCGTCGATGGATGTGTATGCGACATCCAACCAGCACGTCAAAGCGGGTAAATTCCGCGTGCTGGGTGTTGCCTCTGCGAACCGCTTTTCTTTGACTCCCGATGTACCGACATTGCGCGAACAAGGTCATGCCGTGGAGGGTGGAACCTTTTTTGCATTGCTTGGGCCGGCCAAAATGTCGCCGCAAATCGTCGCGACCTTGAACCGCGAAGTCAACAAAGTGCTGCAAATGCCTGATGTCCGAGAAAGGTTAGCCGCCATCGGTGTCGAGCCTGTCGGTGGCTCGCCAGAGGTGCTGGCCTCAACCGTCACCGCCGAAATTCAAAAGTGGGCTCGTCTGGTTCAGTCGCGCAATCTGAACTTTGATTAAGCCGGTTTCTGTCAAGCAGTTGCTTGATCAGTACAGTGGCTGCTTTGTTGCCACCACCCGGTGAGTCGAACGCATCGTCATGGCGTTTAATAAAGGCGGCGTGCAAGACCAGCGGGTCTGCGCGATCGCCAGCGAGCTGGCCTGCGCCTGGGCCAGCTCGCCAAAACCGCCAAGCCACTCACACTTCAGCAGATCCGGCTCACGCAGTTGAAGGCCGTTGTGGATCGCCAGAAAGAGGCATTCAAGGGTGAGTGTGAGAGGCAAAAGCATCAACCAGAAGCCGAGCAGGTACGCCAGGGGCAGGGTGTTGATGGCGGCCAACGTGCGGTTCGAAATGTTTGGAGCCCGCCTGAAATCAGGGTATTCGCCTCGATGTATGGGTTGTTTTTGAAACCGCGGCGAAACGGATGACAGGCGATGCAGAAATACTTTTTGCCCTCAAACCCAAGCCTGCCGCCACACGCTGTCGTCCTGCATATCGCGCCAAGCAATGACCTGCACGGCCATGGAAAACACCGCCATGGCGTAGTAGCTGCTCCAGTTGTAGCGGGTGATGGCAAAAATTTTTCGGACCCTACTACCTGCTCAGTTTTATCCGGACAATTGCTTTGGGGAAGAATGGATCACAAGATGATTTGTAAAACTTGTGAGATAGACTGTTTAAAACGTTAAATTCATTTATTCAAACAGAGTTCGCATGAAATCCATTGAAAACCTTCTTGAAGCTTTGATTTTCAACAGCCGTTGGCTGCTTGCACCGTTTTATCTTGGGCTCGTGTTCGGTATTTTTATGTTGTTGGTCAAGTTCGCGCAAGAACTGATACACGTCATACCCAATATTTTCACATCCAGTGAAAGCGAAGTTGTGCTGGCGGTTTTGGCCTTGGTTGATCTCTCCTTGGTGGCGAACTTGCTTCTTATCGTGATTTTTAGTGGGTACGAGAATTTCGTCTCCAAGATCAACACGAAAGGGCATGAGGACCGGCCAGAGTGGATGGGTCAGGTTGATTTCGCCAGTTTGAAGATCAAAGTCATTGCATCCATCGTGGCCATCTCTGCCATAGAGTTGCTCAAGAGCTTCGTGAATCTCAGCATACTTCTTAAAACCGGCGGTGACACCCCCGCAATCTGGTCAGAGGCAGATCAAGCCCTGGCATGGAAAGTCGGTATTCACGTTGGTCTTGTTATCACTGGCTTACTCTTTGCCTACATGGACTATGTATCCGAACGGACCCATGCGCTGAAACATAAAGGCAGTCCCGAGCATTGAACTGCGCTTAATCGGCCGATGCTCAGTCAAACCCAGCCCTGCCGCCAAACGCTGTCATCCTGCAAGTCACGCCAAGCAATCACTGAACAGCCTTGGAAAACACCGCCTCTATTTCCACCTGTTCAATCGGGTCGGTGGGCTCATCGGGCTGAATCACCCGGCCGACCAAAAAGTGCTTTTGTTTGGGCACGGGTTGCACAGCGGTCCATTTGGTTAGCAGCAGTTTTTTGGCAATCATGGAGTTTATATTTTTAAACTTTTTGTTCTAAAGGTTCGCCACTTCCCCCGCCGCATTTATGGGTAAACACCAATAAGTCAATGTGCCAGGCCTATTTCAATTTTCAATTCGTCAGCGTCAAATTCAAAACTGCACTTTGCGTTGAAGTGCGCTTCATTTACTCAAGGAGTTGACAGTGTCTCAAATCATTTCGCAAGCCGTTTTCAAACCAAACCCTGGGGCAGACATGGCCAAATTTATGGCAATCGTTGCTGAAAGTGCTGCCATATGGCGCTAGCACGGAGCCGATGTTTCTGTTTGGACGGTTTCCACAGGAGAGATTGGCAACATGGTTTTTGCCACCCGTTATGAAAGCTACGAGGCCTACGGTAAATGCGTTGACGCTGTGTACAGTGACCCTGAATTTCAAGCGTGGTCTGTTCGTGCGACGGCCAGCGGGTTGAGCAGTTGGGTTCGCAGTAACTTGGCACGCCAATTACCCATTTGATTGAGGAGACAAATCATGGCTTTGTATCTGGTTCGTTCACGCTACACACCATCGGCTTTTCAGGGCATGCTGGCAGCGCCAAGCGATAGAGGAGAGGCTGCAAAAGCGCTTTTCAAATCTATGGGTTTCAAAACACATGAAGTATTGTTTTCAATTTCCAATGGCAGCATCGTTTGTTTGATTGAAGGAACGGCGGAGCAAATCACTGAGGCACAAATGATCACCATGTCAACCGGTGCCTTCGCTGAAATTCAAGTAGAAGAATTGATTTCAACCAAAGCCATGAAAGCGGCCATGACCAGCGCTGGGGCTAAAGCTGCCAAGTACAAAGCACCCAACAAATAATTTGCTTTTGTGCCTTGAAACCAAATTAAGCGTGGCAAGTTGTCGTGTCAAACGGCACTTGCCGACCACCCGAGGCCGATGGCACGTTGGCCATGAACCTCAAGAGCATCAAACCCAACCCTGCCGCCACACGCTGTCGTCTTGCAGATCGCGCCAAGCGATGATTTGCGTCGCTTTTGAAAACACCGCTTCGATTTCCACCTGTTCAATCGGGTCGGTGGGCAGTTCGGGATGAATCACCCGACTGACCAAAAAGTGCTTTTGTTTGGCCACGGGTTTGACGGCGGTCCATTTCGTTAGCAACAGTTTTTTGGGGTTGAGGGGGTTCATGGGTGCACGCCTTCAGCGGCTGTTTTGCATTTCACGCGCTACCGCCTCGGCCAGATCGATCAC